>NZ_JASATG010000003.1:0-307074 GCF_038440195.1 Pseudoduganella sp. OTU4001 | reverse complement strand
ACTTTTTATTTCAGGTTGGCCATCAGCTCGCCCAGCCGAACCGGGCCGGCGGGTTGCCAGTGCTGGTTGAAGTGCAGGGTGTCTTTCGGGAACAGCATGACGACGGTGGAGCCAAGCAGGAAGCGGCCCATTTCTTCGCCTTTTTTCAGCACAATGTCCTGGTCGGCATAAGTCCATTCGGTGACGGACGGCAGGCGCGGTGGGTTGACCACGCCGTGCCACACGGTGGCCATGCTGCCGACAATCGTGGCGCCGACCAGCACCATCACGAACGGGCCGAAGGCGGTGTCGAATTCGCACACCACGCGTTCGTTGCGGGCAAACAGGCCCGGCACGCCGCGTGCGGTGGTCGGGTTGACGGAGAACAGCTCGCCCGGCACGTAAATCATGCGCTTGAGCTTGCCTTCGCATGGCATGTGGATGCGGTGGTAGTCGCGTGGGCTCAGGTAGAGGTTGGCGAAGCTGCCGTGCTCGAAGTGCCTGGCCAGCGCGGCGTCGCCGCCGACCAGGGCGGTGGTGCTGAACTTGTGGCCCTTGGCCTGGAAAATCTGGTCGCCTTCAATCGCGCCGAACTGGGAAATGCGGCCATCGACCGGGCACACGAAGTCGGCCTGCGCCAGCGGGCGGGCGCCCGGCTTCAGGGCGCGGGTGAAGAACTCGTTGAAGCTGTGGTAGCTGGCGATGTCCGGGTTGGCCGCTTCATCCATATTGACGTCGTACTTGGCCACGAACCAGCGGATCAGGCGGGTGGTCATCTCGCCGCCTTTGGCGCCTGCAACGCGGCCGGCGAAGTTGGTCAGGGCGCCTTTCGGGAGCAGGTATTGCGGCAGTACGGCAAGTCGGGACACGGTCGGCATTCCAATAATTTAAAGATGCCGAATTATATCCTTGCTACCGCCTGCACCATAGGGTAGAGTTGCGCCCGAGAATTATTTACCAAATTAACAATGATTCGCCTGACACTCCTTGCCGCAGCCATCCTGTCCGCCACCCACGCCATGGCGGAGCAACAGCAACCCATCCAGAAAGTTGAAATCAAGTCCTCGGCCGGCGGCTACAACCCGCGCAAGGACGATACCGCGAGCAAGATCGTGGTCAGCAGCGAGGAGCTCAAGCGTTACGGTGATACCTCGATCGGCGATGCACTGAAGCGCGTGCCCGGCGTGACGGTCGGCGCCGGTGGCCGCGATATCCGCATGCGCGGCCTGGGCAGCGGCTATACGCAAATCCTGCTGAATGGCGAGCGCGTGCCGCCGGGCTTCAATATCGAGACCCTGTCGCCGGACAGCATCGAACGCATCGAGGTGATCCGCGCGGCCAGCGCCGAATTCAGCACGCAGGCCATCGCCGGCACCATCAATATCGTTTTGAAGAAGTCGGTGCAGACGGCGCAGCGCGAGTTCAAGCTCGGCTTCGGCCGCAGCAGCGAGGCGAACAACC
Source organism: Pseudoduganella sp. OTU4001 (assembly GCF_038440195.1). Classification (NCBI taxonomy): domain Bacteria; kingdom Pseudomonadati; phylum Pseudomonadota; class Betaproteobacteria; order Burkholderiales; family Oxalobacteraceae; genus Pseudoduganella; species Pseudoduganella sp. OTU4001. Next base: position 305,634 of record NZ_JASATG010000003.1, on the reverse strand, counting down.
CGAACGGCAACCTGATCCTGTCGGACAAGGACGGCAATTTCTCGTATTCGGTGAATATGGGCGGCGGGCGCTTTGAGTTCGACCGCAATAGCTTTACCGACGAAGAGCTGATCAACCTGGCCGGCACGCCGCTGATGGACCGCCGCATGCTGATCCACGACCGCGGCCACGCACGCGGCCTGGAGCTGTCGCCGCGCCTGAACTGGACCCTGGCGAACGGCGACACGCTGACGTCGCAGTCCTTCATCAACCGCAATATCTTCAAGAGCACCATCGACCGCCGCTTCGACGTGGCGGTGGGCGAAGCGCCGTTCTACGATGGCGTCCACATCATCAACGTCAATAAAAGCCTGCATGCGCGCTCGGACCTGAACTGGATGCACAAGTTTGGCGAAGGCGCCAAACTGGACGCCAAGATCGGCGGCCATCGCCTGCGCAACAACGGCACCTGGTTTGAGTCGGAAGCGCATCGCGGTGCGCCGGCGCTGCAGCACGATGTGTACAGCGGCGTGCGCGAGTGGGGTACCAGCAGCACCGGCAAGTATTCCAGGCCGGTGGGCGACGACCATGCGCTGGCCATGGGCTGGAACGTCGGCTATACCGAGCGCGATGACTGGCGCAACCAGCGCGACCTTTACACCAGCGGTGGGCGCGACGACAAGGACGAAGGCTTCCGCGCGTCGGTACGCCGCAGCGCTTTCTACACGCAGGATGAATGGAACCTGAGCAAGGCCTGGTCGCTGTATATGGGCCTGCGCTGGGAAGGCATGGAGACGCGCAGCTCGGGCGCCGGCTTTGATCCGGTGCGCAACCGCAGCAGCGTGTGGAGCCCGCTGGCGCAAACCTTGTACAAGCTGCCGAACGGGAAGGACCAGCTGCGTGCCGCGCTGACCCGTACCTACAAGGCGCCGCAGGCGGGCACCCTGTCCGGCCGCCGATTCACCTCGACCAACAACAGCCAAGTGGACACCGACTGGATCGGCAACCCGAACCTGAAGCCGGAACTGGCGACCGGCTTCGACGCCTCGTACGAACATTACTGGGCGGAGGGCGCCTTGTTCAGCGTGGCCGCCGCCGCGCGCCACCTGAACGATTTCACGCGCCCGAATGTGCTGTTGGACCAAAGCGGCCGCTGGGTGACCACCATGATGAACAACGGCAGCGCCAATGTGCGCAGCCTGGACGTGGAGTTGAAGTTCCCGCTGAAAGCGGTCATGGACAATGCGCCCGCCCTGGATGTGCGCGCGAGCCTCAGCCGCAACTGGTCGCAGGTGGACTCGGTGCCGGGTCCGAACAACCGCCTGGACCAGCAAGTGCCTGTCAGCGCGGTGCTGGGCCTGGACTACAAGACGCCGGATGGTATCTGGAGCCTGGGCGGCAGCTTCAACTACCGTGGCGCCGGCCTGGTACGCAAGGACGTGGACCGTTACGACTGGGCCACGCCGGGCCGCCAGCTGGATGCTTACGTCGCCTGGAAGCTGGATCTCAAGACCCAGCTGCGCCTGGCGGGCTGGAACCTGCTGGCGCGCGACCAGGTCTCGCGTTCCACGTATTACACGGGGCAGGGCCGCCTGTCGTCGGAGTCCACTACCCCGGGCGTGCGTTTCATTCGCTTACAACTGGAGACGCGCTTCTAAGCTAGAATCTTGCCTCTTAGTCACACGAGGCATTGAATGAAGAACAAGAATTTCCAGCGCAGCGCGATTGCTGCCGCTTGCCTGGCCCTGGTTTCGGGCGCGGTCCATGCGCAAGCCGGCGCCAATGAACAGCAAATTGAAACGGTGCAGGTGCTTGGCAATTGGCTGGGTTCCGGCCAGAAGAGCGTGAAGAACTTCGGCGGCGCACGCAATGTCGTGAAGCTGGATGACATCCAGGACTCCGGCGCCGCCAGCATCAGCGACGTGCTGCGCACCGTGCCCGGCGTGCAGATCACCGACAATTCCTCCAGCGGCGGCAGCGGCATCTCGCTGAACATCGGCGTGCGTGGCCTGGAAGGCCGCTACTCGCCGCGTTCGACCGTCCTGCTGGATGGCATCCCACTGGCGGTGGCGCCATACGGCCAGCCGCAGCTGTCTTTCGCGCCGGTATCGCTGGCGAATATCGATTCGATCGACGTGGTGCGCGGCGGCGGCGCGGTGCGCTATGGCCCGCAGAACGTGGGCGGCATCATCAACTTCAAGACGCGCGCGATTCCGCTGGGCGACTTCAAGGGCGATGCCTCGGTGCGCTATAACTACTTCGATGGCGGCAACTACAACGTCCAGACCAGCGCCTTCGCCGGCGGCGGCGATGCGGACGGCTTTGCAGTGGCGCTGCTGTACTCCGGTTCCAGCGGCCGTGGCTACCGCAAGCACAGCAAGGAAGTGCTGAACGACGTGGCGCTGAAGTTCCGCTATGCGCTGAGCGCGACGTCCGAGCTGAATGCCAAGCTCTCCTATTACGACGCCAATACCGACCTGCCGGGCGGCCTGACCGCGGCCCAGTACAAGGCCGGTCCGCGTGAAGCCTTCCGCAACGTCGACGAGTGGTCGGGGCAGCGTGTGGGCCTCGATGCCGGCTACCTGAATAGCCTGTCGGCGACGCAGGAAGTCGAAGTGCGCGCCTTCTTCAACGACAGCGAGCGTAGCAGCATTTTGGCCAATGCCCAGGACAAGACCGCGACCATCATCAGCGTCCAGCCGCGCAACTACAAGGTTGCCGGCATCGAGCCGCGCTTCACCCAGCGCCTGAACTGGGGCCGGGTGCGCCATGACGTCACCGCGGGCTACCGCTATATCAGCGAACGCGCCGATGAAAAGATGGTGAACGCACTGGTGGGCAGCAATGTCACCAGCGTCTCGCGCAGCTCGGAAAACAGCACCGACGCCCATTCCCTCTACGTGGACGACCAGATCGCCTTCGGCCAATGGCGCGTGACGCCGGGCGTGCGCTATGAGCGCATCAAGATGGACCGCGAAAACAAGCTGAAGGCGTTTACCCAGGAAATCAGCAGCCACAAGGCGCTGCCTTCGGTGAATGTGTCCTACCTGGCCAGCAAGGAAGTGACCCTGTACGGCAATTACAACAGCTCCTTTGGCAGCATCCAGCACCTGCAACTGAACCTTCAGGAATCGGCCGATGCGCTGAAGCCGGAAAGCGCTAAAACCCAGGAGCTGGGCGCGCGCTACACCGGCAGCCAATGGCAGCTGGAAGGCACGCTGTTTAACCTGGATTTCTCGAACCAGATCCAGTTTGTGAATACTGCACCGGTGTTTTATAAGAACCTGGGTAAAACCCGGCACCGTGGCCTGGAAACCCGTGCCGAATATGCATTTGACCGTTCCGGCAAACTGGCTGGCCTGAGCGCTTATGCCACCTGCTCTTATACCAATGCGGAACTGCGCCAGGGCGCCAATGCAGGCAAAGATGTGCCGTTCTATTCGCGCAATGTCGATAGCCAGGGCGTTAAATTCAAGCGCGGCGCATGGACCGTGGACCTGCATACCACGCACCAGGGCAAACAGTATTCCGATGAAGCGAATACCGTCGCCGAATCTGAGAATGGCGCGGCTGGTGTAATTCCGGCCTACCGCCTGTGGAATGCGAATGTAAGCTGGGCGGTTCCTGGTGTGCAGTCGACTGAAATTCAGCTGGGCGTAAATAACCTGTCGAATAAGGCTTACTTTACCCGTACCACGGATACCAACCTCGGCATTCTGCCGGGGGCGGGCCGTATGGCCTATATCCAGCTGCGCACTGGCTTTTAAATAGTGATGAAATAAAAAAAAGCGCCACACTTCAAATGTGTGGCGCTTTTTTATTATTCTGGTTAAATTATGTGGATAAAATCCTTGCATCTATGGTACATTGCAAGACAGAAATATCACACATTCTCACACATCGACTTTTCATACACTTAGGGTAAGAAAGATGACGACCTACCAAGAATATCAGGCGAAAATCGCCGAACTGCAGAACCTGGCAGCGGATGCGCGCAAAGCCGAGGTTCAAAAAGCCAAAGAACAGATCTGGTCCATCATGCGCGAATATGACTTGAGCCCGGCCGACCTCGGTCCTGCGGCCAAGAGCAATAAGCCGGTCAAACCGCGTGCGCGCGTGCCGATGAAATACCAGGATCCGGTATCCGGTTCGCAATGGACTGGCCGCGGCCGTGCTCCGAAATGGCTGGAGGGCAAGAACAAGGAAGATTTCCTGATTAAATAAGCTGAACCCGGCAAGAAGGGCGGATTAAATATCCGCCCTTTTTCTATTTATACGGCGGGAATATGTTGAAGCATGCATTGCGGCCGCTGGCGGCGGCATTCCTTTGTCTATTTGCCGGCGCCGCCTGGGCCGGAAAACCGGTATTGCTGACGCCCGAGCGGGTATGGACGGGTGAGGGTGCGCCGCACAGCGGCTGGTCGGTGCTGGTCGTGGACGGCAAGATTGCCGCCGCCGGGCCGAGCGCCAGCGTGGCGGCGCCGGCCGATGCCGAACGTATCGCCTTGCCCGGCCAGACCTTGATTCCGGGGCTGATGGACCAGCATTCCCATGTGCTGCTGCATCCGTATAACGAGACCAGCTGGGACGACCAGGTGCTGAAGGAGCCGGAGGCCTACCGCGTGCTGCTGGCCGGCCGCCATGTTCAGCAGCAGCTGCAATCGGGATTCACCACATTGCGCGACCTGGGTAGCGAAGGCGCCGGCTATGCCGATGTCTCGGTCAAGCGCGCCATCGAGGATGGCGTGCTGCCTGGCCCGCGCCTGTTCGTTGCCACGCTGGCGATTGTGGCCAGCAGCAGCTATGGCCCGAACGCGAAGTCCTATCGGCCGGACATGGTGCTGCCGGTTGGCGCGCAGGAAGCGACCGGAGTCGACGAAGTGGTGAAGGCCGTGCGCGAACAGTCGGCGCGCGGTGCGGACTGGATCAAGGTGTATGCCGACTACCGCATCGGGCCCGATAATTCGGCACGCGCGACCTTCAGCCAGCAGGAGCTCGATGCGCTGGTGGCAGCAGCCCACGGCTCCGGGCGCCGTGTCGCAGCCCATGCCGCCACCGATGAAGGCATGCGCCGCGCGGTAATGGCCGGGGTGGATACGATCGAACATGGTTATGGCGGCAGCGAGGCGACCTTCAAGCTGATGGCGGAACGCAAAGTTGCCTATTTCCCCACGCTGGCGGCGCCCGAGGCGACCAGCGAGTATTTCCAGAAACATGTGCGGGGCGGCGCGCCCACGCCTTCCATGCAGGCGGCGGCACGCGCATTCGCGCTGGCGCGCAAGCACGGCGTGACGATAGGCCTGGGCAGCGATGTGGGCGTGTTCGCCCACGGCGGCAGCGCGCGCGAGGCGGAATGGATGGTCAGGCTGGGCATGACGCCGGCCGAGGCGCTGCGGGCGGCGACGGTGGTGAATGCTGCTGTGCTGGACCGCGCCGGCTCGCTGGGCCAGGTCAAGGCCGGCTACCTGGCGGACCTGGTGGCGGTGCAGGGCGATCCCACTGCCGAAATCGGGGCCCTGTACCGGGTCAACTTCGTCATGAAAGGCGGCACCGTGTATAGAAACGTGCGATGATGAAGTATGGCCGCGATTCCCTTATTCCCGTTGCAAACGGTGCTGTATCCGGATGGCTTCTTGCCTTTGCAGGTGTTCGAGGTGCGCTATCTGGATATGGTGAAGCGCTGCATCGAGCATAAGGAGGATTTCGGCGTGGTCGCCCTGGTGCAGGGCAACGAGGTGCGCAAGCCGGACCAGCACGAGACCCTGTGCGCGGTGGGCACCATGGCGCATATCGAGGAGTGGAAGGCGCTGATGCCGGGGCTGATGCATATCCGCTGCAAGGGGCGCCAGCGCTTCCGCATCGTGACGGCGGAACAGCTCAAACACGGCTTGTGGATGGCGGAGGTGGCGGCCATCGACGACGATTTGGCGGTGCCCATCCCTTCCGACCAGCAGGACGTGGCCAACAGCCTCGGGGTCCTGATTCAGACCTTGCAGGAGCGCGGCGTGCCGCCGGATCAGATGCCGATGCTGGCGCCTTACCGCCTGACCGAGGCAGGCTGGGTGGCCAACCGCTGGTGCGAGCTGCTGCGCCTGACACTGGCGCAGAAGCAGCTGCTGCTGGCGCAGGAGAACCCGGTGCTGCGGTTGGAGCTGATCCAGGATGTCATGGTCGAACATGGCCTGCTGAATTAGGCCATCGCTGGCTCTATGCCGCGCCCGCGCGCGTCGCTAGACTGGGGCCATGTACAAGCAAACTCATTTCGCCGAGGACCGCATCGAGGTCCAGCATGGGCTGATCCGGGCGTATCCGCTCGGGATGCTGATTATCCCTTCCGCACCGAGCGCCGACCTGGTGCCGTTCGCGCTGTATCCCGCCGAGGGCGAGGCCGGCCTGGGCGTGCTGCGCGCCCACGTTGCGCGCGCCAATCCGGCGTGGCGGGCGCTGGCCGCCGGCGGCGACTGCATGGTGGTGTTCCAGGGGCCGGATGCTTACGTCAGCCCGAACTGGTATCCGTCCAAAGCCGAAAACCACAAGCAGGTGCCGACCTGGAACTACGCGATGGTGCAGGTGCGCGGCACTGCGCGCGTGGTGGAGGATGCCGCCTGGCTGAAGCGCCAGCTCAATGACCTCACCGCCGTGCACGAAGGCGGCATGCCGGAGCCGTGGACGCTGTCCGATGCGCCGGCGGATTTTATCGACGGCTTGCTGAAGGCGATTGTGGGGATTGAGATCCCGATTGCCGAAATCAGCGGCAAGTGGAAGGTCAGCCAGAACCGCAGCGCCGCCGATGCGGCTGGCGTTGCGGCGGGGCTGGGCGCGCACGCCATGGCGGCGCTGGTGGCCGAGCGCGCGCCGCGCGTCAAGCCGGACTGAGTTCTTCTTCCTGGGCGTGGACGTGCATCGACCACGTCACGCCCGCGATCAGCAGCACGATGGCGGCGACCTCCAGCGGGCGCGGGAACTGCTGCTTGTAGATAAAGCCGTACAGCAGCGCGAACAAGGTCTCGAACAGGATCAACTGGCCGGACAGGGTGACCGGCACGCGGCGGCTGGCGATATTCCACAGGTGGTTGCCGATCACGGAAGCGCCCAGGGCCAGCAAGCCATTGCAGATCCAGAACATGGTCCAGTCGCGGCCCGATGCCGCGCCGGCAGCCCCGGTGACATCGGCATGGAATACCGCGAACGCAAGGCCGCCGATGATGATCGAGATAAAGCCGGTCGACAGGCCATACAGCGCCGACCATTCCGCGCTGCTGTAGTGCGGGTTGCGTTTCAGGTAGCGCGCATTGTCCAGGGTGTACCAGCTCCAGCACAGCAGGGCGCCAGTGGCGCAGGCCACGCCCACCAGCGTATTGACCAGCGACCCGCCGCCCGCCGCCGCGTGCTGGAACACGTCGATATTAATGCAGGTGATGCCGGCGGCCGTGACCAGCAGCGGCATGGCCAGCTGGCGCAGCGGCACCGCGCCATGGTCGTTGCGTCCCATCAGGGTAACCGCGATCGGCAGCACGCCGATGATCAGCGAGGTGGGGGCCACGCCGGCCAGCTTCACGCCCAGCGCCAGGAACATGTAGTAGACGATATTGCCCGCCAGCGCATGGCGCACCAGCGCGAAATAATCGCTGCGCTCCAGCCGGCCGACCAGGTTGCGCAAGCGCGGCAGCATGAGGACGAAGGCAATCGCGCCGTAGGCCGTATAGCGGCCGACCGCCATCTCCAGCGGCGTAAAGGCCGACAGCAGTTCCGGCACAATGAACACCATGCCCCACATCGCGCCTGCCAGCAGGCCACACACCACACCAGTCCACATCTTTATTTCCTTTTTTTAACCTGCGACAGTTTCGCACAGCTTGCGATATCTTGCTGGCATGGACACGACTTTGACCGCCGCGCTGCAGCGCGAGGCGCGGCCACTGGAAACAGCGGAGGATTTCGAGTTCCTGCTTGAATGCATCGGCGACGCGACGCTGGTGCAGTTGGGCGAGGCCACGCACGGAACGCGAGAGTTCTACCGCCTGCGCGCCGACATCAGCAAACGCCTGATTGTCGACAAGGGCTTCGACGCCATCGCGGTCGAAGCCGACTGGCCCGATGCGCTGCGCGTCAGCCGCTATGTGCAGCATATGGGCGATGATATGAGCGCCGACCAGGCGCTGTCCGGCTTCAAGCGCTTCCCGCAATGGATGTGGCGCAACCACGAAACCGTGGACCTGGTGAACTGGCTGCGCCTGCACAATCTGCACGTCGCCAGCCCGGCGCGCCGCTGCGGTTTCTATGGGCTGGACCTGTACAGCCTGGAGCAATCGATGCATGCCGTGATCGCCTACCTGGAGCAGGCCGATCCCGAAGCGGCGGCGCGGGCGCGTGAGCGCTACAGCTGCATCGACCACTTTGCCGAAGACCCGCAGCGCTACGGCTACGCCACCAGTTTCGGCATGAAGCCGCATTGCGAAGAGGCGGTGCTGCGCCAGCTGGTGGACATGAACCGCAAGGCCAACGAACACCTGCGCACTGGCATGGTGCCGGATGAATTCTTCTACGCGCAGCAAAATGCCCGCGTCACGCGCAATGCGGAGGTGTATTACCGCGCCATGTTCCGCGGCCGCGACGAATCGTGGAATGTGCGCGACTCGCATATGGCGGAAACGCTGCAGGCGCTGCGCGAGCATATCGGCCAGGGCATCGGGCGCCCGGCGCGCATCGTGGTGTGGGCGCACAAATCGCACCTGGGCGACGCGCGGGCGACGGAGATGGGCGAGCATGGACAACTGAACCTGGGCCAGCTGGTGCGCGAGCGCTATCGCCCGCAGGACAGCTTCCTGCTTGGCTTCACCACCCACGCCGGCAGCGTGACGGCAGCCAGCGACTGGGACGGCCCGGCCGAACTGAAACCGGTGGTGCCGTCACGGCCGGACAGCGTGGAGCGCCTGCTGCATGAGGTGGGGATGCCGGTGTTCCTGCTGCCATTGCGCGGGCGCGGCAGCGCGCTGGCGCGGGTCGACGGGCGTTTGCTGGAGCGGGCGATCGGCGTGATTTACCGTCCCGACACGGAGCGCCTGAGCCACTACTTCCATGCCGATGCGGCGCGCCAGTTCGACGCCCTGATCCACGTCGACCGCACAACCGCGCTGACGCCGCTCGAGCGTTCAGCCCTGTGGCAGCACGAGGAGCCCGCCGAGACTTACCCATCCGGCCTGTAGCGCGACCAGCGCGGCCATATTCAGCACCACGGTGAGCCAGAATTTGGCAAGAAAGGATGTTTTGGAGGATTTGTGGCGCAGCAGCTGCTGCGCCGCCAGCGCACCGGGCCAGCCGCCGGCCAGTCCCAGGAGCAGCAAGGTGCGTTCCGGCGTGCGGTGGCGGCCGTTGCGGGCCGCCGACTTGTCCAGCGCGTAGGCGATGAAACAGACGACGCTGGCCACGGCATACAGCGCGGCCAGCGCAAGCACTTGCATCAGAAGTAGGTCAGGCCGAGGGCGGCCTTCACTTCATCAGTGGTGCGTGCAGCCACTTCGCGGGCGCGCATAGTGCCTTCCTTCAGCACCTGCATGATGTAGCCCTTGTCCTTGGCCAGTTCTTCGCGGCGCGCGCGGATCGGCGCCAGCATGTCCTGCAGCACGGCTTCCAGGCGCTTCTTGACGACCGAGTCGCCCAAGCCGCCGCGGGTGTAGTGGTCCTTCATTTCCTGCAGGCTGGCCTTGTCGGTATCGAAGGCGTCCAGGTAGATGAAGGCGACGTTGCCTTCCAGGTGGCCCGGGTCGGAGACCTTCAGGTGCAGCGGGTCGGTGTAGACCATCTTCACCGCAGCCTTGATCTCGTCGGCGGTAGCGCCCAGGTTGATCACATTGCCCAGCGACTTGGACATTTTCGCTTTGCCGTCGATGCCTGGCAGGCGGCCCACTTCCGGCACCACCGCCTTGCACTCGACCAGGATGTCCTTATTGGCCAGGCGGTTGAACTTGCGCACGATCTCGTTGGTCTGCTCGATCATCGGGATCTGGTCCTCGCCGACCGGCACGATGGTGGCCTTGAAGGCCGAAATATCGGCCGCCTGCGAAGCAGGGTAGGTCAGGAAGCCGGCCGGGATATCGCGCTCAAAGCCGCGCAGCACGATTTCCTGCTTCACGGTCGGATTGCGCTCCAGGCGCGCCACGGTGACCATGTTCAGGTAATAGAAGGTCAGCTCGGCCAGTTCCGGGATTTGCGACTGGATCAGGATGGTGGACTTGGCCGGGTCGATACCGCAAGCCATATAATCCAGCGCCACTTCCACCACATTACGGTGCACCTTATTGGTGTCGTCCATATTGTCGGTCAGCGCCTGCGAGTCGGCCAGCATGATGAACTGGTTATAGTCATCCTGATAGGACACACGGTTGCGCAGGCTACCGACGAAGTGGCCGAGGTGCAGCGGACCGGTTGGACGGTCGCCGGTCAGGATAATCGGTTTGGCAGGGGAGGCTGGCTGGCTCATAGGGTTCTTTCTGCTTGCCCCTGTTGCCGTTGCGCCCAAAAGAAACGCCACCTGGACAGAGGCGGCGTTGATATTAAAATCACATCACTTTTCAGTGGCCGCGCTAAGTCAGCGGCGCCACCAATTGCGGGAAAACAGATGTGATTGGATAAATTTCATCCCGCAATGGTTACAGTTCCAGTGCCCCCTGTCAAGATCTGTCCATCCTGGGGTCAGGAACGAATATGGACAATTATTGCCGGTAAGGATTATTCGGGCGTTCGTCGACGCGGTTGGGGACGCCGTCGTTGTCGCGGTCGCGGTCATAGCGGTTGGGGATGCCGTCGCGGTCACGGTCGCCGCGCTCCCAGCGCCCGCGTTCCATCCGCCAGCGGCCATTATCCAGTTGTGCCCAGGAGGGTTCGCGCCAGTAGTAGCCGTGGCGGGCGCGCACGTACTTGCCGTTCACCCAGATGTGGCGGTGGCCGTTCCAGTGCCAATAGCCGGGCGTCCACACATAGCCCCGGCGGGCTGGCGGAATGACTTCTTCGCGGGCTGGCGGCGGGGCGACGCGCACCACGACGACATCAGCGTTGGCGGCGGGGGCGAAAGCCAGGCCGCCGCCCAGGGAAGCAGCCAAAAGCGTTGCAATCAGCAATTTTTTCATGATGGACTCCTTCGACGATCACGGTAAGAGCCATTGTTGCTGAGACAGCCGGAACCGTATGTGCGAACACACGCATACGCCAAGACATTGGTTTTCTAGTAATATTGCCGAAAAATTTTCACGCCTTGCCGGAGACCCCCATGCGTAACGTCTTTTTGCTGTCCACCGTATTACTGGCCGCCCAGGCCGGCGCGCAGACTTCGCCGATGGCGCCCGATATCGTGGCCGGTTTCGAGGCCCCGCAGGACCAGGCTGATTACATCAAGCGCGTGGTCATGATCCCGATGCGGGACGGCGTAAAGCTGCACACGGTGATCGTGGTGCCGAAGGGCGCCAGCAAGGCGCCGATCATCCTCACGCGCACGCCGTACAACGCGGCCGGCCGCGCCAAGCGCAATACCAGCCCGTGGATGCAGTCTTCGCTGCCGATGGGCGATGAAGTGTTCGGGCGTGATTTCATCCGCGTGTTCCAGGACGTACGCGGCAAGTATGGTTCCGAGGGCGATTATGTGATGACCCGCCCGGTGCGGGGCCCCCTGAACAGCAGCCAGACCGATAACGGTACCGATGCCTGGGACACGATCGAGTGGCTGGTCAAGAATGTGCCGGAAACGAACGGCAAAGTCGGCATGATCGGTTCTTCCTACGAAGGCTTTACCGTGCTGATGGCGCTGACCGAGCCGCATCCCGCGCTGAAGGCTGCGGTGCCTATGAGCGCCATGGTGGATGGCTGGCGCGGCGACGACTGGTTCCACAATGGCGCCTTCCGCGTGAATACGCTGGCCTATATCTCCGGCCAGAACACGGCGCGCGGCCGCGGCGAGGCGCTGGCCACCGGCATCTACGACGATTACGATGCGGTGCTGCGCGCGGGTTCGGTGGCGGACATGGCGCGCCGTCATGGCCTGGACCAGCTGAATTTCACCAAGAAGCTGTTCGAGCATCCGGCTTACGACAGCTTCTGGCAGGAGCAGGCGCTGGACCGCATTCTCGCCAAGCGTCCATTGACCGTGCCGACCATGCACGTGGTGGGACAGTGGGACCAGGAAGATATCTACGGCGCCTACGCAACCTATGCCGCGCTGGAAAAGCAGGACAAGGACAATAAGCTGAATTACCTGGCCGTCGGCCCCTGGCGCCACAGCGGCGTGAATTACGATGGCTCCTCGCTCGGCGCCTTGCGCTTCACCGGCGATACCGCTTTGGAGTTCCGCCGCGATGTGATGGTGCCATTCCTCAAGCAGCACCTGGTGGATGGTGCGCCCGCCGCCGCGACGCCGCCGGTGTTCTGGTACCAGACCGGCAGCAACCAGTGGCAGCGCCTGTCGCAGTGGCCGCAATCCAGCGCCAAGCCGGTGTACCTGCAGGGCGGCTTCAAGCTGTCGTTCGCCAAGCCGGCCGGCGCCGCAGCGGCTTACGATGAATACGTGTCTGATCCGGCCAAGCCGGTGCCGTTCGTGCCGCGTCCTGTGCGCATGGAGGATGAAAACGTGTGGAAGCCATGGCTGGTGAGCGACCAGCGCTTTGTCAGCGACCGCACCGATGTCCTGAGCTACGTTTCAGAACCGCTGAAAGAGCCGCTGGTGCTGTCCGGCGCCCCAGTCGTGCACCTGAACGCCTCGACCTCCGGCAGCGATGCCGACTGGGTCGTGAAAGTGATCGACGTCTATCCGGACGAAGTGCCGTCGCAGCCTGCCATGGGCGGCTACCAGCTGCCGCTGTCGATGGACATCCTGCGCGGCCGCTACCGCGACAGCTTCGAAAAGCCATCGGCCATCCCGTCCAACAAACCGGTGCAGTACAGCTTCACGCTGCCGCCGGTTAACCACGTGATCCAGCCCGGCCACCGGGTGATGATCCAGGTGCAGTCCAGCTGGTTCCCGCTGTACGACCGCAACCCGCAAACCTACGTGCCGAACATCTTCCTGGCGGCGCCTGGCGATTACAAGAAGGCCACGCAGCGCGTGTTCCATGGCAGCGCCGTGGTGCTGCCTGTTGTGGAGCGCTGATTCAGGCGAGGCGCATCAGCACCGCGCCGGCGGCGATCGCGGCGATGGCCAGGGCGCGTTTGCGGCCGATGCGTTCGGACAGGAAGAACCTGGCGATCAGCGCGGCGAACAGGATGGAGGTTTCGCGCAGGGCTGCGACGGCGGCCAGCGGGGCGACTGTCATGGCCCATAAGGCGAGGCCGTAAGAGCCCAGCGTGCCGGCGCCGCCGAGGATGGCGGTGCGCCAGTGCTGGATGGCGTAGCCGTGCAATTGGCGCGGGCAGCGGATGGTGCACCAGGCCAGCAGGCCAACGGCGCTTAGTATGTGCAGCCACATGACGTAGGCGGCCGGTGCGTCCGATGCGCGTGCGCCCAATCCGTCAACCAGGGTGTAGGCGGCGATTACCAGGGCGTTCAGCAGGGCGTAAAGCGTGGCGCGGCTACGCGAGGAGGCTGTGGCCTGCGTGGCGGTCGCGCGGGTGGCGAACCAGAGTCCGAAGATGCCGCCGCTGATGCAGGCGACGGCGGCGTACTGGGTAGGCGTCAGGTGCTCGCCAAGCAAGGGCACGCTCGACAAGGCGACCAGCAGCGGCGCGCTGCCGCGCATCAGCGGGTAGGCGTGGCTCATGTCGCCGTGGCGGTAGGCTGCGGCCAGCAGGCCGTAATAGAAATAGTGGATGACCGTGGAGGCGGCCATATAGGGCCAGCTGGCCTCCGCCGGCGCTGCGAGGAACGGCAGGAAGGGCAGCGAAAGCAGCGCGGCGCCGCTGGCGACCAGCACGCTGCCGAAAAAGGGGTCGCGGCCGCCCTTGACCAGCGCATTCCAGCTTGCGTGCAGCAGCGCGCCGCACAGGACGACGGCGACAACGGTGGGCGACATCAACGCGGGCGCACGCTTTCGCTAAGGATTTCTGGCCGGTGGTAGCGCTGGAATCCTTCCATCACCACATTCGACTTGGCGGCGCGCTCCAGCAACTCCAGCAGGATGGCGCGGTCGTCCGGCGTCAGCGAGTGGCGCGAGACGTAGACGCCGGTCTGCTGCCATGGCAGCTCCGGAATCGGCTCCAGGCGCAGGCGGTCGAGCATGCCCTGCACGCGGGCTTCGCGGTTGATGGCGCCGGCCAGGATGGTCGGGCCCATGATCGTGACGTCCACCGCGCCGACGAACAGCAGCCGTGCGATAGCGGTAGGTTCGACTTCAACGAACAGGCGGCCTTGCTTGGCCAGCTCGCGCACCAGCGCCTGGTAGGCTTCGCCGTAATCGTATCCGCGCACGACGGCCATGCGCAGGTCGCGCCGGTCCAGCAGGTCCTGTGCGTTGATGATGGCAGGGCGGGCGCTTTGCAGCGATATCAGGACGGCGCGATGCCCGACCATGGGCACGAAGATGCCGTGCACGTCGCGTGCCGGGGTGCGCGTGGCGGGCAGCAGCAGATCGGCCTTGCCGGTCTCGAACATCAACTCCTGGCGGGCGCGCGGCACGCCGGCAAACACGAAATGGCAGCCTGCGCGCGGCCCGAGGCTGCGGAACAGGTCCGGATAGATGCCGCTGAAGACGCCATTGCCGACGATGACGCTGACGCCTGTGCTGGACACCGGTACTACGATATCGCGCGAACATTCGGCGTGCGCCGGCATGGCCGCCGCGAGGGTTGCGGCGGCCAGCAGGCGGCGGATGATGCGAAGTCCAGTCATATCGCGATTATGCACCGGTTTGCAGGGCCAGTTGATGGCGCTGGAAATAACGCCGCGCCACGTAAATGCCGACGGCCTGCATGGCGGCGCAGACAAAGAAGGTGCTGCCGGCGCGCCAGTCGCCAGGCGGCAAGTGGCTGACCGCGCTGAGGATGCTGCCGCCCACCAGCGGCATGATGACGGAACCCAGGCTGCTGATCGACTGCAGTGACCCCATCAACTCGCCCTGTTCATTGGGCGGCGTGGCCTTGGAGACGATGCCTTGCAGCGCCGGTCCGGCGGCAAACGAGAGCAGGTTGCACAGGATGAAGACATACATCATCCAGCCTTGCGTGGCGAGGCCGTACAGCAGGTAGGTGATGGCGCCGGAGGTCAGGCCGATCAGGGACAGGCGCACCTCGCCGAATTTGCGGATGAAGAGGCCGAGCAGGCCGGCCTGCACCACGGCGGCCGCCAGGCCCACGCAGAACAGGGCGATGCCGTTTTCCGCCGGGCTCCAGCCGAAGCGGAAGTGGGTGAACAGCACCCAGGTCGACTGCAGCATCATCTGAGCGCCGGTGACCAGGGCAAAGGTAATCACCAGGCCGCGGATGTCCTGGCGTGCGACCAGCCTGGCCAGCGCGCTGAATGGATTGACCGACACTAGCTTGAATTTGCCGCGCCGTTCCTCCGGCAGCGATTCCGGCACACAGAAATAGCCGTAAATGAGGTTGGCGAAGGACAGCGCAGCGGCGACGAAGAACGGCAGGTGCAGGTCGATGTCGCCCAGCAGGCCGCCCAGCATCGGACCGCAAATGAAGCCAAGCCCGAAGGTGGCGCCGATCTTGCCGAAGCTCTTGGCGCGGTCCTCGTGGGTGGAGATGTCGGATGCGTAGGCCGATGCGACCGACATGCTGGCCGACGACATGCCGCCGATCACGCGGCCGATGAACAGGCAGGCCAGGTTCGGCGCCCAGGCCGTGGCCAGGAAGTTGATGCCCATGCCGGCCATGGAATACAGCAGCACCGGACGGCGGCCGATACGGTCGCTGATGGCGCCCAGCATCGGCATGAAGATGAACTGCAGCAGGCCGAACGTGGCGCCCAAGATGCCGTACCAAATGGCGTGCATCTCGCGGTCCGCGACGTACTGGCCGACCAGGATCGGCAGCACCGGCACGATGATGCCGATACCCAGCATGTCGATGAAGATGCTGACCAGTACAAAATTCAGGTTGCCTTTGGATTGACCGGCCTGGCTCATGCCGCCACCGCCCATTCTGCGACAAAGCGGTCGCGGAACGCCAGCAGCTCGCCCAGGCGCTGTTCGCCCAGGGTGCGGCCGGCGGCGGTCTTCATGGTGCCGGGCAGGGTGGCCAGCTTCATTTCAATGTGGTCGAGCGAATAGGCCTTGTCATTGCGCTCGCGGTGATTGGCCAGCGGATCGTCCGGATGCGCCAGGGCGCAGCCCATGCGGCCAGCGGTATACAGCATGCGCGCCAGGCCGACCGCGCCCAGGGCGTCCAGACGGTCGGCGTCCTGCACGATGCGGGCTTCCACGCTGTGCGGTTCCAGCGCGGCGGAAAAACTATGGGTTTCGATCGCGTGGGCCACGGCATCCAGTCGCTCGGCCGGGAAGCCCGCTGCGGCCAGCTGGGTGCGCGCCAGTGCGGCAGCCTGGCGCGATGCGAGGTGGCGTTGCGGATGGTTCTTCGGCAGGTTGACCAGGTCGTGCAGGTAGCAGGCGGCCATGACCACCAGCTGGTCGGCCTCGGGATGCTGCTCCAGCAGCAGGGTGGCGTTGCGCCAGACGCGGTGCAGGTGGTTGCAGTCATGGGCGCCGTCTTCATCGGCGGCGGCAGTGGCCAGCGCGACCAGGCGTGGCTGCCAGCTGCTCAGGGAAATATCCATAAAAACCATTGTTTCTGTTTATTAGCCGCGCAATTGTGCCATGTATTTTCCACAAACTTGCGTGTTTCTCTATGGCAAAATTCTTGGTGAAAATTTTATTGACCTACGGTAACATATGGCATCGTCGTTCACAAATGAAAGATTGTCATGACTTCTACTGCCACCCAAGCTGCCGAATACCTCGCCTTTACCCTGGGCCAGGAAGAATACGGCATCGATATCCAGAAAGTCAGTGAAATCCGCAGCTACGAAAACCCGACCCGCATCGCCAGCGCGCCGGATTATGTGAAGGGTGTGATCAACCTGCGCGGCCTGATCGTGCCGATCATCGATATGCGCGTGCGCTTCCAGCTGGGCGAGCCGACGTACGGCCCGTTCACCGTGGTCATCATCCTGCATATCGGCAGCCGCACCGTCGGCATGGTGGTCGACGCGGTGTCGGACGTGACCATCCTGGAGCCGGAACAGATCAAGGCTGCACCGGACATCAGCGGCACTATGGATACCGAATACATCACCGGCCTGGGCACCATTGACGACCGCATGCTGATCCTGGTCGATATCGAACGCCTGATGTCTTCGGCCGATATGGGCGTTGTAGAAAAGATGGCGGCTTAAACACCGCCTTCGTGGATCGCCTGCTGCGACAGGCGGTCCGCATCGCCGTTCCTGTGGCGCGGCACCCAGCGCACATCCACCTGGGCCAGTCCCGCCATCAATTGGGCCACGCGCGCACGATGCAGTTCGAGCGCCTTGGCGCCCGCAGCCTGCGAGACCAGCACGTCCTGCACCACCACCTGGCTGTCGCCGTACACCAGCAACTCCCCCACACCCAGCTCCACCGCCTTCTCCAGCGCCGCAATTAGCGCCAGGTATTCGGCGTCGCCGCTGCTGCCATGCCCTGCGCGGCGGCTGATCTCTACGCGTTCGCCGGCAGGACCGGCCAGCAGCACGCCGATGCCGATGCGGCCTGGGTTGGGGTGGGCGGATCCGTCGAACCATGCGCGCCATGCGGCGGGGGAGGATGGGACAGCCTGGCGCGCCAGTTTTTCGGCGCGGGCTCGTTCTTGTTTTATTGACATGGGTAAATTATTTTGCAACACTGGCCTGGCTGTTTTTCCACCACTTTAACAGGAGGATCCACATGTCCGTGATGTATCGCGCAGCAGGCGCCGTGGCAATCGCGCTGGCAATGCAAATGGCATACGCGGCGCCCGCCAAACCGGTGCGCAAATATACGATCGAGCAGTTCATGGCCACCACCTCGATCGGCGGCGCGTCGTTCAGCTACGATGAAAAGAACATCCTTTTCAGCAGCAACGAGAGCGGCATCTTCAATGTGTATTCGATCCCGGTGGGCGGCGGCAAGCCGGTCGCGCTGACCAAATCGACGGTGGACAGCACCTATGCGGTCGGCTACTTCCCGGCCGATAACCGCTTCCTCTTCACGCGCGACAAGGGTGGCGATGAGCAGAACCATTTGTTCGTGCGCGAGCTCGATGGCAGCGACAAGGACCTGACGCCGGGAGACAAGCTGAAGGCTTCTTTCTTCGGCTGGAGCGACGACCGCAGCGCGTTCTACGTGCTGACCAATGAGCGCAACCCGAAATTCTTCGACCTGTACCGCTACAGCGTGAAGGACTACTCGCGCACCATGCTGTACCAGAACGATAATGGCATCAGCCCAAGCCGCATCAGCCGCGACGAGAAATGGCTGGCGCTGAACAAGCCGAACACCACGGCCGACAGCGATATCTACCTGTACAACCTGGCCAGCAAGGAGATGAAGCACATTACGCCGCATAAGGATGTGGCGAGCTATGAGGCGGCCAGCTTCGACCCTGAATCGAAGAAGTTGTTCTTCACCTCCAATGCTGGCGGCGAATTCACCAGCATCCGCACCTACGACCTGGCAAGCGGACAAGTGGCCGAGCATGAGAAGGCCGGCTGGGACGTGGTGGGCACCGGCTTCTCGCGCGATGGCCGCTTCCGTGTCTCGGTGGTGAACCAGGACGGCAGCACCGTGCTGCGCGTGGTCGAGGGCAAGGCGGAGAAACCGATGGCGCTACCGAAAGTGCCCGGCGGCGATATGAGCTCCGCCGTGTTCTCGGACAGCGGCAAGCTGATGGCCTTTTACGTCAACGGCGACCGTTCGCCGAACAACCTGTTCGTGTACGACCTGGCGACCAAAAAGGTGAAGCAGCTGACCCAGAGCATGAGCATGGACATCGATCCGAACGACCTGGTGGAGGCCGAGGTGGTGCGCTTCAAGTCTTTCGACGGCATGGTGGTGCCTTCGATTTACTACGAGCCGAAGAACGCAGCGCCGAACGCCAAGGTGCCGGCGGTGGTGTTCGTGCACGGTGGCCCGGGCGGGCAGACGCGCCGCGGCTATAACGCGATGATCCAGTACATGGTCAACAACGGCTACGCGGTGCTGGGCATTAATAACCGCGGCAGCAGCGGCTATGGCAAGACCTTCTTCATGGCCGACGACCGCAAACATGGCCGCGAGCCGCTGTGGGACTGCATCGAGGCCAAGACTTTCCTGGCCAGCCGCGGCTACATCGATCCTGAACGCATCGGCATCATGGGCGGCAGCTATGGCGGCTACATGACGCTGGCGGCCATGGCTTTCCGGCCCGAGACGTTCAAGGTTGGCATCGATATTTTCGGGGTCAGCAACTGGATCCGCACGCTGGAATCGATCCCGCCGTATTGGGAAAACCAGCGCAAGGCGCTGTATGAGGAAATCGGCGATCCGGTCAAGGACAAGGACTTCCTGGTCGCCACCTCGCCGCTGTTCCACGCTGCGCATATCCGCAAGCCGCTGATGGTCATCCAGGGCAAGAACGATCCGCGCGTGATCAAGCCTGAAAGCGATGAAATCGTGGAGGCGGTGAAGAAGAGTAATGTGCCGGTCGATTACGTGGTGTTCGACGATGAGGGCCATGGTTTCAGCAAGAAGAAAAACCAGGCGGTCGCCAACGCGAAAATCGTTGAGTTCCTCGACAAGCACTTGAAGGGGATGTAAGAAAGAAAAGCCGCCGAAAGGCGGCTTTTCTCATGCTGCATCAGCGGCGGTAGGGGTTGTCCGGGCGATGGTCGTAGCGGTTGGGGATGCCGTCGCCGTCGCGGTCGCGGTCACGGTTATTTGGCACGCCGTCGTTGTCGCGGTCGCGGTCATAGCGGTCCGGCACACCGTCGCGGTCACGGTCGCGGTAGCGGTCACGGTCGCGATAGCGGTGGTTGTCGCGATACGGGTCGCGATAGGAATAGCTTGGGCCTTGCACGTAGTTCTGGCGGGTGTCGTAGGCTACCCAGCCGCCTTCACGCCATCCCCAGCCATTATCGACGCGTACCCATTGCGATGGATTGTAGCGGTAGCCCGGGCGTTCGCGCAGCCAGTGGCCGGCCACCCAGACGTGGCGGTAGCCGTCCCAGCTCCAATAGCCGGGCGCCCATACATAACCGTGCCGTGGCGGCGGCAGGCTTTCAAAACGGGCCGGTGGAGGAGCGTTGCCGATGACCAGGTTGAAGTCTACCTGGGCCATGGCTGTGGTAGGCGCTATCGCGGCCGCACCAAGCGCCAAGGCGGCCGCAGCGATGAGTTTCGATTTGAGCATGGCTGATCTCCTGTTGGTGACTTGCTGACTTCAATATAGCAAGAGCACCGGAGGGAAGATAAGCCTGATTCAGTTTCTTACAAATCCCCAGCTGGGGTAACAATTGCTCAAATGCTGCCTGGCTGGGTTGCCTTGCGCTCTTCGGCCAGCGATGCCTGCTTCTCAGCGGCAGTCATGCGCTTGGCTGCAACAACCACAACATGCGAGCCCTGGATCGGCGCTGCCTGCACAACACTGGCGTAGGCCGCCGGTGCTTTGCTTTCAATTGCGCCGTTGTCCAATGCATAGTTGGCAGCGCAGGCCAGGCCGATGATGGCGATGAACAGGGCTTCGAAATTACGCAGGGCTTTCATGATGTTCTCCGGTTTGCGGATCGTCCACTCGAGGACTTTCCATGGCTCCACTGTATCCGGCCACCCGCCTGGTTGCCATCGCCATGCGACAAGCTGTTTAAATCGCGGGCTGAATTGCAGAAAACGGGGATTTTCCCTGTCCCCCGGCTAGGGGCAGGTATGGAAACCATTCTTGCTCGTCTATCGGCCTGGCGGCGCGACCGCAGGCGGCAACGCAACCTGCGCTCGGGCGCAGCCACTCCGGTGGCCGCCCCGGCCGCCTTGGCGCTGGCCGCGGCGGCACTGGCGGTGGCGGCACTTGGCGCGTACGTGCTGTGGCGGCACGCCGGACGCCTGGGAGAGGAGGGCAGCGCCAGCCCGGCCTACCCGCTGGCTGCGTTGCAGGCGCTGATGCCGGGCCAGGAGCTGGTGGTGCAGGAGGCGCCGGGCGCCGTCGTGCAGACGGTGGCGGGCGGCAGCGTCCTGGTGGCCAGTGGCTTGCAGGCCGGGCCGGTGGCGCGGGTCGACCTGTGCACCCGGCCCTTGCCGCTGCACCTTGGCTATCGTTTTTCGGAAGTCGCTGGCGAGCCCGCACTGCGCCGCGCGCTGCTGGTCGGTGAAGAAAGCAAAGTGCCCGCCATGACCATCGGCGCTGGCACGGATGGGCTGCGCGTGCGGTGGCGCGAACGTGGCGAGGCGGCGCAGTGGACAGCCGATGCGCCGGGTGCTGCGCTGGATACCCTGGGTTGGCTGACCTGGCGCGGCGGTGCGCTGCGGGTTGAGCGCCGCCATGGCAAGCGCTGCGCGCAGGGGGAAATTGTGGTGCAGTCCTTTTCGGCGTCGGAGCGGGCCGAGCGTGCGTATGTCACGCTGTTTCCGGCCGGCGGCGCGCCGAGCGCGCTGCGGCTGGCGCCGGGCCGCTATCCCGTGCCGCAACAGGCGATTGCACCGCGCGAGGATGAAGTGCTGTTCAAGCGCCTGCTTGCGCGCGGATTGCTGCGCCGGGGCGGCGATGGCTTGCTCGAGCTGGCCCTGCCGGATCTGGCGCAATGGCTCGCGGCTGGCCAGGACGCGCGTGCGTTGGCGCTGCCGGGCTGGCAGGAACAGCAGCCGGATGAGGAGATGCGCAGGCTGCTGAAGCGCCTGTACCGCCAGGCGGACGGTGAATATGTGCGGCGGCAGGTTGATCTGTTCAACAGTGAGCGCCGTTTGCTGGCCTGGCGTCTTGGCAGCGGCGCGCCGCAAGGCGCCACTGTGGCCTTGCTGGCGCCCGGCGGGGGCGAGCTGGCGCAGACCGGCGACATGCCGCCGCTCGCCGTGAGGCTGTTTGCGGATTTGCCGCAGGGCTGGCAAGCGTGGAGCCGGGCGGCGCACTGGGATGGGCGGGGAGCGGCGGTGCTGGTTGTCCATCTCCCGCAGGCAGCGCGCGGCAATGAACGCATAGACTTGCTGCTGGCGGGCCGGCTGGCCGGCGCGGCGGACGCCGCCCAAGGCGGGCCGGTGGCGGCTGTCGCGGCTTGCAGCGGGCCTGCTTGCCGCACCGCTTCGGATGTGCAGGCGCTTAGCTTGCGGCCGCGCGCCGGCGCCACGCGCATCGTGCTCCCGGTGCAGGCCCTGGACGTGTCGGGGGCGCAGCATCCCGGCGACCAGGCGTACCGCCATATCCGGCTGGCGCACGGCGAGCCGGCCTGGCAGCCCATCGCTCCGGCGCTGTATTCAGCATACCGCGCAGGCGGAGCGCGAGGGCAGGCCCGCGCAGCGACCGGCGGTACCGGAACCATGATCGCCGACCGCGATGGCATGCCGCTTTGGTCCGGCGGCGTCGCAACGCCATCGGCGCGGGATGCCGGCCTGACAACCTTGCTGGGCGCAGGTCCAGGCCACGACAACAGCTTGTCCGGCATGCTGGCCCGCGCGGCGGTTGCCGGCCAGGGCGGTGAGGGTGCCGCCAGGCTGACCATCTCGCTGCCCCTGCAGGCGCTCGGACAGGCGATCCTGGAATGCCAGGGCTTGCGCGGCGGAGAGTGGGACGGCAAGCGTTGCGTCGGCGGCACTGCACCGCCCGCACAGCGTCGTGCCGGACTGGTGCTGCTCGACGCCGGCAACGGCGACATCCTGCTCGCGGCGGGCGCCGGTGGGCCGCAGGCGACAAGCGCCAACTGGCGCGAAGCGCGTGAATTCGACCGCGCCAACCCAGCCCGCAGCGCTCTGCGCCTGCCAGCCTGGCAGCACGACGGCGGCGCCCACCACAGCCCCGGCTCCGCCTTCAAGATCATCAGCGCGCTCGGTTTGGAGCTGGCAGCCCGCCATGACCGTGTGCTGGACGGCTTGCTGGGCGGCCAACCCCTGGCGGACATCGACCGCCTCGCGCAGCAGCGCGGCTATGCCTTCCGTACCGATGCCGCCATCTACCCCAATGCCGCGCAAGCTGCCCACGTCACCAACTACCGCGAACAAAGCCTGGTGCGGCGTGCCGAATCCGGCCGTCTGGGCCTGGCCCAGGCAATGACCTACAGCGTGAACACATGGTTCGCATGGACTGCCGAATTGAGCGACCGTACTTTGCAGGGCCAGGCCGACGGCGGCGCACCGGGCTTGCGGGCGCTGGAAGCAGGCGCGCTCGCAGCCCAGCGCCCCATTGCCGAAGCGGCACGGTTGCTGGGTTTCGACGCTGCGATGCGGCTGGACGGCGGCCTGCTGCCGCAAGAATTCCGGTGGCAGGCATACGATGCGCTGCAATCCAGCGCCTCCCGCATTGACCCGATCGACAGCCGCCACGAACTGCGGCAAATGGCGATCGGGCTGCGCATGCAGGCCACGCCGCTGCAAATGGCGGTAGCGGCAGCGGCCATCGGCGCCGGAAAGCGCCCAGCGCCACGCCTGCTGCTGTCCCTGGGCGGGCGTGAAGCTGAAGCTGTCGAGGGCGCACCGCTGGCCATGCGCCTGGACCGCATCCGCCAGGGGATGAAGGGAGTGGTCGACAGCGGCACTGCGGCCAGCGCATTTGCCGGGCCGGCGCTCGATGCGGCGCGGCGGGGCCTATACGGCAAGACCGGCACCGCCCCGGTCAGCGAAGACGATGCCACGGTGTGGTTCACCGGCTGGCTGGAACCGGGTAGCCTGCCGGGGCAGACGCGGCGCCTGGCCTTTGCCGCCTTCATCAGTCATTCGCAGCTGACGGGCGGCGGCCATGCCGCCCCCATCGTCGCGTCGTTACTCAAGGCCATGGCCGGGCAGAATGCTGAACAGAAGGGGAATTCCCCGTCTTTCGCCGCAAATGGATGGGCTTCCACCATGCCAAGATAAGGAGGCGTGCATTGGGCGCGCGCCAAAGTTGACAGGAATGTATGCGGCTGCCAGGAACCCGGTACCAGGAGCACGGCTGGGAACAAGTACGAAAGTTGTTGGGCCACTGCTCGTTGCAGGCGTTCCGGCATTGCGATGCGCAGCTTTTGCTTGACCAGTCCCGTGCGGCGGAGTCGCTGGAGTGGTATGCCAATGTCGCTGGCCGCCTGCTGCGCGACCATGCGCGCCGTGCGCGTGGCGAAGCGTCCGGCAATTCCTACGGCGACAGCGCGGCTGAACTGGCTTTGGCCCTGTTGTACGAGCTGCAAGCCCAAACTGCCGATTGGATTGCCTTCCTCAACGCGCTGGCTGCCGAACATGCGCGCCTTGGCGCTTTCTGGCAGGAGGAATCGGGGCAGGGCATGCTGCGCAAAAAAGTGAACGACATGTTCGCGGTGTTGCGCGACAAGGTCGATAGCGACAATTACCAGGCTGCGACTGGCCTGCCTTGCTCTCCCAACAAGATTTACACCTACCGGATGCTGGACACGGCGTATCGCGAGATCGCGCAGCTGTTTGCCAACTGGGAGCACAATGCCGCGCAGGTTGGGGCTATCCTCGGCCGCGAGCTGCACGGTTTCCCGATCGAAGTACGGCAAATGCGGACTGTCGGCGATTGCCGCGCCGAATGGGTGATACGGTGGAGCGAGACGATGGAGCAGTTCGGCGGCGCGCCCGGGCCCTTGCATACCAGGTCCAAGCGTTTTGCAAGCCTGAAGAACAATCCTGACAAGATTGCCGCCATGCTGGCGGAGATTGGCGATTACGAGGAGTTGTCGTCCAACCAGGACGGCGACTGGCAGCTGGACGAGGCGGAGTCGCTGTCCTGGCTGGAGGATCTGTGGCGCGTGGCGGAGGAGGCGGGAGTTTCTCCTTCCCCCCGCAAGGTGGAATTGGCTGCTTTGCAGGGCGAAGCGCTGCCGGTCCGGCTGGCGGTGTTCCAGTCCCTGCTTGGTGCGGCGGATGACAGCTATCCTGAGGAATGGCTGGATCCCGGCACCGGTGAGTTGCCGTCGATGGCGCGGTTGGCTGAAATGGCGGGCATCTCGGTACCGACCCTGCGCAAGCGGCGTAACGAAACAATAGACAGGTTGAATGCGGAACTGGGGGTAGCAAGTGAATAACACAACTGAACGCAAGCTGCAGGAAGCGCTGCTGCTGCGCAGCCGCCCCGGTGAGGATGCCCTGGTGCTGGATGACGGCGTGCTGCAGGCGGCACTCGATGGCAGCCGCGCGTTGACGGCCGTGCAGCTGGCAGCTTTGCAGGCGTCTCCGCTGACCTTGCGGCGCTTCCGCCATCTGGCGCTGGAACGCAAACGGGCGCAGGCGGTGCTGGGCTGGCAGGGCAGCAGGGGTATGCTGCGGGCGGCGTCTT
Organism: Pseudoduganella sp. OTU4001; assembly: GCF_038440195.1. NCBI lineage: Bacteria > Pseudomonadati > Pseudomonadota > Betaproteobacteria > Burkholderiales > Oxalobacteraceae > Pseudoduganella > Pseudoduganella sp. OTU4001. The sequence goes on along the minus strand of NZ_JASATG010000003.1, from coordinate 280,278 downwards.
CCTCCGCCGAACTGTCGCTGCTGACGACCGACGACGGCTGCTGGTCGCTGCATTTCGTGCCGCAGGGCGCGGGGTGGCAGGTGATCCTGAAGCTGGAGGCGCAGGCGGAGTTCGCGGCGCAGGTGCTGGCGCGCCGGCCGATGCTGCGGGTGACGGATGGCGGTGGTGGCGTGCTGCTGCAGGGGCGTCTCGATGCGGATGGTGAATGCGAACGCGCCTGGGCTTTTGCGGATGCGCCGGATGCGTATTTCCAGGCGCATGGGGCGGTGTTCCATGTCGAGCCGCTTGGGCCGTGAGTGATGGGACTTTTGGCGCGCATGCGCGGCCTGGCCGCGCGCTCTCCTGATGCCGGCGCTGGTGCGGTTGACGCTCTTGGTACGTCTGCGCTGGCCGTTCGTGCGCCTTCGCCGTCGTTTACTCCTGCGTCGGGTGCTGTGCTGATGGAGGCTGCCGATGGGGTGGAGTGGGTGGTGCATGCGTTGCCTTTGCGCTGCTTTGTGCTGCCGTTTGCTGCTGCACCGGAGATCGGGCTTAGGGTTGATTACTGTTTTGATGCTGGGGGGGATAGGGCGCGGCTTGCCTTGCTGTTAGCTGCGGAGGCGGATCGGGTGCTTGCGGCCGAAAGCGTTGCCGCCGCGATCCAGCAGGCGGTGCAGGGGGCTTTGCAACTGGGGACGCTGGAGCTGCCGCCTTGCACCAGCGATGAGGAGTGGCATGCATTCCGGGGCGGTCTCAATGAGTTGGTTTATACGCGGTTTGGGCTGGTAGTGGAGGATTGCGTGCCGGTGGATCTGCACCCGACGATTGACTTCGCCGCGCAACTCTTGGCCGCAAGTCCTGTCGTCTACGCACCCGCACCCGCACCCGCGCCTGTATTCACGCCCGAGCCGCCATCCACGTCCGTCTCTGCGCCGGCACCGGAACGCGCGCCGGCACAGGCATCCGCACCGGCGCCCGACGCGCGGACGGATGCGGACGCGGATGCGGCGGCGCTGCGCCGTCTGTTCCTCGAGCTCCCGGCGCTGGCGGCTGGCATGCGCGCCTTGCCGATGCAAGAAGGCGACGGCAGCTTCGCACCTATGCAAGGCATCCTGCGCCGCCTCGCGCTGGCGGCCGTCAACGCCAACACCATGCCAAGCCTCACCCACAGCGCGCCCAGCCGCCGGCTCCCGGAGAAAACGCAGCAGCTGCGCGCCACCCACGCATTAGCCGCGCAATCAGCCCTGGACGAAGGCTGGGCCTTGCTAGCCTCCATGCGCAGCGGACTCGAGCCCGCAAAGCTCGACGACACCGGCCGCATGCTCTCCAACCTCGAACACAGCCTGGCCCAGCGCCGGTCCACCCAGCCATGATCGCCGCCCCGCACGCCAGCAGTGCCGACTGCCGCACCATCCTCGCCGATGGCCGCCTGGCCACTATCACCGCCACCCGCCGCCCGCGCGCAAACCGGGCGGAGGTGAAGTGTGTGGTGCCCGGCGCCCCGCTCCTGGCCGAAGCAATGCAGTCAGCCGTGCGCCTGGCGCGCCTGACCGAAGCCGTATTCGACAGCCGCGAGCAAGTAGTACTCAGCATCGACATCGCACCAGCACCGGACGACCGCAACTGGGAGCTGGCCGCCGTCCTTGCCGACCGCATGGTGCGCGGCATATGGCGTCCGGCCAGCACGCAGGTGACCGCAGCCGGCTGGTCCGACAACTGGCAGTTCGGGGAGCTGCAAGGCGACCCGGATCAAGCCTCGCAACTGCTGGCAGGTGCCGGCGCCGATTCGGAGCTCGGTGAAGTCTGGCTCGGCGGCGGCACCATCAGCCACCTCGGCGAACTGACCGGCCAACCCCACCCGCGCGGCGGCCTCTCCAGCGCGCGCGCCTGGTTCCCGCTGCATAGCGGCGGCATCAACGATGCCTTGTCGTGGGTCGAGGTCAGCGTGCGGCCACTGCAAGCCAGCGGTCAGCACGATGAAGAATCCAGCATTGCCGCACCAGCGCTGGACCTGGCAATGCAGCAATCGGTGCGCCAGACTGTGGCCGGCGCCCGCCACTACGACGGCAAAGGGCAGGGCCGCTGGCAAACCGCAGTGCGTTTCGCCCAGGCCCGCCTGCACGGCGAATCCTGGCAATTCGCGCTGGTGATGGCGGACCGCCTGGCGCGCGGCAGGGAATTCATCCCGCGCGGCCGCGTGATTGCAAGCGGCGCATCCAGCGCCTGGCACGCCGGCCGCGTTGACACCGTCGACGGCCTGGAACCAAAGCTGGAACTGATCCTGCGCCAGGCCCGCCCCGGCGACCGCGTGCTGCTGCCCCATGCATGGCAGGCCCATATCCCGGCCGCCTACCGCAGCGAATTGAAACTGGCGGGCGCCTCGCTGGCCTGCGTGGAAAAACTCGGATGGATTTAAATTGCTACAATCAGCTAGCGCTGGGACAGACAAGGAGTAGGAAATGTTCAAGATGTTTGGTTTTGGCGGCGTGAAGTGCCCGCGTTGCGAGCACCGCAACGGCGACACATCGGGCTACTGCAACCAGTGCGGCCTGACGCTGGGCGCCCCGCGCAGCGAGCCGGTGCTGCGCGACAACCGCTGGATACCCGCCAACGATGAGCTGGCGGTGTACTTCGGTGTGCGCCAGCTGTCCGGCATTTTCACCAAGACGCTGCGCGTCCCAGCCACCACGCGCGCTTACATCCTGCAAGGCGAGCAGGCCACCGAAGTACCGCAGGGCGAATATGAGCTGGAAGGCTTCTTTACACGCCTCAACAACCTGCTGCGCGACCAGCATGGTGAAATCCTGATCACCCGCACCACGCCGCTGCCGGTGGAATTCAGCTTCAGCGACCTGCACACCGCCGAGTTCCTGAAACTGGCCGCCCGCTTCACGGTAGGGCTGCAAGTGGCAAGCGTGCCGGCCTTCGCCCAGCATTTCATGACCGTTCCCGGCGCCGTCACCACCCTGCAATTGCATGAGCTGCTGGCGCCATCGGTGCGCCAGGTGGCCGCAGAGTTCCTGGGCGGGCGTTCGATCCGCGATATGTCGAATACCTCGGCCTTGCGCGAGCAGCTGAATGAGCGCCTGCACAGCGCCTTGCGCCAGCGCCTGGCCGAATTCGGCCTGGCGGCAGTGCAGGTGGAAACCCTGGCCCTGCGCCACGACAAGTACGACGACAACCGCGACCGGGTGGGCAGCCTGTTCCTGGTGGCCGATGAGCGCCAGCTCCAGCTGGAGCACGTCAAGCAGCTCGACCAGCTGTATGACGAGGAAGAATGGCAGGCGATCTGGCGCCAGGAGCAGAAAATGCGCAGCGATTACCGCCGCGCAGAGCTGAAGCAGGAAGCCGAGGAGCAGATGCTGGCCATCCGCGCCCGCGAAATCGACTTGTACGGGCGCATCATCGAAGCCAAGACCCGCAAGCAGGCCTTCGAACGCGGCGCCGGCGCAGCCCTGGCGGACCTGGAGCATGAGCTGGCGCGCCGCAAATCCTTGCAGACCGGCGAAGCTGCCGAGTGGGACCAGGTGCGCCGCCTGGCCCAGATCAAGATGCGCACCGAAATGGAGCTGGCGCAGCAGGCCGGCCTGGAAGAAAAGGCACTGGCCAAACAGCGCTTCTCGCACCTGCTGTACCAGCAGCAGCTGCAGCACCGCATCCAGTCGGCGCTCGCGATCGAGGATGAAGAATACCGCCGCAACCAGCTGCAATTGCTGCGCAAGGCTGAAATGGACGCCAAGCAGCGCGAGATGGAAATCGAAGCAGAGCACCACCGCGCGCGCTTCCAGGGCATTGCGCTGGCCAATGTGGCGCGCCAGCGCGAAGCGGAGCGTATCCAGGAATGGGAAGAACAGGAGCTGCTGGTCCGCAAACGCGAAGCGGCGCGCGGCCAGGACAGTGCCGACGCGATGTCGCAGCATGAAAAGCTGCTGCGCACCATGGAAGTGGACGCCATGCAGCAGGAGCAGCGCCTGGCGCTGAAGCTGCGCGACCAGGAAGCGCAGTGGCAGCAAACCCTGAGGAAAATGGAGTTCGAGCGCGAAGAGCGCTTCAACCGCTGGAAGATTGAATACGACAGCATGGTGTCGCAACAGCAGCACACCGCCGACATGGCGCGTATCGACATTGAACGCCAGGAGTCGATCGGCCGCATGAGCGATACCGCCAAGGTGGCGCTGGCCGCCACACCCAATGCCGAAGCCCTGGCGCGCCTGATGCGCCAGAACACCCAGGCCACCATGACGCCCGAACAGCTGCAAGCGCTGGCCGGCGTGGTGGCGGCAGAAAACAGCATTACTCCGGCCGAAGCAATGCGCCTGGCGCGCGCCGAGGTGCGCGACGAACGGGCCTACCGCGACGCCAGCGGCGACAAGGAGCGCCAGCACCAGCTGGACTTGTTGCGCGCGCAAGCGGCGGCGCCGGCGGTGCGGGCGCGCAGCTGCCCGAACGGCCACCAGTTGCCGCCGGATGTCAGCGATGCGAAATTCTGTCCGGAGTGCGGGGCGCAGATAGCGAGGTAAAGCAAGAGAAAGATGCAGACAGCCCGAGACAAGATTCGCGAACTGCGTGCTTTGCACGAAGATGGCCTGTTAAGCCTGCAAGAGTTCGACCGCCGCAAGAATGCCATCCTGGACGCCGAATACGCGCCGCCGGGAGGAGTCAGCGCGCACCCCGCCATGGGCGGCACACGCCAGGGCACCGAGCTTGGCCTGATGGCCGGGCAGGAAATCGGCCCGCACAACCGCCGCTACCGCCTGGAACGCCTGATCGGCATGGGCGGCATGGGGCAGGTGTGGCAGGCCACCGACCTGGCCACCCACGCGGAGCTGGGCCACAGCGCAGTGGTGGCGCTGAAAATCCTTCCGCCGCAGCTGACGCAAAGCCCGGCGCACGCCAAACTGCTGATCGAAGAAGCCACCCAGGCGCGCCGGCTGGCGCACGACAATATCGTGCGCGTTTACGAATGGGCGCAGGACCCGGCCACCTCCAGCTATTTCATCATCATGGAATGCCTGGAAGGGCAGGACCTGGACGCCTGGCTGGCCGAGCATGGCAAGGCCACACCGCAGCAGGTGGAGCACATGCTGCGGCCAGTGGCAGATGCGCTGCAATACGCCTGGGACAAGCATCGCCTGGTGCACCGCGACCTGAAACCGGGCAATGTGTTCCTGACCCGTTCGGGTGAGATCAAGCTGCTGGACTTCGGCATCGCCTCGCGCGCCCGCTCCACCGGCACCGACCTTGGCATGGCGATCCCGAATGCAGGCACCGCCGGCTACCGCGCACCGGAGGCCGGCGCCGGCGTTCCGCGTCCGCAGCTGGACGTGTACGCCGTGGCCGTGATGATCTACCAGCTGCTCGAAGGCCGCCTGCCGTTCGACGGCCCGGCCACCACGCTGCTGGAACCGCAAGCGCCGGCTGCGCTGAACCCACAACAATGGGATGCGCTGAAGCGCGGTTTTGCTATGCGTGCGGAGGAGCGCCCGGCCTCGGTGGCAGCGCTGCTGGACGCAATGCGCCAGGCTGCGGGGCCGACCGAAGCGGAGCTGGCGGAGCGCGAGGCTGCGCGCCAGGCGGAGCATGCCGCGCTTGAAGCCCGTGGCCGCGCCGATGCGCAGCAACGCGCCGAGCAGGATGCGATGCGGCGCCAGCAGGAGGTCGAGGCGGCGGCGCGCCGCAAGGCGGAGGCCCAGGCCGCGGCGCAGGAGAAAGTGCGGCAGGAACAGCTGCGCCGCGAGCAGGAAAAGCAGCGCAAGCTGCAGGCGGAGCAGGAAGCGCGCGAACGCAAGGAACGCCTGCGCCAGCAGCTGATCGCACGGCGCGACGCCGACGCGCTCAAGGCGCGCCAGGCCGAGGAGGAGCACCAGCGCAAGATTGCCCAGCTGAAGGCGGAAGCGGCCTACCGCGCCGAGCAGGAGCGGCACCGCAAGGAGCAGGCAGCGCGCAAGGCGGCTGAACTGGCGGCGCTGCTGCCGTCCGCCAGCAGCCCTGTGGCCGACGCCGAAGGCGTGCTGCGCGACCGCTTTGTCGACGGCAGCGGTGTCGGTCCCGACCTGGTGCTGATCCCCACCGGCCGCTTCCAGATGGGATCGACCGAACACGAACATTCGATTGCTGTCAAAGCCGGTGCGCAAAAGACCTGGCTGGACCGCGAACTGCCGGCGCACTGGGTCGGCATCGAGCACTCCTTTGCCATGGGCCGCTACCCGGTCACGGTCGGCGAATGGCGCGTCTTTGTGCAGGCCACCGGCTGGGAGTCCAGGCTGGATGTGGACTGGCAGGCGCCCGGCTTCAAACAGGACGATCGCCATCCCGTGGTGTGCGTGACCTGGCACGACGCCCAGCTCTACCTGCAATGGCTGTCCGAGAAGACCGGCCAGCAGTACCGCCTGCCCAGCGAGGCGGAATGGGAGTACGCCTGCCGCGCCGGCTCGCATACGGCCTTCAGCTTCGGCGACGAGATCACGCCGGAACACGCCAACTACGATGGCAACTTCACCTACAACAAGGGCGCCAAGGGCAGCAGCCATGGCGGCACCACCCGCGTTGGCAGCTACCAGCCCAATCCCTGGGGCCTGTTCGATATGCATGGCAATGTGTGGGAGTGGACGCAGGACACGATGCACGAGAACTACCTGAATGCGCCGAACGACGGCAGCGCGTGGGAAAACGGCGGCGACCAGGCGCGCCGCATCCTGCGCGGCGGCGCCTGGCTATACCAGCCGCGCTACCTGCGCGCGGCGCTGCGCAACGGCTATTCGGCTTTGCTGGCAAATGACGTGGTGGGCTTCCGTGTGGCGCGCAAACTGGTGTAAATTGCCGTATGTCTTAAACATCAGGAACCAAGATGACCGTTAAAGTAGTCCGCGACCAGTCGCTCCCCATGCGCCACATCCTGCATGTGCGCGACCATATCGTTTCCGTCGACGGCACGATTGAAGAAGGCGGCAACGACGCCGGTCCTTCGCCGCATGACCTGTACGACGCCGCCGTCAGCGCCTGCAAGGCCCTGACCGTGGTGTGGTACGCGCGCCGTAAGGGCATTCCTGTCGAAGACGTGCAGGTCACGACCGAGCGCGACGCCAGCGAAGAGCGCAAGGGCGTCTACCGCCTGGCGGCGACGCTGCACCTGAGCGGCGCCCTGACTGAGGAACAGCGTGCCGAGCTGCTGTCCATTGCGCAGAAATGCCCGATCCACAAGCTGATGACGGCCGTGACCACCGAAATCACCACACAACTGGGGTAAGCCATGAGCATCGCGCATCTGTTGAAAGGCCATGAAAAGGACCTGGGCGGCGGTTTTGTTGTGCGCCGCTACCTGCCGGCAGCGGTCAAACAGGCGGTCGGCCCGTTCATCTTCTTCGACCATTTCGGCCCGGTCGATGTGCCGGCCGATGCCGACCACGATGTGCGGCCGCATCCGCATATCGGCCTGTCCACCGTAACCTATCTGTTCGAAGGCGCGATGGAGCACCGCGACAGCCTGGGCACCTTGCAGCGCATCGAGCCTGGCGCGATCAACCTGATGACGGCCGGCCGCGGCATTGTGCATTCGGAGCGTACTCCCAAGGACCTGGTAGGCGTGCCGCACCGCACGCATGGTTTGCAGCTGTGGTGCGCGCTGCCGAAGGCGCATGAGGAAGACGAGCCTTCCTTCGCGCATACGCCAGCCGAGGCAATTCCGGAGATGGTGGTCGACGGCGCCAGGGTGCGCGTCCTGATCGGTTCCGCATTCGGCCAGCAGTCGCCGGTCAAGGCCTTCAGCCATACGCTGTATCTGGATGTCAGCCTGAAGGCGGGCCAGCAACTGGGCCTGACCGGGCTGCCGCCGGAGGCCGCGCTGTATCCGGTCAGCGGGTCGGTCGAGATCGACGGCGCGCCGGTGCCGCAGCACACCATGGCCTTGCTCGATACCTCGGCGTCGCAGCGCGTAACGGCGGATACGGACGCCCAGTTCGTCATCATCGGCGGCGATGCGCTTGACGGCCACCGTTTCCTGTTCTGGAATTTCGTCTCGTCGCGCAAGGAACGCCTGCTGCAGGCGGCGGATGACTGGGAAGCCCAGCGTTTTGACAAGGTGCCCGGCGAAACGGAATTCATCCCGCTGCCGAAAAAGCCGGCGGCTTAAGCGGTGGCGTGGGCCCCGACCGTGTTGTGTGCGGCGGCGCCGCTGCGCACGATCCAGTGCTCGGGGTAGGCATCGCTGGCAAAGCGCGTATGCGCCGGGATGCGGCTCAGTTTTTCCTGCTTGGGCGTCGGCGCCAGCGCGGTTTCCTTGCCGGTCAGCTGGTCAACGTGCCAGAAGCCGCCGGCATGGTGCATCAGCAGCGGCAGCGTGCCGGCTTTCGGCAGCGCATTGTGGCGCGCCAGAGGGTAGCCGGGGTGGGTGTCGCGCGCCAATAGCACGAAACATTCGGCCCGCGCGCCTTCGTCGATACGGTGCAGGATCACGCCGTGCGGCATGACGGCGCTGACTTCCATCAGCACGATGCCCTTGATGCTGGCGCTCATTTCGATCTTCATGCCGGTCCGCAGCGGTACCGGCTTGTTCTTGCCCGGCCACACGCCATCCAGCAGCAGGCCATAGCGCGACACGTCCTCGATTTCAAAACCATGGCTGCCACGGCGGATCACCGCATGGCGGCCCGACAGCCGGCGGGTCAGGCCTTCGGCATCCGGGCCTTCGGCGCTGAAGTGGTGCAGCAGCGCGTCCGCTTCCGGATCGACCAGCTCGAAACGGCCGAAGGAAATTTCGTCCATCGCGAACAGGCGGATATGGCGGCAGGCGCCGCCTTCCGGTGCGGCGTTGATGAAGCTGGCCGCCAGCGTTGGATGCGGGTGGGTCGGGCCGCTGCGCGGCTGTTCGATTTCGATCAGGTCTTCATCCCAGGCGATGGTCGAATAGCCGACATCAACCTTGCCGGGCGATGCGCCGAGGTCGAGGTGGGCGATGCCTGCATTGCGGGCGGTGACGTCGATATCCATGGTGTTGCCGCCCTGGGCGGACACACGGGCAATCGAGGCATCGTCGGCCATCACGCGCACGTTCTTGTGGGTGCTGAGGAAGGTGCGGTGGATTTCATTCAGGCTGGCGTCGACGCGCGGCACCAGGATGACAAAAGTGCATTCCCACTGGCGCTGCGATTGTTCGCCCTTGGAGACAATCTCGGCGTGGATCTGGTACTGGCCGTGCTCCTTGCCGCGCGAGGAGAACTCGACGAAGACCGGGCGCCAGTCGCCATGCACCGAGCGGATGAATTGCTGCTGCAGGCTGCCATGCGGGATCAGTTCCGAACGCAGGCGCACCGACAGTTGCGGCGCGCAATCCTGCGGCATGCCGCGCAATTCCATCTTCAGCGACTGGCGGCCGCCGGCCGCGCGCGGGTCGAAGCCGCTGATGTGCAGCTGGGGATGGACGCGTGCCGGCGCCGAATAGGCGGTGGCAGGCGCTGGCGCCTGTGGGCCGCCGCGGGCATTGCGCATGGCGCTGAGCATGGCAAAACTGCCACTGTCTTCAGCGTGCGCCGGTTGGGAATGGCCGCCCGAGCACGTGCTGTCCCCTGGCATGACCCAGTAGGTGCAATGCGGATGGTCGGAATTACAGCACTTGTTCATGGAATCGCGGTCGTCGGGATACCGCAACTTTACGCGGTTTTCCCTCCGCTTGGCAACCAGCCTTTCCCTCGAATAGCGCTGTTTTTACCCCTGTTTTCCGGCTGCGTCGGAAGCGCAACGTTTTGGTGTCGTAATGACATGCTTTCCTGCTATTCGGCTTGTCTCCTTAACCACAGGCTGCTGGCCCAGCCGGTTAGCGGTTTGCCATCGATTTCGGCGCGCACCTGCCACCAGTCGCCATCGTGTTCGCCGGTGGCTTCGATCAGCGTGCCGGCCGGGATGGTGGCCAGCCGGGCGGCGCTGGTGCCGGCGCTCTGGCGCAGGTTCAGGTCGCGGTGCACGCGGAATGGCGTGCCGGCGAGGGCTGGGCCGGGTGCTGCTGCTTGCACCGCCGCCGGCGCGGCCGGTGCGGCCCTGGCCACGGCGATGCCGGAGCCGCCCAAGGCATGCAGCAGCACGGCGCCGATGGCCCAGGTGCCGCCGGCGACGATGCCCAGGTTGCGCAGCGTGGGGCGGCGCCACCAGCGGGCCGGGGTCAGGTAGCAGGCCACGACCAGCGTGGCGGCCAACGCGGCGAGGTAGGCGCCGATGGGCAGGTAGGCGTCCATCGCCTCAGCCCTCGTAGCGCAGCACATAGCTGCCGGCGACCAGATGCTGGCCCGGTGTCAGCAAGCTGGTTTCGTCGGCCAACTGGCCGGTGGGCTGCATTTGCGCGTCCAGCAGGTACAGCGCCTGCGATGCCGACAGGCGTCGGATCGACAGGCCCTGGGCGGTCGCTTCGCAGCTGAAGGCCTTGCGCGACAGGCCGAGGCGGTCGGGGCTCGAGGCTACGGCGGCTTCCAGCATCCAGGGCTGGTCCAGTACGCGCAGCGCCGAAAGTGCGGGCATGCTGCGGCCGAATTCAAGCGCACCGCCGGGCAGCAGGGGCATTGCGATCGGTTGCGCCAGCGCGAGCAGGGCCAGGTAGCGCTCTGCCATCCGCGCCGGGGCAGGCAGCAGGCGCAGGCTGCGGTCGCCGGTGCCCGCCAGGGTGGTGGATTGCGTGGGCGGCAGCGCGATTGCCTGCCGGCCGTTGGCGGATAGCGTGTGCAAGGTGTCATCCGCATCCGCCACGATGGTCAGGGCGCGTTCGGCGTCGGCATTGCGGCCAATGGCGAGGTCGGGCGCGAAAGGGATGCGCAGGGCGGTGGCGCCGGTGTTGCGGTACAGGCTGAGACGCGGCAGCGCCAGGGCGATCAGCGATAAGCGTTGCAGCGCACCCGGTGCAAAGGTGGCATCGCTTTCCGGCGCCCGCGCCATCCGTGGCGCCTGCGGCACGGCGGTCGCGTCGGCCGGCGGCTGCGCGGCACGGGGCTGCCAGACGGCCGGCGCGGCGATGGGTGCCTTGGCGGGCAGCGCGCCGACGGCGCGCGTCACCTTGAGCAGCAGGCGTGGGCCATGCCCGTTCCTGGCGCTCAGCGCATAGGCGCCCAGGCTGGCATCGAACACGCACTCCAGCACGTCCTTCGGCCGCACCTGGACAATGAGATCGCTGTCCGGTCCATCGTTGACCAGCAGGACGCCGCCCTGTTCGCCGAACGGCCATCCGGGCGCCGGGATGCCGCCAGCGCCGCCCAACAGCGCCAGGCGCTGGCCGGCGTACACCGCGCATGCCGGCTTCCACACCGCGCCGTCAAGCGAGGTGGCGATATTGAAAAGCGCCTTTTCGCCGGCGGCCGGCAGGTAGACCGCATGGCCGAAGCGGATTGCAATCTCACCCGGCGCCAGCTGCTCGTCGCCTGCCACGTCGTAGCGCACATCTTCGCTGCCCAGCAGGTCGGCGAAGTCCTTCTGATGCAGCGTTGCCAGGGTCTGCGCCAGCTCGCGCGCCCGGTTGCCGCGCGTCAGGTGGTAATCGTCGTCCACATCGTCTTGCGGCAAACGCAGCTGGATGTGGGAAAAGCAGCGTGTCGCCGAGCGCCCGCGCAGCTCGCGCGGCGAACGCTCCAGCAAGTCGCGCAGCAAGGGGCGGCGGGAAAACAGCGCGAAGCCGGGCGCCTGCCAGATTGCTTCGGCATTGAAAACGTCCGGAATGCGGTCCAGGACTTCCTGTTGGACATAGGTGGGCATGGTGTTACTCCTCGTTGGATGCGGCGCTAAGCCCTAGCAGGGGGAGCAGGAAAAACAGCAAATGGCTGCCGCCGGCGGACAGGAAAGACATCGGCTGCCCCATCACCGGCAGGATGGCGAGGTTGGTGCCCCATGACAGCAGCAAGTGGCCGGCCACGAACGCCGCCCCGCCACATAGTGCGAAGCAGCGGAAGCGCGCCGCCCATGCCAGCTGGTAGGTGCCGGAGGCGGTCGCCTGCCGATGCGCGCCAAGGGCCTGCCACAGCAGGCATGCGATGAAGGCCGCTTGCAGGCACCAGAGGGACAGGCCGGCCAGCAGTCCGTGCCGGTTGAGGAAGAACGAGGGCGCGAAATCGTCCTGCACGGCAGGGATCGCGGTCGCCTCGCCGGCCGGCAGGCCCGCCGAGCGCAGGCCGAAGGCGTGGTCTGCGCCGGCCAGGCCGCCCTGTGCGATGGCGCCCGCTGCGCGCAGCAGCTGCTGGCCGGTGTGGGGATGCTCGCCGGGCGCTAGCCAGGCCTGGAATCGTTCGGCGTAGAAATTGGAGGGTAGGGCTGCCGGCCCGGCATCGTGCAGCGCGCCGATGCCGAAAGCGCCCGCAGCGCAGACGGCCAGGAGTAGTGCGGCGACGATGCGCTGGCCGGCTGCGCAAGCGTAGGCGAGGGCGCTGCCGCCGGCCCAGACCAGCAGCAGGACCAGCGGCGAGTAGTCGTCTACCTGCAGCAGTGCGGATGCCAGCAGGGCCGTGAACAGCATGACAGGCGCCGCCAGTGCCAGCCAGCGCGCGAGCGTGGTGCTGTACTGAGGGCCGTTGTGCCAGCTGAAACGCAGGGCGAGGCAGTGTGCGGTGATGGCGGCCAGGGCCAGCTTGGCCAACTCCACCGGCTGGATGTCGAAGACGCCGGTCTCGTTGCCCCAGATTACCTGCGCCGCCAGCGCGGCCAGGGCAAGGACCGCCAGCACCAGCAGGATGTTTTCGGCTGACCGCTGCTTGCCTGCCAAGGCGCGCCAATGTGCGGGCGCCAGGCGCCAGAGCGATAGCGCGCCAAGGCCGATAGCGAGCAGGGCGGAAGTTTTCTGGTAGAAGCGCAGGTCGCTGCCGCCCAGGCCAAGCTCCAGCTGCAGCAGGAGGCCGATCGCCAGCAGGAACGCGGCGCAGTAGTTGGCGGCGGTGCGGGCCGTCGGCGTTGACAGCCAGCCGGCCACCGCCAGCGCGGCCAGCAGCAGCGACAATGCGGGCGCCGGCGCATGTCCCTGCCGCTGCAATGCCAGCGCAACCAGGCCCGCGCCGAGAGAGGCCACAGCACCGACGACGCGTGCGCGGAAAATGGCGGCAGGCGCTGGGGCTGAGAGCAGGCCGGGGGAAAGCGCGGCGACGGAAAGCGTTGTCACGGCAAGCGCCAGCAAAAAGGCCCCCTGCGTGGCGCCATCCGGAAGCTGCGGCCAGAGCGCCCGCTCAGCCCACCGCCATTCGACCTGCGCCGGGAGGATCGTGCTGGGCGCCGCAAACTGCGGCACGCGCCGCTGCGGGCGCAGGACCAGCGAGCCCGCGCCATCGGCGCCGAGCTCAAGCCGCAGTGCCCCGAACATGATGGCTTGCACGCCGTCCAGTGCGCGCGGACGCGGCTCCAGCGCCGTGATGCGCAGCGCGCCATCCTCGCCGCGCGCCAGCATGGCAGCGTCAGGCAGCACCGCCGCGATACCGATCCGGTTACCGCAATGCAGGTTGCCGCCCAGGCTCAGTGGCCGCGCCAGCGACAGCGGCGATGGCGCGATACGGTTCCACCAAGCCGCCAGCCGCACCGGCCAGCGCGCCTCCGGACAGGTGGGCTGCGCACGGCCATCGCGCAGCAGAATCGCCCCGTTGTAATGCCAGCTGGAACCCGCAAACGCAAACGCCACGCTGCCATCGCCAGCCGCTTCGCGCGCAACGCGGTGGCCGCCGGGGAAAGTGAGGAATTGATCCTCGATCGGCATGCTGGCCAGGCTTTCAGGTTTGCGGCCCGCCCGCTGCAGCACCGGCGCACCGGCCGGCGACGCTGGGGATTGCAACAGCCAGCGCCCACCCGCATCGCGCAGGATGCTGGCATTGGCGAGCGGTTCCAGCGAAACCGACTCGCCCCGCGCCAGGCGCAAGGTAACCGCTTCCGGCGCCCACATGGCCGGCGCGCGCAGCAGCGCGCCTAGCTGCACCAGAAAGAGAAGTAACAGCAGGATCGCGGGCCAGCGCGGCGTGCCCGTCACGCGGCGCGCAAGCATGGCCCCTCCGGCAAGGAAATCGCATCCAGCATGCGGCTGATATGCAGCGCATTGCGCGGCCGCTGCGCAGGATCCGCCGCCAGCAAGCAGCGCAGCAAGGCCAGCGCCGCCTCCTGCGCATTACGCGGCAGCGCAGCCGTGAAATTCGCCTCATCGGCCGGCCGCAAGGTTGCCGGCACCCCGCCATGGCGCGCCAGGACATCGGCCGCGCCATCCGCCTGATGCGCCCGATACGCCTCGCCGCATTCCGCGCAATAGGCGAGGGCGCCGCCGCCGGTCACCATGTAATAGAACAGCGCACCGAGCGCGAAATAATCACTATGCACCGCCGTTGCGTAACCGCCGCCGGAAGCGGGGAAGAACTGCTCCGGCGCCTGCCACTGCGCCGTCCCGCAATAACTGTGCGGCCCGGCGCTGGCCAGGCGGCGGCTGGTGCCGAAGTCCGCCAGTTTCACGCGCCGCAGCCACGGATCGACCAGCACATTGGCCGGCTTCAGGTCCAGGTAGCGCCAGCCGTACTGGTGGACCTTGGCCAGCGCCTGGTTCAACTGCCGCATCCACCCCAATGCTTCGGCCAGCGCAGGCGTGCCGTCCGCAGCGATATAGCGCCCCAGGTCCCCGCCGAGCAACTCCAGCGCCTGCACCGGCAAGCCCTGGTGCGTGCCGCTATCCAGCAGCCGCACGATATGGCACTCATCCCACGGCTCCAGCGTTTGGAGGAAAGCGATTTCGGCGCGCGCACTATCAATCCAGCGCTGGCGCAGTCCCGGCAAGGCGCGTTCCATCTGCGGCGCATTCACCAGCTTAAGCGCCACATCGCCCGAACCATAGGGTCCGCTGGCGCGCCAAACCACGCCATATGCCGATGCAGCCAGCTGCTCGCGCAGCCGGTACTGCCCCAATTCCAATGTAATGATGTCATCAGTCTGCGCCATGGTGTCCTCCACGCCACACTTGCAGAGGGCGGTGGAAACTAAACCTTTGCCGACTGGTTGCCTTTAGGTAATATGGCTTCGACTACTTAAAGGAATTGTGGGAATGGCATTATTCAAAAAACTATTGGCCTTCCGCGACCCCCGCCGCGCAGCACGCGAAAGCATGCACCGGCAGGCGATCGAGCGCACCCGCCTGGACCCGCTGCAAAGCGCCAAGGCAGGCAGCCGCGAGCTGGTACGCATCGTCACCGAACAACTGCAATCGCGCGGCGATACCCGCCCCGAATCGCTGCTGTGCGCCCTCGGCGCGCTGGCGGGATTCGCCTGCCAGGTCAGCGTGCGCACCAATGCCTATGCGCACGGCATGCCGCAGCGCGACCATATGGCGGAAGACCTGAGCCTTCTGCTGTTTGGCATGGAATATTCGGTATGGGGACTGGTGGCCGGCGCCGCGCGCCACCACGGCTGCATCAACTTGCCGGAACCGGCCGAAATCTGGGCCCATGTCGGCAAATCGATGGGCACGCCCGAATTCGGCATTCCGCGCATCCCCGGCCAGCACATGGCGCGCGACCTGCCGGCCGATTACCTGCGCCTGTTCTGGCCCATGCTCAAGCCGGTGATTACGCGCTACTGCAGCAATCCTGCGCACTGGCCGATCATGTGCTCCTTGGCCTTGCAGCAAGCGATTGAAGTAGGGCAGGGAAGGATCGACGCCGAAATGGCCATGCGCATGGCGCTGGAATCGGCCTTGCCGATGGCGCGCATTCACGCCGACTTCAGCTGAACGTTTCCCTGGTAGGCGGTGACGGCGCTTTGCGCCACCGCCTTCAATTCCTCCGGTTCCAGCGGCTTGGCGATGAACTTGTAGACAGCGCCCACGTTAATGGCCTGCCGTATCGCCTCCACATCCTCATAGCCGCTCAACATCACCCGGTACACCTGCGGGTACATGCGCCGCACCCGCCCCAGGAACTCCGTGCCGTTCATGGCCGGCATGCGCTGGTCGCACAGGACCGCCGCAAATTCCTCGCAGGCCAGTAGCTCGAAAGCGCGCTGCGGGTCGCTGGTGGTGCGCACGTTGAAGCCCTCCGCCGACAGCAGCAGTTCAATCAGCTCCAGGATATGCGGGTCGTCGTCCAGCACCAGCAGGCCGGGCGTGCCGGGCGAGCGTTCGATCAGGGCCGGCGGCAGGCAGGGGCTCGCGCGCAGCA
Source organism: Pseudoduganella sp. OTU4001 (assembly GCF_038440195.1). Classification (NCBI taxonomy): domain Bacteria; kingdom Pseudomonadati; phylum Pseudomonadota; class Betaproteobacteria; order Burkholderiales; family Oxalobacteraceae; genus Pseudoduganella; species Pseudoduganella sp. OTU4001. The sequence continues at coordinate 264,169 of NZ_JASATG010000003.1, read as the reverse complement.
GTTCGCCCGCCGCCACGGCGCCCAGCGGACGGCTGAAGTAATAGCCCTGCACCACGTCGCAGCGGTGCGCCAGCAGCTGCGCCAGCTGGCCTTCGGTTTCCACGCCTTCCGCCACCACTTCCAGGTGCAGGCTGTGCGCCATGGTGATGATGGCGCTGGAGATCGCCAGGCTGCCCGGATCGGTGGTGATGTCGCGCACGAAGGACAGGTCCAGCTTGAGCCGGTCGATCGGGAAGCGTTTCAGGTAGCTCATGCTGGAGTAGCCGGTGCCGAAATCATCGAGCGACAGCTCGCAGCCAATCGCTTTCATCGATTCCATGATGGCCACGCTGCGCTGCGGATCGGCCATCGACATGCTCTCGGTGAGTTCCAGCTCCAGGTAGCGCGGTTCCAGGCCTGACGACGACAAGGCATCGCTTACCAGCTGCTCCAGCTTCTGCTGCGCGCACTGGCGCGCCGAAACGTTGACCGCCACCGGCAGCGGCGGCAGCCCTGCATCCTGCCAGGCCTTGTTCTGGCGGCAGGCTTCGCGCAGCACCCACTCGCCGATCGGCAGGATCAAGCCGCTTTCCTCGGCATAGTTAATGAACTGGCCCGGCGACACCAGTCCCTTGACGGGGTCGCGCCAGCGCAGCAATGCCTCCAGGCCGACGATGCGGCCGGTGCGCAGGCTTACCTGCGGCTGGTAATGCAGTTCAAATTCACCTTTTTCCAGCGCGCGGCGCAGGCTGTCGCCCAATTCCAGCTGGCTGCGCGCCCGGTCCTGCAGCGCCGCCGTGAAGAACTGGAAGTGGCCGTTGCCAAGTTCCTTGGCGCGCTGGGCGGCGGTATCGGCGTTGCGCAGCAAGGTGTCGGCGTTGGCGCCGTCCTGCGGATAGGTCGCCAGGCCGATACTGCAGGTGACGCGCACGTCCTGCCCGCCCAGGCGCACCGGCTGCACCACGCTTGCCGCCAGGCGCCGCATCAGTTCCGTGATATGGCTTTCCACCAGCAGGCCGGGATCGCTCGGGTCGATCAGCAGCACCACAAATTCGTCGCCGGCCAGGCGCGCCACGGTATCTGTGCCGCGCACGCCTTCCTGCAAGCGCTCGGCGATGGTGCGCAGCAGCCCGTCGCCATGTTCGTGGCCCAGGTGGTCGTTGACCAGCTTGAAGTCGTCCAGGTCCAGCAAGGCCACCGTGATGGCGCCGGCGCCGCGCTCGGCCACGGCGATGGCCTGGTTCAGGCGGTCGCACAGCAGGCTGCGGTTGGCCAGTCCGGTCAGCGAATCGTAATGCGCCTGGCGGGCCAGTTGTTCAGCGTCGTTGCGTGCTTCCGTTATGTCGCTGAAGATGGCGATAAAGTGCTGCGGCGGGCCGTCCGCCTCGCGTACCGGCGACAGGTAGACCTCATTCCAGAACTGGCTGCCGTCCTTGCGGTAGCTGCGCAGCACCGCATGGCCTTCGCGCCCCTGCAGCAAGGCTTCGCGCAATGATTGCAGGCCGCCTTGCCGGTCCTCTGCCCGGGTCAGGAAGTTGACCGGCTGGCCAATGGCTTCTTTCGTATCGTAGCCGGTAATACGGCCGAAGGCGGCGTTCACGTATTCGATAGGGTAGCCAGGTTGCACCAGGTTGGCGATCATGATCGCGTTGGAGCTCGATTCGATGGCGCGTTCGCGCAGGTACAGCGCCGCGCCCATGGTGTTGAAGGCGGCAGCCAGTTCGCCAATTTCGTCGTTGCTGCGGCGGCGCACCTGCATGCCGCGAGCGCCGCGCGACATGGCCAGTGCCGCCTCAGACAGCTCAGACAAGGGCCGCGCCACATTGCGCGCCACGTACCAGGCAACGGCCAGCGTCGTCAGCAGGCCGAATATGGCCAGTAAACCGACCACTACTTCCGCGCGCGCCGCTTCGGTGGTGAGATCCTCGTAAAGCGGCGTGTATTCATAAGCCAGGGCCGCGATGATGCGGCCCTGCCCATCGCGCATGGGAACCACCACCTGCTCCATTTCCGGCGTATCCGCGGTGGCAGCCTCGGTCATGCGGCGCGGCGTGCCGTCGCGCAGGGTGCTGGAGATGATGGCACGGCGCGGGCCCGGTTCGACCTGGGTGCCGATATCTTCGGCATGGGTGTCGGCGATGATGGTGAGGTCCGGCGCGAACACTTCCAGATCGCGCTTTTCGCGCGCATGGAAGTATTGGACGGTGCGCTGGTAATCCTCCGGACCGTTGCCGAAAGCGGCCATATTCGCCATTGCTTCAGCCATGGCGGTGGCATGTTCCAGTACCTCGCGATGGGTGATGGCTTCGAGGCTTTCAACTGCAATGGCACCGGCGCCGCCCACCGTCAGGAAGACGGCGGCGAGAATGGCACTGAGTTTGGAAGATATCCGCATGCCTGCCCCGAATGTCAATTGCAAAATGATAGTTTATGCAACACACATGGCAGGTCGATTGTAAAAGAAAAAAGCCCGGCAAAGTGCCGGGCTTTCATGGGGGGAGGAATTCTTACCAGCCGTGACGATGGTGGCGGTGATGACCGCGGCCATGGCCCCGGCCTTCCACATACACCACGCCGCGCGGTTCGTAATAGACCGGGGCAGGCTGGTAGTACACGCGTGGCGCAGGCTCGTAGTACACGCGCTGCGGTGCGGCGTAGTAGACCGGCGCCGGCTCGTAGTAGACCGGGGGCGGCTGCGAGTAGACGCGGGTCTGCACATAGCCGCCGCGGTGGTGATGGCCGCCGGACGACAGGGAATTACCGACAGCAGCGCCTACCAGGCCGCCCACCAGGGCGCCGCCGCTGCCATTCTGGCTACCGATGGCCGCGCCCAGTACGGCGCCGGCGGCGGTGTTGAAATCACGGTCGCCAGCTGCGAAAGCGGCGGAAGAAGCGGTGAGGGCGGCGCCCATCAAAACCAGACCGGCAAAACGTTTGTTGAACATGGTAAGTCCCCTTTCAATCAATCCTTGAAGCGTAGATTAGCCATGCGCAATTGCTTGCGCCACTGCATATACACATTCTTACAAACTGCACAGGAGGGAGAAATTTGTATCGTTAAGTTGCCCACTCTGCAGAAGATTTATAAATAGGCTATTGTTTGCAGTTCTGAGCGAAACTTCACCTTCTCACAGGAAACGCATGAACTTCCGTAAGCCCGCACTTTCCGCCCTGTTTGTTTGCCTGCTGGGCGCAGGCTTCTCCGGCATTGCCGCCGCCGGCCCGAACGATCCCGCCACCCTGGGCAAGATCCGCGATGCCGCCATGCAGAGCGACTGGTCCTACCAGCGCCTGGAAGACATGACCGACCTGGTCGGCCCGCGCCTGTCCGGTTCCGCCGGTGGCGCCGCCGCCGTGGAACAGGTGGCCGCCGCCATGCGCGCGTTGGGCGCCAAAGTCACGCTGCAGCCGGTCAAGGTGCCGCACTGGGTGCGCGGCGAAGAGAAGGGCGAACTGGTGGATTACAAGGGCCGTCCGGCCAACATTACCCAACGCGTGGTGCTGACCGCCCTGGGCGGCTCCGGCGCCACCCCGGCCGCCGGCCTGACCGCACCGGTGGTGATCGTCAAGGATTTCGATGAACTGAAAGCGCGCGCGGCGGAAGTGAAGGGCGCCATCGTGTTGTTCGACGTGGTGTTCGACCAGGGCATGGCCGACCGCGGCCTGGCCGGCAATGCCTACGGCCATGGCTCGCGCTACCGCAGCACCGGCCCGGCGCGCGCCGCAGAACTGGGCGCCGTGGCAGCGCTGGTGCGCTCCGTGGGCGGCGCCACCTACCGCCTGCCGCATACCGGCGCCACCAATATGAAGGATGGCCAGCGCATTCCGGCGGCGGCGGTGACGGCGGAAGACGCCATGCTGATCGGCCGCCTGCTGAAGCGCGGTCCGGTGCAGATGAAGCTGACCCTGACCCCGCAGATCCTGCCGGAAGCCGACACCTTCAACGTGATCGCCGATCTGCCGGGCACCGAAAAGCCGGATGAAGTGGTGATCGTATCCGGCCACCTGGATTCCTGGGACCTGGGCACCGGCGCGCATGACGACGCCACGGGCGTGACCACCTCGATGGGCGTGCTGCACACCCTCAAGCAACTGGGCCTGCAACCGCGCCGCACCATCCGTATGGTGGCGTGGGCCAATGAAGAGAATGGCCTGCGCGGCGGCAATGCCTACTTCCAGGCCAACAAGGACAAGCTGGACAAGCAGTTCGCCGCGATCGAGACCGACGGCGGCGTCGGCCGCACCTTCGGCGTGCAAGGCGGCGTGCGGCGCGAAGCCGAGAAGTACTTCGCACCGCTGCAGGCAGCCCTGCTACCGATTGGCGCCGGCGTGTTCAACCGCCGCGATTCCGCTTCCGGCGCCGACGTGCACCAGCTGGAGGCGGGCGGCGTGCCATCGTTCATGCCGTATGTGGACACCAGCGCCTACTTCGACTACCACCACACGCCAGCGGACACCTTCGACAAAGTCGACCCGCTGAACATGAAGCGCCACGTGGCGGTTTTGTCGGCGCTGACCTGGTACCTGGCCAACACCGACGACCCGATCGGCCGCGCCCCCGAGCAGAAGTAAGCGCCACACCCGAGCCCGTGTCCCACCATGGGGTCACACCCCAAGTGGGACACGGACTCGGCAGCATAGCGCTTGAGTTCGTGTCTCGGTTGGGGTGTGACCCCAGGGTGGGACACGGGCTGATGTGTCAGAGGGCGTTGAGGGGGATCTTGAGGTAGCGCACGCCGTTATCCTCGGCCTCCGGCAGGTGGCCGGCGCTGAGATTGACCTGGATCGCAGGCAGGATCAGCACCGGCATCTGCAGCGTGGCGTCGCGCTGGGTGCGCATGGCGACGAATTCTTCTTCGCTGACGCCATCGTGCACGTGGATGTTGGCGGCGCGCTGTTCGGCCACCGTCACTTCCCATTTCGCTTCACGGCCTGCCGGCGGATAGTCGTGGCACATGAACAGGCGCGTTTCCGGCGGCAGCGACAGCAGGCGCCGCACCGATTTATACAGATCGCCCGCGCAGCCGCCCGGGAAGTCGCAGCGCGCGCTGCCGACATCGGGCATGAACATGGTGTCGCCCACGAACACCGCATCACCCACCTGGTAAGCCATGTCGGCCGGCGTATGGCCCGGCACGTGCAGCGCGTGCGCCTCCAGTTTCCCGATCATGAACACTTCGTCCGCCTGGAACAGGTGGCCGAATTGCGAGCCGTCTTCCTTTTCGGCCTTGCGGTTGAAAATGGCGGAAAACGCGTGCTGCACCTTGCAGATGCCGGCGCCGATGCCGATCTGCCCGCCCAGCTGTTCCTGCAGGTAGGGCGCGGCCGACAGGTGGTCGGCGTGGGCGTGGGTTTCCAGCAGCCAGGTGGTGACCAGCTTGTGCTCGCGCACGAAAGCGATGATCTTGTCGGCCGAGGTGGTGGCGGTGCGGCCGGACTTCGGCTCGTAATCGAGCACCGAATCGATGATGGCGCATTCGCTGCCGTCGGCTTCGTAAACCACATAGCTGACGGTCGAGGTGTTGGGGTCAAAAAAACCCTGGATCTGAGGCTTCATAGCAGGATAGTAGGTTGAAACGAGCGCTGCCATTATAAATAATCCTGATATGGCAGGCGAGCCTTATGCGTTTTACGTTGCAAGGTACTCGTGCAACCCTCAATCCTGTCGTCATGATAATATTTTCGACAGTACTCCGGGAGCGCGGATGGCTAACTCAGGATGGATTGCTGTTGCCCTTGCAGCGGTGCTTGCGCCTGCTGCTGCTCCCGTTTTTGCCGATCCTTCCCAGGACTTGACCAGCATGTCGCTCGAGGAGTTGAGCGATGTGCGCGTCACCACCGTTTCGCTGCGCAGCGAACGCCTGGCCGATGCCCCCGCTGCCGTGTTCGTGATCAGCGGCGAGGATATCCGGCGCTCCGGCGCCGCCAACCTGCCCGAAGCTTTGCGGCTGGCTCCCAACCTGCACGTCAGCATGCACTATAACGGCGGCTATATCGTGACTGCGCGCGGCTTTGCCAGCAGCTCCGGCAACAAGATGCTGGTGCTGCTCGATGGCCGCTCGGTGTACACGCCGTTCTTCTCCGGGGTGTTCTGGGATGCCAATGATGTGCCGCTGGAATCCATCGAGCGCATTGAAGTCATCAGCGGTCCGGCCGGTACGCTGTGGGGCACCAATGCCGTCAACGGGGTAATCAATGTCATCACCCGGCGCGCGGCCGATACGCGCGGCGCGCTGCTTTCCGCCAGTGCCGGCAACCTGCGGCAGGATGGCGTGGCGCGTTACGGCGCCAGCTTTGCCGGCGGCGCCTGGCGCATCTATGGCATGGCCCTGCATAACGAGGGCACCGACACCGCCAGGGGAACGCCGATGGACGATGACGGCCACAAGACGCAGGCCGGATTCCGCGTCGACTGGGAGCGCGGCAATGACCGCGTCACCTTGCAGGGCGACGCATACCGTGCGCGTCGTGGCCAGCCCCAGCCGGGCATGCTGTCCGTGGGCGTGCGGTTCGACCTTGGCAACGTCACGCTCAGCGGCGGCAACCTGATGGCGCACTGGACCCGCAGCTTCGCCGATGGCGGCCAGCTCCAGCTGCGCGCGTATTACGACCGTACCGAGCGCACCATCCCGCCGACTTTGCAGGAAACGCTGGATATCGGCGACGTGCAGCTGCAATACATGCTGCCGGCGCTGGGGCGCCATGCGCTGGTGGCGGGCGGCGAGTACCGCTATGCGGATGACCACGTCGTCAACAGCAAATATATCGGTGTGCTGCCGTCCGACCTGAAGATGCGCTGGGGCAGCCTGTTTGTGCAGGATGCTGTGACGCTGTCGCCGGCGCTGCAACTGACCGCCGGCATCCGCCTCGAGCACAATAGCTATACGGGCAGCGAGTCCCTGCCCAGCCTCCGCCTGGCGTGGAAGCCCGGCGCCGACAGCCTGCTATGGGGCGCGGTGTCGCGGACGGTGCGTGCACCGTCGCGCCTGGACCGCGACCTGTATATCCCGTCGGTGCCGCCGTACCAGCTGGCCGGCGGCCCCAATTTCGAATCCGAGATAGGACGCTTTTTCGAGCTGGGCTACCGGCGCCAGGCGGATGCCCGCATCAGCTACTCGGTCAACCTGTACCGGGCGGTGTACGACCAGCTTCATACCCTGGAGCTGGGACCGACCCGGCGCTACGTCGTGTTTGCCAACGGCATGGAGGCTGCAACGCGCGGCATCGAACTGTGGGGGCAGTTCCAGGCCACGCGGCATTGGCGCATCACGCTGGCCGCCACCGGCCACCACCAGGAGTTCTGGCTCAAGCCCGGCGTGACGGACCTGGGGCGCTCACTCAACCTGCAAGGGCAGGCGCCGCGCCATACGCTCCAATTGCGCTCTGCATGGCAGCTGGGCGCAAACATGGAGCTGGATCTGGCATTGCGCCACGTTGGCAAGCTGTGGACGCCGGCGGTACCGAACTACGAGGCGCTCGACCTGCGCTTTGCCTGGCGCCCTCGGCCAGGATTGGAAGTGGCAGTCGGCGGCACCAATCTGCTGGGGCCATCGCATGCTGAATTTTTTGAAGAGCCCACCCGCGCCCAGATCGAGCGCGGCGTATACGTGAAAGTGTCTAGCCGTTTCTGAGACGGAGGCTTGCATGTACTGCGCGAACTGTAAGTATCCTGTAGTGCTGCTGGCGGCGTGGGCTGCCGGCACCGCCACTGCCTCGACTGTGCAGGGCGGGGACATGTTTGCCAACATGTCACTGGAAGAACTGAGCGACGTGAAGGTCATATCCGTCTCCAAGCGCGAGGAAAGGCTGGGCGATGCGCCCGCATCGATCTTCGTCATCACCGCCGAAGACCTGCGGCGCTCCGGTGCGCGCAGCCTGCCGGAAGCGCTGCGGCTTGCCCCCAACCTGCACGTTGCGGTGTCGACGGCTGGCGGCTACGTGGTCACCGCGCGCGGCTTTTCCGGCAACGGCACCAATAAGCAGCTGGTCATGATTGATGGCCGCTCGATCTACTCGCCGCTGTTTTCCGGCGTGTTTTGGGATGCTCAATACCTGCCCATGGAGTCCATTGAAAGGATAGAAGTGATCAGCGGGCCGGGCGGCACCCTGTGGGGCACCAACGCCATGAATGGCGTGATCAATATCATTACCAAGGCGGCCGCTGCGACGCTCGGCACCTCGCTCGACGCGCGCTGGGGCCAGCAGCAGTCGGGCGCTACTGTCAGCCACGGTGCGCCAGCGGAAGACGGCGCATGGCGTGCTTACGCGATGGATTACGCCATGCCGAGCGCGGAACGGCTGTCGGGGGAAAAGCTGGGGGATGCCTGGCATTACGCCCAGGCGGGCTTCCGGCGCGACTGGCAGCGTGGCGCCGATAGCATTACGCTGCAGGGCGATGCCTACCACAGCGGAAAAGGACAGTTGCCGAGCAGGGACGTGCCGCGCCCGCAGATTGCGCGCCTGAACGGCGCGAACCTCATGGCCCACTGGATCCACCAGCTGATGGGGGGCGCCAGCTGGAACCTGCTGTTCTATTACGACCGTACGCACCGCGACCATACAGGCTCCTTCCTGGAGGACCTGGACGTGCTCGACGCGCAGGGCATCTACAATTTCGCACCGCAGGGCAGGCATGAACTGGTGCTGGGCGGCGAGTACCGCTTTGCGCGCGACCGGGTCGCCAATAAGACTGGTGTTGGCTTTATACCGGCGCATACCAGCCTGCGCTGGGGCAGCCTGTTCGCCCAGGATACGATTTCCCTGAGCGGGCAGTTGAAGCTGACCGCCGGCCTGCGCCTGGAGCGGAACGGCTACACCGGCAACGAGTTCCTGCCCAACCTGCGCCTGGCATGGAAACCGGACGCGGACACCATGTGGTGGACGTCGCTGACGCGTACCGTGCGCGCGCCGACCCGGCTTGACCGCGACATCTATATTTCGCAAAGCGGCGCCGTGCTGCGCGGCGGCGCGGACTTCCAGGCGGAAGTGGCCAAGGTGGCGGAACTGGGCTTGCGCCAGCAGCTTGGCAATCGCGCCAATTATTCGGTCACCGTGTACCGCGCTCGCTACGACCGGCTGCGCACTGTCACCGAGTTGAAGCCGCGGGTGCTGTTTACTATCGAGAACAACCTGGAAGGCGACACGCGCGGCATCGAAGCCTGGGGCAATCTCCAGCTGTCCGAAGCGTGGCGGCTGGGCGCCGGTTTCACCGCCATGCATGAGGAATTCCGGATGAAGCCGGGCGTACCGGAATTTAATAATTCGACACGCGAAAATTATGATCCGATGCATACGGTCCGGATCCGCTCGTCGCTGGCGCTGGGCGAAGGCCGCGACCTCGACGTGACGCTGCGCCGGGTCAGCCCCCTGCGCTACACCGATCTCCCTTCGTACACGGCGCTGGACGTGAACCTGAACTGGCGCCTGCGGCCCCGGCTAGACCTGACACTGGGCGCCAGCAATGCCCTGGACCGGGATCATGATGAAACGCGTGGCTCACAGGCGGCCAGCCCCAGGGCGGCGGTGGGACGTGGCGCCTATGTCAGGCTCATAAGCCGCTTCTAAGGCTGGCATGTTAATATCGCAGCCCATGAAATCCGTGATCCGTGTCATTGCGCTGTGGCTGATGCTGGTGGCATTGCCTTTCCAGGGCTTTGCTTCGGCCAGCATGCTGCGCTGCGGGGCGGCGCACGACCATTCCGCCATGCAAGCGGTTGCCGCGGATAGCCAGCATGACTGCGGCAGCAGCGCCAAATGCTCCAGCATGGGCGATTGCTGCCTCGGCGCGGCACTGGCCTATGCGACACCGCAGGCGGCGGCCCAGCCGCAACCCGTCACGCGCCTGCGCCTGGCCGATCCCGAACCTCCCCAGCCGGTAGACCTGGCCCTTCCCAAACGTCCGCCCCGGGCGGTCCTTGCCTGACAGCTGCCGGCCCGTGTGGGCCGGCTTATCCTGCCCTCCCGCGCAGGGCGACCAAGCATTGGAAAACACATCATGAAGCAAGTATTCAAACTGGCGGCAGCTGCCGCCACGGCAGTGCTGCTGTCCGGATGCGCCACGTTCTCGAACGATGGCGGCTTCGGCGCAGTGGCACAGGCCACCAAATCCCGCAGCGGCGCCGAGACCCGCATGCTGCGCAACGACGAAGACCGGCGCGCGCTGGACGAACAGCTGCGCAAGCTGCTGGCCGAGCCGCTAAGCGCGGACGCCGCGGTGCAGGTGGCGCTGCTGAATAACCGCAGCCTGCAGGCCCGCTACTGGGACCTGGGCGTCGCCGAGGCGGAACTGGTGCAGGCAGGACGCCTGGCCAACCCCGGCTTCAGCTTCAAACGTACGCATGGCGGCGGCGACGTGGCCATCGAGCGTACCCTGAGCATCAACTTCATCCAGCTGCTGACGCTACCTCTGGCCAGCCGCATCGAGGCGCAGCGCTTCGAGCAGATCAAGCTGGAACTGGCCGGTGAAGCGGTTGGCATGGCCCACCAGGCGCGCCTGGCCTGGATCGAAGCCGTGGCAGCGCAGCAGGGCGTCGAGTATGCCCAGCAGATCAGCGACGCCGCGGAGGCCAGCGGTGAGCTGGCCAAGCGCATGCAGGCCTCCGGCAACTGGAGCAAATACGACGCGGCGCGCGAGCAAGCATTCCACGCCGACGCCATCGCCGATGTGGCGCGCGCCCGCAAGGCCGCCACCGCCAGCCGCGAAAAGCTGGCCCGCCTGCTGGGCGTTCCGGCCACCGGCGCCGGCGCTGGTCCCGACCTGGCGTTCCGCCTGCCGGCCCGCTTGCCGGAATTGCCCGCGGCCCAGCGCGATATCGCGGACGCCGAAGCCGCGGCCTTGCGCGACCGCCTCGACGTGCAGTCCGCGCGCGCCTCCGCCCAGCATACGGCAAACGCGCTCGGCCTGACCAAGACCACACGCTTCATCAACGCGCTGGAGTTGAGCGGCATCCGCGAACGCGAAGGGGACCACCGTTCGCGCGGCTACGAAATCTCGCTGGAAGTCCCGCTGTTCGACTGGGGCGGCGCCCGCGTGGCACATGCCGAAGCAACCTATATGCAATCGGTCAACCGGTTGGCCGCAACCGCGCACAATGCCCGCAGCGAAGCGCGCGAAAGCCATGAGGACTACAAGGCTTCCTACGAACTTGCCAAGCACTACCGCGACGTCGTGATCCCGTTGCGCCAGAAGATCTCGGAAGAGACCCTGCTGCGCTACAACGGCATGCTGCTGTCCGTATTCGAATTGCTGGCGGACGCCCGCGAGCAGACCGCCGCCGTCAACAACTACATCGGCGCGCTCAAGGAGTTCTGGATCGCCGATGCAAACCTGGATGCCGCGATCGGCGGAAAAGGAGTAAACCAATGAGCAACCGTCGATCCTTCCTGGCCAACGGCGCCGCAGCCCTGATCGGCGCCGGCATGGTAAGCCGCGCCGGTGCCGCCGGCCTGCCGGAAGCCCCGGTGCAACCGAACGCATCCACCGCGCCGCCCCTGATGCCGCCCAACGGCCGTCCCTACAACCCTGTCGTCACCCTGAACGGTTGGAGCCTGCCATGGCGCATGAAGGACGGCGTCAAGGAATTCCACCTGGTGGCTGAACCGGTGGTGCGCGAAATCGCTCCCGGCATGTACGCCAAGATGTGGGGCTACAACGGCCAGAGCCCGGGCCCGACCATCGAAGTGGTGGAGGGCGACCGCGTGCGCATCTTCGTTACCAACAAGCTGCCGGAGCACACCAGCGTGCACTGGCATGGCCAGATCCTGCCAAGCGGCATGGACGGCGTGTCCGGTGTGAGCCAGCCGGCTATCCAGCCCGGAAAGACATTTGTCTACGAATTTGTGGCAAAACACGCCGGCACTTTCATGTACCATCCCCATGCTGACGAAATGGTGCAGATGGCGATGGGCATGATGGGCTTCTGGGTCACCCACCCGAAAGACCCGCGCCAGCACGCCGTGGACCGCGACTTCGTGTTCCTTCTCAGCGCCTACGATATCGAACCAGGGAGCATGGTCCCCAAGGTCAATACGATGACAGACTTTAATATCTGGACATTCAACAGCCGCGTGTTCCCAGCCATCGACCCGCTGTGCGTGCGGCAGGGCGACCGCGTGCGCATCCGCGCCGGCAACCTGACCATGACCAACCACCCGATCCACATCCACGGCCACAAGTTCGAAGTGACCGGCACCGATGGCGGCTGGGTGCCGCCGACCGCGCGCTGGCCTGAAGTAACCACCGACGTGGCGGTGGGACAGATGCGCGCGATCGAGTTCATCGCCGACAATCCCGGCGACTGGGCCTTCCACTGCCATAAATCGCACCACACCATGAACGCCATGGGCCACAACGTGCCGACCCTGATTGGTGTCGACCACAGCGGCGTGGCGCAGAAGATCAACAAGCTGGTGCCAGGCTATATGGTGATGGGCGACAAGGGCGGTTCGATGGGCGGCATGGAGATGGAGATCCCCGAGAACACGCTGCCGATGATGACCGGTACCGGCCCGTACGGCGATATCGAGATGGGCGGCATGTTCACATTGATGAAAGTGCGTCCCGACCAGAAGCGTGGCGACTACTCCGACCCGGGCTGGTACAAGGCGCCGAAAGGCACCACAGCCTACGAGTGGAGCGGCGAATTGCCGCCAGTTGTCGCCGCACCGAACAAGCCGGCTCCGGCTGACGCCAAGCCGGTCGAAGTGACGCGGGATAAAAACAAGGGGCACCAACATCATTAAGCAACTGCGCTACCTGGCGAAATGGAGCCTGCTGGCCGGCCTGGTGGCCGTGCTGGCGGGCAGTGCATCCGCATTTTTCCTGGTGGCGCTTGATGTGGCGACGGCCTGGCGCGAAGCCTACCGCTGGATGGTGTGGCTGCTGCCGCTGGCCGGCTTTGCCGTCGGCTGGATCTATTTGCGCGTCGGCCGCAGCGTGGAGGCGGGCAACAACCTGCTGATCGACGAAATCCACGATCCCCGGAACGTTGTGCCGCTTCGGCTGGCGCCCCTGATCCTGATCAGCACCGTGGTATCCCACCTGTTCGGCGCATCGGTCGGGCGGGAGGGGACGGCGGTGCAGATGGGCGGCGCGCTGGCCGACCAGCTCACCCACGTGTTCCGCCTGCGCCGCGAAGACCGCAGCCTGGTGCTGATGGCGGGTATCAGCGCCGGTTTCGCATCCGTCTTCGGCACGCCGCTGGCGGGCGCGGTGTTCGGGCTCGAGGTCCTGTTTGTAGGCCGCATGCGGGTCAGCGCGATTTTTCCCTGCATGCTGGCCGCGCTGCTGGCCGACCATGTCACCCGCTGGTGGGGCGTCGGCCACACGCAATTCGCTTCCGGCGCGCTTGGCGGCCCGGATGGCCCCTTGCTGCTGGCATTGGCCGCCATCGTCGCAGCAGGGATCGTCTTCGGATTGGTCGGCCGCGCGTTCGCTGCCGCCACGCACGGCCTGGCGGCATGGATGAAGCAGCGCTTCGCCTATGCGCCAATGCGGCCGCTCGTGGGCGGCGTCGTGATCGCGCTGGCGGTCGCCGTGCTCGGCGCCACAACCGCTGGGATTGACCCACATCGCTATCTCGGCCTCGGGATTGGCCCGATGGTGGAAGCTTTCCGTGCCCCGCTCGATTGGTGGGACTGGCTTGCCAAATTCGTATTCACCGTCGGCGCTCTGGGCTCCGGATTCAAGGGTGGCGAAGTGACGCCGCTGTTCTATATCGGCGCCACTTTGGGCAATGCACTGGCGCCGCTGCTGCAACAGCCGGTTACGCTACTGGCAGCGATCGGCTTCGTCGCAGTTTTCGCGGGCGCGGCCAACACACCGCTGGCCTGCACTGTGATGGCGATGGAGCTGTTCGGGCCGGAGATCGGCCCATACGCAGCGCTGGCCTGCGCCACTGCCTTCATGTTCTCCGGCCAATCCGGCATCTACCGCGCCCAGCGCCGCGAACCGGCCGCATGACGCCCAGGACGGCCAACCCGGCCAGCAGCATCGCGTATTGTCCCGGTTCGGGGATTGGGAGCGGCGCACCGCCGACTGTGATGGCGTCCAATGCCAGGCCCGAGTCGAAGTCCTGGTCGTCCCAGTTGGTGACCCCGAACTCCAGCCGGTAGGTGCCGTTGCTGGCGATAGCGTACTGCGCGCGTACCCAGCCGGTCGCGCCGCAGCCCACGTCGTAGCATTCATCGGAGTCCGGTCCCAACGGCGCCCACTTGGTCTCACCGTCCATGATCGGGACGGGGAAGGGCGTCAGGGTCGCCTGCGTTGCCGGCAGGCCGAAGCCGGGAATCGCGTTGCCGGCTTCCGTGGTGCGGGCGGTGAACAGCATCGCAACCTGGTTGTTGTCCTGGTCCAGCAGGCGCGCCCACGCGTAATCGGCATAACCATCACCGTCGGTCGACACGAAGTTGAAACGGAAGTCCAGCTGCGCGCCCGCCGCCGCATCAAACGACACCGAGCGCAGGATAGTGCCGTTCACATCCGCCCCTCCGGTGCCGACACCCGGCAATGCCGCCTGCGCGGTGCTGCCCCAGGTCGATATCCAACCATACGCGCTGCCGCCACCCGGCGCCAGCGGCACCACGCCATCAGCGCCGGAAGCGCCGCAGCTGCCGCTACAAGTCCAGAACTCGGGAATCCCGCCATCGGATGTGCCCGCCGAGGCCGGCACCGCACCGAGCGCGCTGAGCGCCACCGCCGCACAGCGGATGAAATTTCTTGTTTGCATTTGACCACCCCATCATGGAGAACGCCTCATTCTCCACTTAACGGGCGCGCAAACCGAAAGGCTGCATCAATCGTGCGGACCCTCACCATAGCTGTTTCCGCGCGGCGAGAATTCCGAGCTGCCTTAACGGAACGGGGAGTTTTGGCCGGGCCAGGTGGTGTCGGTCAGCGGTTTGCCTTCGCATCGCGACGGGTCGGTGAGGGCACCGGTCTGGATGCCTCGGCAGGCCCAGATCGAGCTGCCGCTTTCGCCGAGGTACTGGTCCCAGGCCCAGTCACGATCGCTCACCTGTGCCGGAGCAGGCGAATAGTCGCCGCCACCGTGGATGCCGATCGAGGTACCGACGGCAATATCAACGTCATGATGCTTGCTGGCCGCAACAGCCAGCGCAACCACGCCTGCCGCCACGCCAACCGCCACCATGGTCTCGCGCTTCTTGATCACATCCGGGCAGGAAGCCTCTGCCACGCCGCGCCGGCCCAGCTCCATACGCAGGGCATTGGCAAAGTCCATATCAGGCGCACCGGTAGCGAGGGTCTTGCACATTTCAAACGGACTGGCAGCCGCAGGATTGGCGTAGAAAGTATTCGCGCCGATGCCGGCGCAACCGGTGAGCAGTGCTGTAGCCGCGGCAATGATAAGCAGAGGTTTCATGGGTCTAGTATAAATCAGCCCGGCCATTGCCAGACCTGAGCATTACTGCCTTGATCCAAATAATCGGGAAAATCAGGAGCAGCATTTCGAACCAAAGCATCGCCAGGGAAAGTGTTCGATACACGGAATTTGCCCATTCCCAAAGCAGACAGCGCATCGACTGGAAGTAGAAGCGCGCAGGCCACAATCAATGCTGCGGGAAGGTAGAGTGTCAGATTCCGGTTGTGATCCATATCTGCTCTTTGGTGCCCCGGGCCGGAATCGAACCGGCACGGCCTTGCGGCCAACGGATTTTAAGTCCGGTGTGTCTACCAATTTCACCACCGGGGCGGAGGCGTGTAGCCCGCTATTATGGCATGACTGTTCGTTAACATCCAGAGCTTAATTATTTGGCAACGCTTGTAATCGCCGTGGAATGTTGTAGCATGCTGGTCGCAGAATTCCCGGAAAGACCCCATGCAAATTCAGATCAACGACGTCCTGCGCGACTATATCGAACCCCTGACCGAGGCTGAGCGTACTGCGCTCGAACGCAGCCTGCTGGCGGAGGGCTGCCGCGATGCGCTGGTGCTGTGGAACGATATCCTGGTCGATGGCCATAACCGCTATTCGATCTGCCAGCAGCACGGCATCCCATTCAAGGTCACCCAAAACACCACCTTCCAGAACATGGAAGATGTGATGCTGTGGATGATCGACAACCACCTAGGCCGGCGCAGCGTGTCGGACTTCCAGCGTGGCGTGCTGGCGCTGCGCCAGCAGGAAATCCTGGCGAAGCGCCAGGAAGCGGAAATCGAGCGCGCCAAGGCGGAGGATGCCGCCATCGCCCCGCCGGATCCGGAAAACGAAGAACCAGCGCCGCCGCCCAAGCCAAAAGCAAAGCGCGAGGACATCGCCCGCGCCGCGCGCCTGAGCGCCAATACCCTGGGACAGATCGAAAAGATCACCCGCAGCGCGACGCCGGAGCTGGTGGAAGCGGTGCGTGCCGGTACCATTTCGATCAATGCCGCAGCCACCGTGGCAAGCCTGCCGGAAGACGACCAGAAAACCGCCGTCGCCGGCGGCCGCAAGTTCCTGCAGCAAGCCGCACGGGAAATCCGCGAGCAGCGCGCCGCCAACCGTCCGCCGAAAGCGCCGAGAGAGGATCCTGACCACGGCCACACCGGCGGTTACGAAGCATCCCAGCACCCGGCGCCCTTGACGGAAACCGAGGTCCTGCGCCTGGAAATCTCGCAGCTGAAAGAGAAGAACGCCGCGCTGCGCGCTGAAAACGCGGAACTGCGTGAACGTATTGCGCAACTGGTTGAGCAATAAGGGAGAAATACAGCATGCATAAACCGAGTACCGCGCTGGTCGCGTTTTGTGCCATCCCCGCCGCCATTGCCGCGCCTGCCGCGCAGCAGGCGGTTGGCGCGCTGAGTCCCGCCGAGGTGCTGCGCTTGCAGGCCATCGCCAAGCGCGTGACCATCATGCGCGACAAATGGGGTATCCCGCACATTTACGCCAAGACTGACGCGGACGCGGTTTTCGGCATGCTGTATGCCCAATCGGAAGACGACTTCAAACGCATTGAACTGAATTTCATCAACGCCATGGGGCGCCTGGCGGAAGTGGAGGGCGAGAAGGCGCTGTACCAGGATTTGCGCATGAAGCTCTTCATTACGCCGGAGCAGCTGCAGACGCAGTACAAAGCCAGCCCGGATTGGCTGAAAAGACTGATGGTGGCCTGGGCCGATGGCCTGAATTTCTACCTGCACACCCACCCTCAGGTGCAGCCACGCCTGCTGACCCGCTTCGAGCCGTGGATGGCTCTCAGTTTCAGCGAAGGCAGCATCGGCGGCGATATCGAATCGGTCAACCTTGAGCAGCTGAAGGCCTTCTACGGCGAGCGCCCGGCGCCAAGCCTGGCCGTGCGCGGCAGCGACCTGGATAAGGAGCCGCGCGGCTCGAACGGTTTCGCCATCGCACCCGCCCTGAGCAAATCGGGCCATGCGCTGTTGATGATCAACCCGCACACCTCGTTCTACTTCCGCCCGGAGATCCACGTCGTCAGCCAGGAAGGCCTGAATGCGTATGGCGCCGTGACCTGGGGCCAGTTCTTCGTCTACCAGGGCTTCAACGACCGTATCGGCTGGATGCACACCTCCGGCGGTGGCGACGTGATCGACGAATACCTGGAAACGGTGGTCGAGAAGAACGGCAAGTTCTTCTACCAGTACGGCAAAGACCTGCGCGCCTTCCGCACCGAGACCGTGCGTCTGCCGTACAAGGCCTCCGATGGCAGCATGGCAGTGAAGACCGTTACTGCGTACTTCACCCACCGTGGCCCGGTGGTGCGCGAGCACGAAGGCAAGTGGGTTTCGGTGGCGATGATGAACGAGCCGCTGAAGGCGCTGACCCAGTCCTTCATCCGCACCAAGGCGCGCAATTACCCGGCTTTCTACAAGTCGATGGAGCTGCGCACCAATTCCTCGAACAACACCGTCTATGCCGACGCGGACGGCAATATCGCCTACTTCCACGGCAATTTCATGCCGGTGCGCGATACCCGTTTCGACTTCACCAAGCCGGTGGACGGCTCTGAGCCCGCGACCGACTGGAAAGGCCTGCACGGGGTGCGCGAAACCATCCAGCTGTTCAACCCGAAGAACGGCTGGATCCAGAACACCAACAACTGGCCGTACTCCGCAGCCGGCGCCTATAGCCCGCGCCCGCAGGACTACCCGGCCTATATGTCCGTCAACCCTGAAAACGCACGCGGCATCCACGCGGTGCGCGTGCTGCAAGGGAAGAAGGACTTCACCATCGACAGCCTGATCGCGGCCGCCTACGACAACCAGCTGACCGCCTTCGAGCCGCTGCTGCCGCTGCTGGTGCGCGCTTACGACGAATCGCCGGCCAGCGACCTGGCCAAGGCGGCCGTGATCGAGCAGATTACCCTGCTGCGCGACTGGGATATGCGTTATTCGGTCAGCTCGGTCCCGACTTCGCTGGCGATCTACTGGCTGCAGGACCAGGTCAAGCAATACGGCCCGGCCGCGCGTGAGAAGGGCATGCCGGTGCTGGACTACCTGGCTTCGCAACTGAGCCCGAAACAGCGCCTGGAAGCGCTGGTGCGCGCCTCGAACAAGCTGGCCAATGACTTCGGCAGCTGGAAGACGCCTTGGGGCGAGATCAACCGCTTCCAGCGCCTGACCGGCGACATCGTCCAGCCTTTCGACGACAGCAAGCCAAGCATCCCGGTGCCATTCGCTTCCGGCAACTGGGGCGCCCTGGCGGCTTACGGCATGACTTCGCAGCAGCGCACCAAGCGCATTTATGGCGAGCGCGGCAATAGCTTCGTGGCGGCCGTGGAGTTCGGGCCGAAGATCCGCGCCAAGAGCATCCTGGCTGGCGGCCAGTCGAGCGACCCGGCCTCGCCGCATTTCAACGACCAGGCAGAAATGTATGCGCGCGGCGAATTCAAGGACGTGCTGTTCTACAAGGAAGACATTGAAAAGAACCTCGAGCGCAAGTACCGCCCGGGGGAATAAGCGCTTCGTTTGAGCTAGCGCAAAGTCCTCTCCATGCCCGCAGGCGCACAATTCAGTGACAACCTGCACATTGGGGAGGCGCCATGTCTTCCAATACATCCGATGAGAACGGCAGCGCTGCCTGCCAACGGATCGAAGACTTCATCTTCGTTCGCGAACTGAATGAAGTCTTCCTGCTGCTTGACCACATCTCCGGACGCTGGGACAAGAGCCTGTACAACTTCCACAACCATGACGACTGCGAGCCGCACATCGACGACCTGTGCGCCATCGGCCTGACGCCGCCGGATAGCGACGAACAGCGCGTGGCGCAGGCGGTCAAGGTGCTGTGCGCCAAGGACAAGCTGAATGCCGCCGCGCGCCCGGCCACCGGCCTGACCATCGCCTTTACCTTGCTGGTGGTGGGCGAGGATAACCAGCGCGACTGGCGCAACTGGGTGCGCACGGTGGTGTTGCGCCGCCCGCCGCATGCCGCCAACGGCAATGGCCGCACCGGGCACGCCGACAAGCCGACCCGCCTGACGCTGGCGCGCTACGCCTTTCCCGGCCTGGTCAAGGCAGCCGAGCGCTTCAACCGTCGCATCTTCCGGATCGTGGTGCTGCTGCTGGTCGGGCTGGTCATGACCTGCGTCGTGTCCTGGCATGTCACCGGCGGCAACGTGATGCTGCAGCATCTGGATGCATTGCAGGCGCAGCAGGCGACCTTGTACAAGGCCATCGAGGACGCGGAAATCAAGCAGTCTTCCAACGCCACCGCGCCGCCGGTACGCTTTTGCGCCGAAGTCGACGAGGTGGCCACGCCGGTGTACCGCACGACGGAGGAATACCAGCTTTGCACGCGGCGTCAGGCGCTGGCGGAGCAGATGCGCACGGTGCGCTTCAACTTGCGCAACTGGCTGGCGCCATGGCGCGCTTGCTATGGCAAAGTGGCCGGCCTGTTCGGCGAACCGCCGGAGACGGAGGTGGCGCCGGCTGGCGTGTCCGCCGCCGAGCGCGAACGCTACCACCGCCGCACCACCGAGGAGCAGGCGCGCGTGGTAACGCTGGTGGTGGGAACGGCGGTGCTGCCGCTTTGCTACGGCATCCTGGGCGCCGGCGCGGCGGTGGTGCGCGGTCTGTGGGCCAAGATGCGGGAAAGCCTGCTGTCGCCGCGCGATTACACGCTGGCCCTGCTGCAGCTGGCGCTGGGAGCCACCATCGGCGCCTGCATCGCGCTGTTCGTCAATCCTGCCGGGCACACGCCGGGCAGTGAGATCGGCTTGCTGGGCAACTGGGCGCTCAGCACCTCCGCGCTGTCCTTCATTGCCGGCTTTGGCGTGGAAGGCGTGTTCGTGGCGCTGGAAAGCCTGGTGCGGCGCGTGTTCAATATCTCGGACCCGGTGCGGCGGCCTGGCGATTAGCGCGCGTCGACCACCTGGATCAGGTGGAAACCATCAGCCGCGAGGATCGGCGGGCTGATCTCGTTCACCCGCAGGCAGAATGCCGCCTGGTCCACGATGGGCGGCGCCTCGCCGCGGCGGAACTCCACGGCTTGCATGGCCTGCACGGGGGCAAATGGATTGCTGTCCGGCTCCGCCAGCCGCTCGAATCCGCCATTCACCTCCCATTGCTTGCGCAGAGCGATGGCGCGCACATGTGCTGAACGCGCAGCGCCCAGCGTGCCGGTATCGGGCGATACGATCATCTGGCGCACCAGCGCCAGGCGCCGTACGGATGCATTCGGATCGCAGTCGAAGGCCGGGGGGCGGAAATGCTGGCTGTAGGACATCAGGCCGGCTTCCTGCGGTTTCCAGGCCGTGAGAGGCCCGGACTGGCGGTACCAGGCCAGGGTGCCGAACACCAATAGCCCGAACACCAGGCCAATCGCCAGGCGCATGTTGAAACGCTTTGGCTGACTGCTGCGACGCTTGTACCCCCATTCGCCTTTCAGGCGCCGGCCATATCGCTTGCGGCGCTCACCAGTCGCAGCAACGGCTGCGACGGCGGCTGCACTGGCTGTGTCGGTGCGCAGCACCGGGGCATGGCAATGCGGGCAACGGATCGCACGCGTAACATCGATCGCGCCGCCGCAGGCATGGCATTTGTGTTGTTGCACGGAAGGCGGGGCCGCTTCGGGCCGCGGCTCCGGCTCAGCCTCGCTATGCCGTTCGATCGCGCTGGCCAGCCGGCTGGGATCAACGATGCCGATCGCCGACTGGCAGGCCGGGCAAGCCTCCAGCGGCCGCGCCGGCAGAGGGCTGCCGCAACCCGCGCAAAACATCTCCTTGCCCTCGGCCAGCATGGAGCGGGTATCGGACCAGGCCAGCGGCCGCACGAAGCCCTTCTCGGCAAGATAAAGTATGTAAGTCTGGTAATAGCCATGCCCGTTCGGGCATTCAAGATGGGTGGTGCGGCCAAAACGCGTCATATTGGCAGACGATTTCAGCGTCGCCGTGCATACGGGACAGTGCTGCACCCGGGCCAGCGATACCGCATGCGCGTGCTCGCCCCCGGCCTGCATGGCGCCATGGATCTCGCGCACCAGCCCCGCAATCCCGGGCCCGGCCAGCCGCACCGACTCGGTGTCGTCAAACCACACCAGGCAGCACTGCGGGCACGAATCGATCTGCACCGGCCGCTGGTAGTGGCCGGACAGGTCGAGCACCCGCATCGGGCGCCCGCAGTTACTGCAAGGGCGCTCAGATGGCGTCAAGTGCATTGCGCAGGTCTTGGCGCAGGTCTTCGATATCCTCAATGCCGACCGACAGGCGGATCAGGCCATCGCCAATGCCCAGCGTGGCGCGCTGCGCCGCGGGAATGGAGGCATGGGTCATCAGGGCAGGGTGCTCGATCAGGGATTCGACCCCGCCCAGGCTTTCCGCTAGCGCGAACACTTCGCAGCGTTCCAGGAAGCGGCGCGCCCCGGCCAGGTCCGTATCGAGGTCGATCGAGATGATGCCGCCGAAGCCGTCCATCTGCGCCTTGGCCAGCGTGTGCTGGGGATGCGACTCCAGGCCTGGATAGAACACCTTCTTCACTTTCGGCTCGCGCTCCAGCCAGCGCGCCAGTTCCAGTGCGCTCTTGCAGTGGCGCTCCATGCGGATCGCCAGCGTCTTCACGCCGCGCAGGGCCAGGAAAGCATCGAACGGGCCGGCAATCGCGCCCACGGAATTCTGCAGGAAGGCCAACTGCTCGCGCCAGGCCGACTGGCGCTCTTCACCACCCACCACGGCGATGCCGCCGATGATGTCCGAGTGCCCGTTCAGGTATTTGGTGGCCGAATGCACGACGATGTCGAAGCCCAACTCCAGCGGGCGCTGCACGATCGGGCTGGCGAAGGTGTTGTCGGCCACCAGCAGGATGCCGCGGTCGCGGCAGATGCGCGAAATCGCCGCCAGGTCGGCCAGCTTGAGCATAGGGTTGGTCGGCGTCTCGACCCACACCATTTTGGTCTCAGGGCGCAGCACGCCCAGCAGGTTTTCCGGATTGGTCAGGTCGACGTAGGTGAAGTCGTGGCCCGCGCTGCGGCGGCGCACGCGCTCGAACAGGCGGAAGGTGCCGCCATACATATCGTCGCCCGCCACGATGTGCGAGCCAGCATCGAGCAGCTCCAGCACGGTGGAAATAGCAGCCAGGCCAGAAGCGAAGGCAAATGCCTGCGCGCCGCCTTCCAGGTCGGCCACGCAGCGCTCCAGCGCCCAGCGCGTCGGGTTGTGCGAGCGGCCGTAGTCCAGGCCCTTGTGCACGCCGGGGCTTTGTTGGACGAAGGTGGAAGTGGCATAGATCGGCGGCATGATGGCGCCGGTCGATGGGTCAGGATGCTGGCCCGCGTGGATGACGCGCGTGGCCAGGTGGGCTTTAGTCTTCTTTTCGCTCAAGATAATTTCCTGCGCAGGTGGTTAAGTAAATCGTAGCGGGTGACCAGGCCATAGAATTTGCCGCCGTCGGCGACGATGGCGGTCAGCCCACGGTCTAGCGTATCACGAAGGGCGGGCATGCCGGCAGATGGGGCCAGGGTTTCGATGCGGGTGGTCATGGTGCCGCCCACTTCGCTCTTGAACTGGGCCACGTCCTTCTCGACCTTGAGCAGGATATCCGACTCGTCGATGATGCCCACCAGCTTGCCGTCGGCGATCACCGGCAGCTGCGCCAGGTCGGCCGCGCGCATGCGGTTGACGGCAATCAGCAGGGTATCGCCCGGCGCCACGCTGACCACGTCGCCGTTTTCGAACAGGCGGCCGATCAGGTCGCGCAGGTCGCCCAGCTTCGGACGGTGCGACAGGCCCTGGTCGAACATCCAGCTGTCGCTGTACACCTTGGACAGGTAGCGCGTGCCGGTGTCGCAAACGAAGGTCACGACCCGCTTCGGCGTGGTCTGCTCGCGGCAGTATTTGAGTGCCGCCGCCAGCAGGGTGCCGGTCGAGGAGCCGGCCAGGATGCCTTCCGCGCGCAGCAGGCTGCGTGCGGTGTCGAAGCTTTCCTGGTCGGTGATGGTGTAGGCCTGAGCGATCGCGCCCATATTGGCGATGGCGGGGATGAAGTCCTCGCCGATGCCTTCCACCGCCCAGGAGCCGCTGGTATCCGACACCCGGCCGGTATCCACGTATTCCTTCAGGATCGAACCCTTGGGGTCGGCCAGGATGAATTTGACGTGCGGCGCAACCTTGCTGAAGTAGCGCGACAGGCCGGTCAGCGTGCCGGACGAGCCGACGCCGACCACGATGGCGTCGATCTCGCGCGCCATCTGCTCCCAGATTTCCGGGCCGGTGGTGGTTTCGTGGGCCAGCGGGTTGGCCTGGTTGTTGAACTGGTCGGCAAAGAAGGCGCCCGGAATCTCGCTGGCCAGGCGCGCCGCATAGTCCTGGTAATACTCGGGATGGCCCTTGCCGACGTCGGAGCGGGTCAGGCGGATGTCGGCGCCCAGTGCCTTCAGGTGCAGGATTTTTTCGGTGGCCATCTTATCCGGCACCACCAGCACCACCTTATAGCCCTTGATGGCGCCCACCAGGGCCAGTCCCAGGCCGGTATTGCCGGCGGTGGCCTCGACAATGGTGCCGCCGGGCTTCAGGCGGCCCTCGCGTTCGGCGGCCTCGATGATGGACAGGCCGATACGGTCCTTGATGGAGCCGCCGGGGTTTTGCGATTCAAGCTTGAGGAATAACCGGCACGCGCCGGTGTCAAGACGGGTTACTTCAGCGAGCGGTGTATTGCCGATCAGGCTAAACAACGCAGCAGGACGGTCGTTCTGCATGTTCTCTCCTTGCGAAAAGCGCGCATTGTGTGGCGTTTCGGATGAACCCAGAAGTAATTTAATTGCGCTAGCTTATACCTTTTTTTGCGTATCGCGTCCCGCGCCGTATAATCCCGCAGCGACTTTTAACAGAAATTTCACTGTGGCAAAACTCTACTTCCGTTACTCTGCGATGAACGCAGGCAAATCGACCTCCATGCTGCAGGTCGCCCACAACTATGAAGAGCAGGGCCTGATGGTGCGCCTGTTCACCGCCGCCATCGACGACCGCTACGGCGTGGGCAAGGTGACCTCCCGCCTGGGCCCGCAGCGCGAGGTCGAGCTGTTCCATTCCGACACCAACTTCCTGGAAAACATGCAGAAAGTGGCTTGCGTGCTGGTCGACGAGGCCCAGTTCCTGGCGCCGGAGCAGGTCAAGCAGCTGCACCAGCTGGCCCAGGCCAACGGCGTGCCGGTGATTTGCTACGGCCTGCGCAGCGACTTCCGCGGCGAGCCGTTCCCGGGATCGGCCTACCTGCTGGCCCTGGCCGACGATATCGAAGAGATCAAGAATATCTGCACCTGCGGCAAGAAGGCCACCATGAACATCCGCGTGGATGAGAACGGTGAGCGCATCCGCGAAGGCGAGCAGATCAGCATCGGCGGCAACGAAGCCTACCGCCAGGCTTGCGGCCGCTGTTTCTACACCGGCTGATTGGACAAGGCCTTCTACCTGGCGCCGTCGCTGGCCCTGGCGGCGGCCATCTTGGTGCTGTCGCAACGCTACAGCGCCTTTCTCCTGCTGCGCCTGCCGGGCACGCTGTGCCATGAGCTGGCCCATTTCCTGGTCGGGCTGCTGACTTTCGCCCGGCCCGCCTCGCTGTCCATCATCCCGCGCCGCGCCGCCAAAGGCTGGACCCTGGGCGAAGTCAAACTGGCCAATGCGCGCTGGTACAACGCCGCCCCGACCGCCCTGGCGCCGCTGGCACTGGTGCTGCTGCCGTGGTGGATCGCCGTGCTGCGCACCCGCCCGGGCTGGCATTTCACCGCGCTGGACGCCGGCCTGGCCTTCCTGATTGCCCCCCAATTCCTGGCCTGCTGGCCGTCCGCTGCCGACTGGAAGCTGTCCCTGCGTTCCTGGCCCTTGTTCCTGGCGGCAGGGGCGGCGGCCTGGTATTTTGTTGATGGAATGTCACGATTCAGGTTCGCTTAAGCCAGCAGGGGCACACTCGATGCTCCCCCTCTCCAGAAGCATGACCTATCCTGTAGAATGGGATTAGCACTATTCTTTAAGAATCACCTACGTTCGGAGCAAGCCGATGAAGAAGCACACTGTGTTGGCCACCATGTCCCTGGCACTGGTTACCGCTTTTGCGAGCGCAGCCCAGGCGGACAAGGCCGCTGACGTTCCAGTCAAGCCCGCAGCGCAGCAAACCCAGGCCGCCCTTTGGGCCAGCCACATGCTGTCGCGCTACCACTATAAGGCCATGCCGCTGGACGATGCGATGTCGGAGAAGATCTTCGACCGCTATTTCAAATCGCTCGATGGCGAAAGGCTGTTCTTCACCCAGGCCGATGTGGACTCTTTCGACAAAGAGAAGACCCGCATGGACGATGCGATCACCGGCGAGAACCTGCAAGCGCCGTTCGCAATCTATAACCTGTACCAGCAGCGCTTCAACGAGCGCTTCGCCTACGCGCGTGAACTGCTGAAGGGTAAATTCGATTTCTCGCAGGACGAGAGCTTTACGCTCGACCGCGAAAAGGCCGATTGGCCGAAGAACGATGCCGAAGCCAAGGACCTGTGGCGCAAGCGCGTGAAGAATGACTTCCTGCGCCTGAAGCTGGCCGGCAAGGACGACAAGGCGATCCGCGAGACGCTGGACAAGCGCTACGACAACTACGTGGCCCGTTCGCGCAAGCTGAATAGCGAAGACGTGTTCCAGATCTTCATGAATGCTTACGCCATGTCGATCGAGCCGCACACCAACTACCTGGGCCCGCGCGCCGCCGAGAACTTCGACATCGCCATGCGTTTGTCGCTGGAAGGTATTGGCGCCGTGCTGCAGAACCGCGACGAATACACCGTGATCCGCGAGATCGTGCCGGGCAGCCCGGCCGGCCTGTCCAACAAGCTGAAAGTGGGCGACCGCATCATCGGCGTGGCGCAAGCCGATGCCGACAAGTTCACCGACGTGCTGGGCTGGCGGATCGACGATGTGGTGCAGCAGATCCGCGGTCCGAAAGATTCGACCGTGAAGCTGCAGGTGCTGGCGGCCGACGCCGGCCCTGACGGCAAGCCTTTCGTGGTCTCGCTGGTGCGCAAGAAAATCAGCATGGAAGAGCAGTCCGCCAAGAAGACCATCATGGAAGTGAAGGATGGTGCGGTGAAGCGCCGTATCGGCGTGATCTCGCTGCCGACCTTCTACCAGGACTGGGATGCCCGCCGCAAAGGCGACAAGGACTACAAGAGCGCGACGCGCGACGTGGCCCGCCTGCTGCAGGAGCTGAAGAAGGACAAGGTGGACAACGTCCTGGTCGACCTGCGCAACAACGGCGGCGGCTCGCTGACCGAGGCGGTTGAACTGACCGGCCTGTTCATCGACCGTGGTCCGGTGGTGCAGCAGCGCAGCGCTTCCGGCCATGTGGAAGTGGAGTCGGACGGCGTGCCTGGCCTGGTGTGGGATGGGCCGGTCGGTGTGCTGATCAACCGCAGCTCGGCTTCGGCTTCCGAAATCTTTGCAGCGGCGCTGCAGGATTACGGCCGTGGCCTGGTGCTCGGCGAGGCCAGCTTCGGCAAGGGCACGGTGCAGACCCTGGTCAATCCGGAGCGCTCGGGCCTGAGCAACAAGCTGCGCTACGGCGAGCTGAAAATGACCATCGCCCAGTTCTTCCGCATTAACGGCGGCACCACCCAGCTGCGCGGCGTGACGCCGGACATCAAGCTGGCCTCCACCAGCGATGCGGAAAGCTTCGGCGAGTCGAGCTACGACAACGCGCTGCCTTACACCCAGATCAAGCCGGCCATCTACATCCCGGCTGGCGACCTGAAGGAAATCGCGGCCATGCTGGACAAGAAGCATGAGGCGCGTGTGGCCAAGGACAAGGACTACCAGTACCTGCTGGAAGATATCGCCTACGTGAAGAAGCAGCGCAAGGACAACACGATCTCGTTGAACGAGTCGGTGCGCCGCAAGGAACGCGACCAGCAGGAAGCGCGCGCCAAGATCCGTGAAGCGCGCCTGGCGGCCGGCCCCTCGCCGGATGATCCTATCCTGGTGCCGGATCCGAAGGAGGCGCTGAACAAGGCGATTGCGGCCAAGCCGGCCAATCCGCGCGCGGCGCAGCGCCAGGCCAACCAGATGCGCGGTGCGATCCGCACCGATGACGGCTTGCAGGCGGATGAACGCTCGCTGGCGGCGGAACTGGATGCCGAGAAAGCTGCCAAGAATGCCAAGGATGTGCTGCTGAATGAGGCGGTGCATATCCTGGCGGATGAGGTGAGCGTGCTGCGCACCGATACCCGCCTGGCTAGCCGGGTGCTGCCTTACGTGGCGGACAAGTGATATTCGCGGCGGTTATATCTAGTATTACTACAATAAAGTAGACAGATATATCGCGCTGCAGCATAATTCACCTGTCTCCTCTATTCTCCTCCAAGGAAATAGACTTCAGCCCGCTCCCTTAAGAGCGGGCTTTTTTTTTGCCGCGCGGGCGGTAGAATCCTGTCCGTGCGTACCTCTCTCAAAATCATCTCGGCCGCAGTACTGGCCATCGCCGCCGGCGGCGCCGGTTATTATTATTTTTCCGGCAAGCCCGAGGTTGGGGCGCGGCTTCCCAGCCTGGTAAAGCGCGCTCCGGCGCCGACGCAGCGGGCCTGGCCGGCGCGGCTGGAGACGCTGGTGGATGGCGGCCTGGCCGATCCTTACGGTATTGCAGTAGACCGCAGCGGGGCGATTTACTTCTCCCAGGGCGGGGACCGGAATGTGATTTCGGTGCTGGGACCGGACGGCAGCGTGCGGGTGCTGGCCGGCGGTGCGGAAGGTTATCGCGACGGCGCCGGAGCGTCGGCTTCGTTCAACACGCCGTCCGGTGTGGCGCTGGATAAGCAGGGCAATCTGTATGTCGCCGATACCGGCAACCATGTGATCCGCAAGGTCGCGCCCGATGGCACAGTGTCGACACTCGCCGGCAGCGGTGTCGCCGGCTTTGCGGACGGACAGGGCGCGCAGGCGCAGTTCAATGGGCCGGTCGGCGTAGCGGTCGATTCCGGCGGTGTCGTCTACGTGGCCGATACGTATAACGACAGGGTGCGCCGCATCTCGCCGGGCGGCGAGGTTAGCACGCTGGCTGGCACCGGACGCCCGGGCCTGGCCGATGGCACCTGGGATGTCGCGCAGTTTGATACCCCTTGCGGGATTGCGGTCGGCAAGGATGGCGTGTATGTGGCGGACTCGCGCAATGACGCGGTGCGCCGCATCGGCGTGGACGGCACCGTCGTCACGCTGGTGGTTGCGCCCGAGCAGGAGAAAGAGGCGCTGCTGCGGCGCCCGATGGCGCTAGCGGTGACGCATGATGGCTTTGTCTATATCGCCGTGGCGTCGCGCGGCCGCGTGCTGCAACTGGCGCCGGATGGCGCGCTGGCCGGTTTGCCCGATGCCGTGCGGCCCGCAAATCCTGCCACCGGCGCCGATGGCACGGTTCAAGTCTACGGCCCACGCGGCCTGGCACTGGCGCATGACGGCGCCGTGCTGCTTGCCGATGCTGCGGCCCAGCGCCTGCATCGCATTGCCCCCGCCACCGCCACCAGCGCGCCGCCAAGGGCGCGCGGCGTCATTGCGTCGGCCGCGGCGGCACCCGCACCGGCGGCACCCGCAACGGCGGCTTCGGCATTGATGGAGCAGCGCCGCACTGGCAGCATGCCATGGCCGCTGCTGCCGCAGAACCAGCCGCATGAAGTGGTAGGCCTGATGGGCGAAGTGAGGGGCAGTTATGACGGCGACAGCCGCCACCACTTCCACGCCGGCCTGGACGTCCAGGCCGACGTCGGCAGTTCGGTGCACGTGGTGGAGAAGGCCAAAGTCAGCGACCCGTTGCCCAACTGGGCCTTCGGCACCGTCTCTGAAGGCATCAACCTTGGCGCCACCAGCTACATCCACATGAAGGTTGGCCGCGACCGCAAGAACAAACCACTCGACCCGCGCTTCCAGCTCCTGCTGGACGACAAAGGAAAACCCGAACGCATCCGCGTCCGCCGTGGCACGCGTTTCGAGGTCGGCGACCAGCTCGGTGTGGTGAACCAGATGGCGCACGTCCACCTCGACCTGTACGACCGTGGCCGCGTAGTCAATCCCATCGCGCTGCCATTCCCCGGCCTGCAGGACACCATCGCCCCGCGCATCCAGGGCATCGCCCTCTACGACCAGCACGGCAAGCGCCTGCCAGCCCCCAAGGGAAAAACCAAAGACAAACGCCTGCACATCCCGCGCGGACTGGAGGAAGTCGATGTGGTGGTCGATGCATACGACCAGATGGACGGCAACTTGGCCCGCCGCCGCCTCGGCCTCTACAAACTGGGCTACCAGCTGCTGCAGGCCAACGGCATGCCAGTGCCGGGCTTTGAGCAGCCGCGCATCACGCAAACCTACGACCAGTTGCCCAAGCAGCGTGAGGCGGTCAAGGTGGTGTATTCGGCCGACAGCGGCATCACGGTCTATGGCAGCAAAGCCACCCGCTTCACCTACACCTTACTGAGCCGGCTGCAGCACGGCGAAGTGGCTCCCGGCCGCTGGCAGGTCAGCCAGCTGGCGCCGGGCGATTACACATTGCGCATTTATGCGGCGGACTACGCCGGCAACACTGCCATTGCCGGCCGCGACCTGGCGCTGACCATCGACTAGGACTTGATGAAGGCCAGCAGGTCGGCATTGACGCGATCTTTATGGGTGTCGGTCAGGCCATGCGGTGCGCCAGCGTAGACCAGCAGCTTGGCCTGTTTCACGATGCGGGCCGAAGCGCGCCCGGCAGCATCGATCGGCACGATCTGGTCGTCATCGCCGTGGATGATCAGGGTCGGCTTGTCGAACTTGGCCAGGTCGGCCCGGAAGTCGGTTTCCGAGAACGCCTTGATTGAATCATAGGTATTCTTGTGGCCGCCCATCATGCCCTGCATCCACCACGAATTGATGATGCCATTCGAGGGCTTGGCGCCCGGGCGGTTGTAGCCAAAGAACGGGCCGGAAGCAATGTCGAGATAGAGCTGCGAGCGGTCCTTCACCGAGCCCGCGCGGATGCCGTCAAACACTTCAAGCGGAAGGCCGCCCGGGTTGTCGGCGGTCTTCAGCATCAGCGGCGGCACCGCCGACACCAGCACCAGTTTGGCGACGCGCTTGGTACCATGCCGGCCAACATAGCGCGCCACTTCACCGCCGCCGGTCGAAAAGCCGACCAGGATGGCGTTCTTCAAGTCCAGCGCCTCGATCACTTGCGCCAGGTCATCGGCGTAATGGTCCATGTCGTTGCCATCCCAGGGTTGGCTCGAACGGCCGTGGCCACGGCGGTCATGCGCAATCACCCGATAGCCCTGGCTGGCCAGGAAGAACATCTGCGACTCCCAGCTGTCTGAACTCAAGGGCCAGCCATGGCTGAACACAATCGGCTGGGCGCTGCGCGGGCCCCAGTCCTTGTAATAGATGTCTACGCCGTCGCGGGTGGAAATGAAAGCGGCGGTCTTCTTCATACTGCCCTGTGCCGGGGCCGCGGCAGCGGGCAAGGTAACGGCCGCGGCGGCGGCAAGGCTGGCACTGCCGAGCAGGGCGGAGCGGCGGGAAGCGTCGAAATCGTTCATGGCTGAATCCTTTCAGGATGTGCTACATTGCAAGTTGCTGTGTAAAAAAGGCGTCGGTACGGCCATTGGCCAAGGCGGCGTCGCCCGCATGGAAGTGATGCCCTCCGGGCCGCGCAAAGGCGTGGTTGCGGCCGGGGTAATTGAAGACCTGGACATTGGGCTTGCCGCCTAGCGCCTGGTTGATGCGGGCCTGCGCCGCCCGGTCGATGTATTCGTCTTCGTTGGCCAGGTGGTAGATCATTGGCCGCGTGATGCGCGCTGCTTCGTCAAGGTACTGCTCGGTGCCACCGCCGTAATAGGCGGCAAAGGCATCGGCATCGCAGCGCGCCGCGCTCAGGTAGGTCAGCAGGCCGCCGAGGCAGTAGCCGGTGACGCCGACCTTGCCGTTGGAGCCGGCCATAATGCGGGCGGCGGTAACGGTGGCGGCGATGTCCTGCACGCCTTTGTCGCGGTCGTAGGCGCTGTAGAGGGCGAAGCCTTTGGTCCAGTCGCCGTCCCTGGCTTCCGACAGGTCGAGCCCGGGCTCGGCGCGCCAGAACAGGTCAGGGCAGACCGCGATGAAGCCCTTGGCCGCATAGTCGGCGGCAATGCTGCGGATGCCCGCGTTGACGCCGAAGATCTCTTGCAACACCACCACAACCGGGTGGGGTCCGGGCGAGGTGGGACGGGCGACGTGGCAGTTGAAGCTGCCATCGGCGGTCTGGATGCTCAGTGTCATGGCGGTTCCCTTGGGGTTGGTGGCTGATGCAAGCCATGGTAGGCAGGCGTGATACGCAATGGAATGCCCAAGTTTGCAAAGCCGTTTTGCAGATTTGCATTGATAGTGACAATGTGAATTCTTTCGACTGGAACGACATACCTTTGATCCTGGCGCTGGCCCGCTGCGGCAGCATGAGCGCGGCTGCGCGCGAGCTGGGCGTCGATGCGTCCACCATCAGCCGGCGTGTGGCGGCGGCGGAGAAGGCGCTGGATTTGCGCCTGTTCCTGCGCGATACCAGCGGCTACCAGCTGACCGCCGCCGGCCGCATTTTTGTTGAATACGGCGAGACCGTGGCCGGCAATGTGCAGGCGATGCTGCTCGCTTCCTCGCAGGAGTCGCAGGCAGCGGTTGGCGTGGTGCGTATCAGCGCCATCGATTTCCTGTTCGATTTCTGGCTGGCGCAGCATGTGGCGGCGCTGCGGGCTTCGCATCCTGCCCTCGAGCTGCACTTCCTGGCCGATAACAGCAACCTCTCGTTCGCGCGCGGTGAAACGGATTTCGCCATCCGCCTGGCGCGGCCGGCAGACGATGCCGCACTTGTCATGCGCCGGCTCGGTGAATTGCCGATGGCGGTTTTCGGTACTTCCCACTATGCCGACGTAGGCAGCGCCAACTGGGCCGAACAGCCATGGATCGGCTACGACGCGACGCTGGCGCGGCTGCCTGAAACGCGCTGGCTGGAGCGGGTGGTGCCGCGCAACCGGGTAGCGGTGCGCGTCAATGGGCTGGGCAGCCTGGTGCAGGTGTGCCGGGCCGGCGTGGGCCTGGCCCTGCTGCCGTGCATGATGGAGAGGATGCCCGGGTTGGTGCGGCTGGGCGGGGTCGAGGTGACGCGGGAAGTATGGCTGCTAAGCCACCGGGATGCGGTCGGGATCGGCCGCATCCGGGTAGTGGCGGAATGGCTGGCAGCCAGCTTTGCCGGCGCCAGCACCTTCTGAGGGTTACTGGATCGAAGCGTTGCGGCCGAACAGGTTGCGCTGCGCCGGGTTGCCGCTGACGGCGATGCGGCCGGAGCCGTTGGCGCGCGCGTCCACCTTCTGCTGCACCCAGGCATACACGCCGCCAGAACCGGAGCTGGTGAGGTTGGCTTCGTCGGTGCGCAGGTCGTTCAGCTGCGCGGTGCCGGAGCCGGTCAGCTGCACTTCCAGCGAGCGCACCACGCCGCGGGCATAGAAGCTGCCGGAGCCGGTGGCGCTGAGGCTCAGCGCATCGCCGCGCACCGAGCCGATATTCACCTTGCCGGAGCCGGACATGGTTACCATCGCGTTGCGGCTTTCCAGGCCATCGGCATACAGCTGGCCGGAACCGGCGTGGCGGACATCGAGACGGTCCACGAAGCCGCGCAGTTCGAGGCGTCCGGACCCATTGTGCAGCACTTGCAGCGGGCCGCCGGCCAGGCCTTGCACGCCGGTGTGCACGGAGCCGTTGCTCTCCAGGTTGTTCAAGCGCGGCGCGGTGTAGCGCACGCGGATGCGGTTGCTGCTGCGCAGGCGTTCGTCGGTGTAGATGCGCAGCGTTTCGCCGGTCACTTCGGTGCGCACCAGCGGCACCAGGTTGGAGTCGCCTTCGATCACCAGCGAAGGCGCGCCGCCGACTTTCACATCCACTTCCATCGTGACGCCGTAGCGGTTTTCCACGCGCAGCGCCGTGGCGCTGGCGATGTTGCGGGTTTCGGTGGCAGTGGCGCCATTGCCTTCAACCGAGTCGCGGGTATCGCCCACGACGACGACGCAGCCAGCGAGGCTCAGGGAAATCAGGGCGGCGAGGGTCAGCTTGGTGCGCATGTTGGAGTCCTTTTTGTGCATGCAGGTTGGAATGCAAGCATCGTAGCGTCAACGCCGCATCGGCAAGCCTGGAATGCGACGAAATGCAGAATTCGGGTGTCGAAAGGAAAAATTGATAATATGAAAGCGCCGGCAAGCGCCGGTCCGGCAGCCTTGCTGTTGAGAACAATCGAAGTAATACCCCTTCTTTAACGCCGCAGGATAGGCCATCCCGCGGCGTTTTCTTTTGAAACTTCACTTTCGCAAGGGTATTGAACGCCGTTGAACTCGCTTAGGGTCTAAATTGAACAGGCTGTACCGTCAACCAAAAGAAGGGGGATCATAATGGAAGCACTTGCAAAAAAGTTTGCCCTGGCAGCCAGCAGCATGCTCCTGGCAGCAAGCGCCTTTGGCGCCACGACCGTCGGAAATACCTCTGTGGATGATGTAACGCTTGACCTGCAGAATTCCGATGCCTTTGTTTTTATGGATGACTGGAATCCGCATGCGGGCCCGAATGGCGATACCAGCGGCTTTGGCACTGCCTTTGACGCTTACGGCACCGGTTCCTGGAGCTTGCTGGGTAAGCACGAGGGCGGATCCGGCTCCGGTTTCAGCCTGACCAGTTCCTTGGATTTCAGCTTTGATTACGGCGACGGCCATACCGGTACCTGGACCGTCAGCAACACCAGCGCCACCCAGCCGGTACAGCTCGACCTTGTGCTGGCGTTGAAAGCTGGCAGCGGAGCAGCCGCATTCCTGTTCGATAACCAGGCCATCAGCGCCGGTCAGACCCTGAACGGCACCTGGCGGATCGACTGGTTCACTGGCAACAACCAGGCTAATCCGGACTTCTCCAATTTGACCGTGTTCGGACGTGAAATGGATGGCGTGGTGCCGGTAATCCCTGAGCCTGGCGAATATGCCATGCTGCTGGCCGGCTTGGGCGTCATCAGCCTGGTGGCACGGCGGCGCAAGGCAAAGTAGGGATCTGGCATAGGTGGGGCGCAAGGCCGGCGCCCCCGGTGCAATGCGGTGTAGACTCTTTGGAACGGTCGTGCTATTTTTGATGGCGCGACCAATTCAAGGAGACAGCATGGATTTGAATTACTCTGCCAGGGATGAGCAATTCCGCGCCGAAGTGCGCGCCTTCCTGGCAGCCAACCTGCCGGCCGATCTGCAGGCCAAGGTGCGCCAGCACCTGCGCCTGAAGCGCGAAGACTATGTCCGCTGGCATAAGATCGTCGCCAGGCAGGGCTGGGCGGCGCCTGCCTGGCCAGTGGAATTCGGCGGTCCGGGCTGGGACGCTACCCAGCGCCATATCTGGGAAGAGGAGTGTGCCATCGCCGGCACCCCGCCCATCCTGCCGTTCGGCGTGAACATGGTGGCGCCGGTCATCATGGCCTTTGGCAGCCCGGAACAGCAAGCCCACTACCTGCCGCGCATCCTGAATTGCGACGACTGGTGGTGCCAGGGCTACTCCGAGCCAGGTTCCGGCTCCGACCTCGCTTCCCTGAAAACCACGGCGGTGCGCGACGGCGACCATTACATCGTCAATGGCCAGAAGACCTGGACCACGCTGGGCCAGCACGCGGATATGATTTTCTGCCTGGTGCGCACCGACCAGAACGTGCGCAAGCAGGAAGGCATTTCCTTCCTCCTGATCGACATGAAGACGCCGGGCATCACCGTGCGGCCGATCATCATGCTCGATGAAGACCATGAAGTGAACGAAGTCTTCTTCGACAATGTGCGGGTGCCGGTGGCGAACCTGGTCGGCAAGGAAAACAAGGGCTGGACCTATGCCAAGTACCTGCTGGGCCACGAGCGCACCGGCATTGCTGCAGTGGGCCGTTCCAAGCGCGAATTGCTGTTCCTGAAGAAGCTCGCGCTGCAGCAAAGGAAGAACGGCAAGCCGCTGCTGGAAGACCCGCTGTTTGCGGCGCGCGTGGCGAACCTGGAAATCGAGCTGATGGCGCTGGAAATGACCGTGCTGCGCTCCATCGCGCAGGAGGCTCATGGGCCGGGCCCGCAGGCTTCCGTGCTCAAGGTGCGCGGTTCGGAAATCCAGCAGCTGCTGACCGAACTGATGGTCGAGGCGCTCGGCCCGCAAGCCATGCCGTTTGACCCCGCATACCTGGACGGCGAGCGCGATCACGCGCTGGCCGGTGACGACGCCGCCGCACCGCTGGCGGCGTATTACTTCAATTTCCGCAAGACGTCGATCTACGGCGGTTCGAACGAAATCCAGAAAAACATCATCACCCAGATGATCCTGGGACTGTAAGGGGGGGCAGCGTGGACTTCACTTTCAAGGAAGAGCAACAACAATTCGCCGATGCGCTGCGCCGCTGGGTGGACAAGGATTACGGCTTTGAGGCGCGCAAGAAGATCATCCATTCCGAAGCGGGCGTCTCGCAGCAGGCCTGGGCCACGCTGGTGGAACTGGGCATGCTGGCGCTGCCGGTGCCGGAACAGCAGGGCGGCTTTGACGGCAGCGCTGTCGACATGATGGTGGTGATGCAGGAGCTTGGGCGCGGCCTGGTGGTCGAGCCTTATTTCGCCACCGTGCTGGGCGCGCAGTTCCTCAAGCTGGCCGGCGGCCAGGAAGCAGCGCTGGCGCAAGTCGCAGCCGGCGAGCTGAAACTGGCCTGCGCGCTCGGCGAACAGCAGTCGCGCCATGCGCTGGACGATGTGCAGACCACGGCGGTGGATGGCCGCATCAACGGCCGCAAGACCGTGGTGCTGCACGGCGCCCAGGCCGATGCCCTGATCGTCTCCGCGCGCAGCGACGGCGGCATCTCGCTGTACCTGGTGGCGCGCGATGCGGCCGGGGTGCGCGTGACCGACTGCCGCACCATCGACGGCCAGCGTGCCGCGACGGTCGAATTCGATGGCGCGCCCGGCACCCTGCTGGGCGCGCAAGGCGCGGGCTGGCCGATCCTGGAAGCGGCGGCAGACTATGGCGCGGCCCTTCTGTGCGCGGAAGCGATGGGCGCCATGGATGCGATTTTCGCCGCCACCCTGGAATACCTGAAGACGCGCCAGCAATTCGGCGCGCCGATCGGCAAATTCCAGGCGCTGCAGCACCGCATGGCCGATATGTTCATCCACCTGGAGCAGGCGCGTTCGATGGCGATGCTGGCGGCCGTCAAGGCCGGCTCCAGCGATGCGGAGGAGCGCCGCCGCGTGGTCTCCGCCGCCAAGGTCCGCGTCGGGCAGGCGGCGCGTTTTGTCGGCCAGCAGGCGGTGCAGCTGCACGGCGGCATGGGCGTTACCGACGAACTGCCGGCGGCCCACTATTTCAAGCGCCTGGCGATGATCGAGCTGACCCTGGGTGATGTAGACCACCACCTGGAGCGCTTCATCGCCCAGCCGGGTTTCAGGGAGGCCGCATAATGGCGCGCGTCGTACGCAATATCGGCGAGCTGGAGGCGCTGGTGGGCCAGGAAGTGGGGGTGTCCGGCTGGGTCGATATTACCCAGGAGCGTATCAACGCGTTTGGCGCCTCCACCAATGATGAACAGTGGATCCACACCGATCCGGTGCGGGCGGCAGCCGAATCGCCGTTCCGCGGCACGGTCGCCCATGGCTTCCTGACGCTGTCGCTGCTGCCTGGCCTGCTGCAGGATGCCGTGCACATGGAAGACATGCGCATGGGCCTGAACTACGGGCTGGACAAAGTGCGC
The DNA here is from genome assembly GCF_038440195.1 of Pseudoduganella sp. OTU4001. Taxonomy (NCBI): domain Bacteria; kingdom Pseudomonadati; phylum Pseudomonadota; class Betaproteobacteria; order Burkholderiales; family Oxalobacteraceae; genus Pseudoduganella; species Pseudoduganella sp. OTU4001. The sequence goes on along the minus strand of NZ_JASATG010000003.1, from coordinate 227,009 downwards.
TTCCCGGCGCCGGTGCCGGTGGGCAGCCGCGTGCGTGCGCGGGCGGCGCTGCGCAGTATCGAGCCGGTGGCGGGCGGCCATCAGCTGGTGTGGCTTATTACGGTGGAATGCGAGGGCGGCAGCAAGCCCGCCTGCGTTGCCGAATTCCTGATGCGGCGCTATTCCTGAGCCAGCGCCAGGCCGTCGCGCGCGATGCGGTAGCGGTTGCGGCCACTTTCCTTGGCCTGGTACAGGGCCTGGTCGGCGGCGCGCACCAGCGCTTCGGCGCTGCTGCTGTCCGAGGGCTGCACCGTGGCCACGCCGAGGCTCACCGTGACGGCATTCCCTGCCGGCGACATGCGGTGCGGGATCGCCAGCTCGGCGATGTTTGCCAGCAGGCGCTGCGCGACGGTTTCGGCTCCCTCGGCACCCACCTGCGGCAGCAGGATGATGAATTCCTCGCCGCCGTAGCGTGCCACCAGGTCCGGTGAGCGCCCGGCGCAATGCACCATCGCGCGGGCGACCTCCTTCAGGCAAGTGTCGCCTGCCTGGTGGCCGTAAGCGTCGTTATACAGCTTGAAATGGTCGATATCGATCATGACCACCGACAGCGGGGCCCCACTGCGCAGGCAGCGCCGCCATTCGTGGTCGATGGCGTCGTTGAAGCAGCGCCGGTTGGCCACGCCGGTCAGGCTGTCGGTCAGGGTCAGTTCGCGCAGCGTGTCGGACTGGCGCTTCAACGTCAGGTGGGTACGCACGCGGGCGCGCACCACGGCCACGTTGAACGGCTTGGTGATGAAGTCGACCGCGCCCGCTTCCAGCGCCCGCGTTTCATCTTCGGGATTGGTCAGGGCGGTCACGAAGATGATGGGAATGTCCTGCAATTCGCTGCTGGCGTGCAGCGCGGCGCAGACCTCGTAACCGTCCATGCCTGGCATCAGGGCGTCGAGCAGGATCAGGTCGGGGCGGTGCTGGTGCGCCAGTTCCAGCGCCTTTTCGCCGTTCAGGGCAAACAGCACCTCATGCTCCTCGCCCAGCACATGGTTGAGGATCTGGATGTTCTCCATTGCGTCATCGACGATCAGCAGGCGGCCGTTGCGCGCCTGGGCAGTCCAGCTCATGCAATTTCCTTCCGTTTCAACATTTCCTGCACCAGCCGTTCAGCGCTGGGGAAATCAAGTGTCTCGATGGCATTGGCCAGGCTGGGCACCAAGTCCGGACAGCGCTGCTCCAGGCTTGGCCCCAGGACTTTGAAAGCCGACAAGGCCTTCATATTGCTATTTTTCAGCAAGGTAAGCAAGTCGCCCAGGGCGCGCGGCAAGGCGCCCGGCGGCATGCTGTCGGCGACCGCCTGCACCGGCTGCGGCAGGTCGCGCGCCCCCTTGGTGACCACGGCCAGCGCCTGCTCCAGCGATTGCAGCAGGGCGGCGGCCGAGCTGTCGAGGCCTTCGGCGACGGCGCTTTCGGCCTGTGCGCTGAGGCGCGCGACCTCGGTGGCGCCCAGGTTGGCGGCCACGCCCTTCAGGCGGTGCAGCACCTGGGTGGCGGCGTAGCGCTTGTCCTGCGCCAGGCAGTCGCGCACTTCCTGCACGGCGTCCCCCTGCGAGTTCTCGAAGCGTTTCAGCAGGCTGGCAAAGGCCGCGTAATTGCCGGCCACCCGGCGCAGCGCCGCATCCAGGTCGATGCCGGGCACGCTGGCCGGACGGCCGTCGGCCTGCGTTGCCGGCGGGGCGGACGCCAGTTCCGGATGCAGGGGCGCCAGCCGGGTCAGGGTGGCGATCAGCTCATCGACGTCGATCGGTTTGGCGACGTGGGCGTCCACGCCCGCTTCGATGGCGCGCAGCCGGTCCTCGGGCATGGCGTTGGCGGTCATGGCAATCACCGGCAGGGTGCGCAAGCCCATGGCGCGGATCGATTCCGTGGCGCGGAAGCCGTCCATCACCGGCATCTGCAAATCCATCAGCACGGCGTCAAAGCGCTGCGGGTCGTCGCGCAGCATGTCGAGCGAAATCTCGCCGTTGGACGCCACTTCCACCAGCGCGCCGCAATGGAGCAGGATGTAGCGCGTCATTTCCTGGTTGATCTCATTGTCCTCGACCAGCAGCACGCGCATGCCTGCCAGGCGGCCCGACAAGGGCGAGTGGGCCGTCATGTGGGCCGGCTGGTTGGCGCCCGTCAGCGCCGCCAGCGCGGCGTCGCGCAGGCTGGCGGGGGTGAATGGCTTGGACAGCACGGCGTCGAGCTGCAGGCTGTCGGCCAGCGGCAGCAAGTCGTCGCTGGAGCGTTCGGAGGTCATCATGACCACCGACGGCAGCTCAATGCCGCCGGCGCCGCGCGCTTCGACCAGCATGGCGATGCCGTCGGTGCCGGGCATGGCGCGGTCGACCAGCAGCAGGTCGAAGCGCTTGCCGGCGGCGGCCCGTTCGCGCAGCGCCGCCAAGCCCTCCGAGGCGCTGGCGGCGCAGGTGAGCGACCATTCCATGGCTTTGCCGCAGCGCTCCAGGGCCTGGCGCGCGCTGGCATTGTCGTCCACCACCAGCACCGAGCGCCCGCGCAGCACCGGCGGCAGCTCCAGCGGCGCCGCATCGTCGCTGTACTGCAAAGGACAGGTGAAGCGGAAGGTCGAGCCTTTGCCCAGCGTGCTGTCGACGCTGATCACGGCGCCCATCAGGTCCGACAGGCGGCGGGCGATGGCCAGCCCGAGGCCGGTGCCGCCGTAGCGCCGGCTGGTGCTGCTGTCGCCCTGCGAGAAAGCATCGAACATATGCAGCTGCTGTTCCGGCGGGATGCCGATGCCGGTGTCGCGCACGGTGAATTCCAGCGTCAGCGAGTTGGCGCTGCCTTCCGTTTCGCGCACGTTCAGCACCACTTCGCCGCGCTCGGTGAATTTGATGGCGTTGCTCAGCAGGTTAAGCAGCACCTGCTGCAGGCGCATGGCGTCGCCCACCATATCGGTGGGCAGGGTGGGCGAGATGTCGAATATGGGCTCGACGCCCTTGTCCCAGGCGCCGTTGGCGATCAGGACCGCCGTCCCGGCAAGCATGTTCGACAGATTGAAGCGCGCCTGCTCCAGCTGCAGCTGGCCGGCTTCGATCTTGGAAAAATCAAGCACGTCGTTGACCACGCCCAGCAGGCTTTGGGTCGCCACCTGGATCTTGCTGACATAGCTGCGCTCGCGCCGTTCCAGCGGCGCTTCCTCCAGCAGGCGCGCCAGGCCGACAATGGCATTCATCGGCGTGCGGATCTCGTGGCTCATATTGGCCACGAACTCGCTCTTGGCGCGACTGGCCGCCTCGGCGCGGTCGCGTGCGCGCACCAGCTGCTCGTTCAGTTCCTGCAGTTTGAGTTCGCCGCGCTTCAATTCCGAGACGTCCGAGCCCAGTGCGTAGAATCCGCGTACGGCGCCGCCTTCATCGCGGTCGGGGATCAGGTTGAACCAGGCGAAGCGCGCTTCGCCCGAGGGCAGTTCCATCTCGCGCAGGAACTGCTGCGGCCTGCCGTCGAGCACGGCGTCGATGTGCGGCCGGATCTGCTGCAGCAGCACGGCCGGCAGCACGCGGTCGATCGGTTCGGCCAGCGCCTCTTCCTGCGTCTTGCCGAACCAGGCCAGGAAGAAATTGTTGGCGTAATGGCAGCGCAGTTCGGCGTCCCAGTAAGCGACAATGCCGGGCAGGTTTTCCGTCACCGTGTGCAGGAAGCTGGTGCTGCGGGCCAGGCTCAGCGAAGTTTGCTGCAGCGCTTCGTCGGCCCGCTTGCGGTCGGTGATATCGAGCGAGATGCCAAGCAGGTGGGTGGCGGTGCCTTGTTCGTCGCGCAGCGCCACCTTGCGCGTGGTCAGGTAGCGGATTTCGCCGCCCGCGCTGTGCAGGGTCTCCTCGCCGACCTCCAGTACCTGGCCGGAGGACAGCACCTTGCGGTCGGCCGCCTGGAAGGCGTCGGCCTGTTCCGGCGTGAAGAAATCGCGGTCGCTCTTGCCCAGCAAATCCTCGCGCGGGCGTCCCAGCAGCAATTCGCCCTGGCGGTTCAGCAGTTCGAAGCGCAGGTGCTGCGCGTCCTTGACGAACACCATGGCCGGCATGTTTTCCAGCACGGACTTCATCAGGGCCTTGGAGCGCCGCAGGGCGGCTTCCGTATCCTTTTGCTGGGTGATATCCATCAGCATGGCGGTGATGCCGACCATGGCGCCGTCGGCGCCGAACACCGGATAGTAGCCGGCGATGAAGTGGCTGGTGCGGCCCGGGCGCGCGGGCGGTGTGCCCATCAGCTCCATATTCGGCACCGCCTCGCCGGTGGCCAGCACGCGCCGGTAGGCCTGGTTCACCTGGGCCACGATATTGCGGTCGGCGATCACTTCATCGAAGCGGCGGCCGATATGGTCGTTGACCGGCAGGCCGTTCAGCGTGGCCAGGTATTCGTTGATCATCAGGATGCGCAAACGGGTGTCGACGAAGCTCAGGCCGACCGGCGCCGTGGCGTAGATGGTTTCCAGGAGGGCGTTGGAGTTTTCCAGCTGCGCCGTGCGTTCTTCCACCAGTTGTTCCAGGTCCTGCCGGTGGCGCGTCATATCGCGTTCCAGCTGGAGCAGCGTGTCACCCAGCTCTTGCGCCTCGCGGAAGGCCATGCGCGGCACTTCAACCGGGACGCCGCTGGCCAGGGCCTGTGCCGGCGTGTGCAGCGCGCCGATTGAGCGCGTGATGCGCCGCGCCGTCAGTGCCGCCACGGCAAAGCCGGCCAGCACCAGGGCGGCCAGCAGGGCGACCACGGGTGCGAAGAGCCCACCCAGCGTGTCCGTGGCGTTGTCGGCCGGGGCTGCGATGGCGACGCTCCAGGGGATGCCGGCCCCGCGCAGGTAGGACACCTGCTGCACCAAGCCGTGCAGGGCCTCGGCGGCGGGCCGCCCGCTGCTACGGCCATCGTCCGCGCTGCGCGCCACCAGCCGGCCATCCGGCGCGATAACGGCGATCACCGAGCCGGCGGGCAGATGCATTTCCTCCGCCACCTTGTCCAGGAAATCGTGCGGCAGCAGTATGCTGAGCGTGGCTGGCGGCTTGCCGGGGCGCGGCAGTGGCACGTCCAGCGCCAGGTGCGCCGGCTCCTTGCCGTTGGATCGCAGCAGGCTAAGGGCGGAGCGGGCATTGGGGGTTATCTTGATACGCGCCGCGTTGGCTGCACGGTCGATGGCGATGGCGCTGCCGGTGAGGACGGCCGGCGCATTGTTTTCAGTCAGGACCAGGTGGGAGCCGGCGGGCAGGGCGAGGCTACGTCCGGACGGGTTGGCTGCCAGTGCCAAAGCGATGCCTTCGGCAGCCTGTAATTGCCGGTCGACGATGGCGGCGACGGCGCGTGCCACACGCTGGCTTTCGAGTGCCATACGGCCCTCGGCCTGTTGTTGGAAATATACCAGCAGCAGCGCCAGGGCAAGCAGCAGCGGTGCGCTGCAGGCCAGGGCCAGCAGCACAATCTGCGAACGCAAGGGCGGCAAGGGCTTGCTGGAATCGTCCTGCACGGCACAACCTTTCACTGAAAGAGCCTGCAGGACGATCATATCCCAGCTTGTCTAAGACGAGAAGCGCGCGATCTCCAGCTTGGCGATGGCATTGCGGTGCACTTCGTCCGGGCCGTCGGCCAGGCGCAGGGTGCGGTTGCCGGCCCATTGGTAGGCCAGCGGGAATTCTTCCGAAACCCCGGCCGCGCCGTGGGCCTGGATCGCCCAATCAAGCACCTGTTGCGCGACGTTGGGCGCCAACACCTTGATCATGGCGATTTCCGACTGTGCCACTTTGTTACCAACGGTATCCATCATGTAAGCAGCTTTGAGGGTCAGCAAGCGCGCGGCATCGATCCTGATGCGCGATTCGGCGATGCGTTCGCGCCACACGCCCTGGTCCGCCAGTCGCTTGCCAAATGCAACGCGGGTGGTCAGGCGCTTGATCATCAGTTCCAGCGCGCGTTCCGCCACGCCGATGGCGCGCATGCAGTGGTGGATGCGGCCCGGGCCCAGGCGGCCCTGGGCGATCTCGAAGCCGCGGCCTTCGCCAAGCAGGATGTGCGAGGCCGGCACGCGCACGTTCTCGAACAGCATTTCGCAGTGGCCGTGCGGTGCGTCGTCGTAGCCGAACACCGGCAACGGGCGCAGCACCTTCAGGCCCGGCGTATCGGCCGGCACCAGGATCATCGACTGCTGCGCATGGCGCGGCGCGTCGAAATCGGTCTTGCCCATGGTGATATAGATCTGGCAGCGCGGATCGCCGGCGCCGGAGATCCACCATTTGCGGCCGTTGATCACATAGTGGTCGCCATCGCGCTCGATGCGGGTTTCGATATTGGTGGCGTCGGAGGAGGCGACCGCCGGTTCCGTCATGGCGAAGGCCGAGCGGATCTCGCCGCGCAGCAGCGGCTCCAGCCAGCGCTGTTTGTGCTCCTCGCTGCCATAGCGCTCCAGCGTTTCCATATTGCCGGTATCGGGCGCCGAGCAGTTGAATACTTCCGACGCCCATGGCACGCGGCCCATGATTTCGCACAGCGGCGCGTAATCGAGGTTGGACAAGCCTTCCGGTGCGCGGCTGGAGCGCGGCAGGAACAGGTTCCACAAACCCTGATCGCGCGCCAGCGGCTTGAGGCGCTCGATCAGCTCCGTCGGAATCCAGCGGTTGCCCTTTTCGCGTCCGTTGCGGTCCACCTCTTCATGAAATTTTTTCTCGTTCGGGTAGATATGCTGGTCCATGAAGGCCAGTAGGCGCGCCTGCAATTCCTTGGTGCGCGGGGAGTAGTCGAAGTCCATGCCTTGTCCTTATTCGATTGACTTGCCCTGGGCGTAAGCCCAACCCATGGCCGCCATCGGGCGCGCCAGCTTGCCCGACTCCAGCGCCTGGGCGCTCGATGCCGTGCCGTCGACATAGCGTTTCATGATGCCCTGCATGATGCTGGCCAGGCGGAACATATTGAAGGCGAGGTAGAAATTGAAGTCTTCCAGGCGGATGTTCTTGCCGGTGCGCTCGGCGTAGCGCGCGATGTATTCGCGCTGGCTCGGGATGCCCAGTGCTTTCAGGTCCAGGCCCGCAACGCCGCGGAACTGGCCCGGTTCAATGTGCCAGCTCATGCAGTGGTAGCTGAAGTCCGCGAATGGGTGGCCTAGCGTGGAGAGCTCCCAGTCCAGCACCGCCAGGATGCGCGGTTCGGTGGCGTGGAAGATCATATTATCGAGGCGGTAGTCGCCGTGCACGATGGAGGTGTCTTCGCCGGGCGGGATATGGGCCGGCAGCCATTCGATCAGGCGGTCCATCGCTTCGATGGTTTCGGTTTCGGCCGCCTTGTACTGCTTGGTCCAGCGCTCGATCTGGCGCTGGAAGTAGTTGCCGGGCTTGCCGTAGTCGCCCAGGCCGATGGCGTTGTAGTCGATGCTGTGCAGCTGGGCGATGACGCGGTTCAGCTCATCGTAGATGGCGGCGCGTTCGGTTGGCGTCATGCCGGGCAGGGCCTGGTCCCACAGCACGCGGCCTTCGACGAACTGCATCACATAGAATGCGCGCCCGATCACCGCTTCGTCCATGCACAGGCAGTACTGGCGGGCGGCCGGGAAGCCGGCTTTGTTGAGGGCGTCCATCACGCGGTATTCGCGGTCGATGGCATGGGCGGAAGGCAGCAGCTTGTCAGCCGGCGCCGGTTTGCTGCGCATGACGTAGTGCTGGCTGCCGATGGTCAGCTTGAACGTGGGGTTGGATTGCCCGCCCTTGAACTGCTCGACCTTCAATTCCCCCTGCGGATAGCCTTCCACGTGCTGGCGCAGGTATGCGTCCAGTGCGGCGATATCGAAACGGTGGCGCTCCGACACTGCCTTGGTGCCCATGAATTCTTCGAACATAAACCCTCCTTTCGAACGATCGTACTATTTTTCTGGACGAGAAAGCAAGCGCGATTTTGAGTATTCCCTGAACAGCTGTTCCATCGTAGTGCTACGGGTGGCGGTTTGCAGCGGCGCGGGCGGGGCGTAGTTCGAAAAGCGCACGATCCAGTCGTGTGGCTGGGAGCCGACATCCAGCGCGTTGATGCAGCCGGCCGCCTGCGACAGGTTGCCCAGGAACAGGCGCTGGCCGCCGGTCAGGGCATAGGACAGGATGGCGCGATTGACGCCGCCGTGCAGCACCAGCAGCACGGTGTCCCAGCTGTCGTCGGCCAGCAGGCGGGCGATGGCGGGGTGGATACGGTCCATCAGTTCGCCGACCGATTCGCCGCCAAGGAAGCGGCGTTCCTCCGCCACCATGCCTTCGAAGGCGCCGGTGAAGGCCTCGCGCAGCTGGTCGTCCGGGATGCCGGACAGCTTGCCGCCGCGGATCTCGGCGAGCTCCGGCCAGCTTTCGAGTTCGATGGCCTGGCCGGTTTCGGCCAGTACGCGGGTGGCTGTTTCGACGGTGCGCGGCAGGCCGGAGACGATCACCCGGTCGAATTTGACGCCGTCGGCGGCAAAGGCCTGGCCGGCGGCTGCGGCCTGGGCGCGGCCCGCCTCGTTCAGGGGGACGGTTTCGGGCAGGTGCGGTTTGCCTGCCTCGTCGAAGTATGTGACGCTGCCGTGCCGCATCAGGAAGACGCGGCGGCGTTCGTGGTTTTCGGTCATGTTCAGAAGAATATAGCGAGTCGTGTGATGATGGTGCCTTTATTAGTATAAGGCCCGGTCGCCCGCACGTTGCCGGAATCTGCTTTGCCGTCGTCCAGCTTGGCGTCGATCTGCTCGGCGAAGGTGTCCGGCAGGTTGTCGAAGCGGATGCCGTTGCCGCCACGGCCGCCCACCACGTCGTTATAGATGTAGACGGCGCCGCCCTGGGCGCTGGTCATGAAGTCGGTGGTGCCGTTGTAGGAGCCGGTGATCAGGCCGGCCAGCGCCAGGTGCTGCGGCGCCAGCTGGTACTCGGTGACCTGGCCGTCGCCGTTGCCATTGCCGGCGGCGCCCGGCACGTGTGCGCTGGCCATGATGTCGTCGCCGGGCAGGGCGCGGAAGCGGTCCTGGTAGGCGTTGACCGCCGCCTGCAGCGCCGTGGCCTGCTGGATGATGCTCTTGACCTTGGCGCTGTCGATCAGCGCCTGGCCTTTCAGCACGCCGCCCAGCAGCAGGCCGATGATGACCAGGACGATGGCGATTTCTACGAGAGTGAAGCCGCGGTGTCGCATGATGGTTTCCTTTCATGGAAGTCGTTGGGCGGCCAGCATCCGGTTGAACAGGATGTTCGGCGATAGCCACACGACGATGTCGTCATAGGCGCCGCCCGCGGCGGCAGGGTTGTCGGCCTGGCCGCGGGCAACGAACAGGCGGCCATCGGTCTGGAAGTTGGCTTTTTCGTCGGCGTTGCCCTGTCCCATATCGGCGGCTTGCACGCCCGCGTCGCTGAAGGCGCCGAATCCATTGCGGCCTTGCGACAGGACCACCGCAGGGATGTCGTTCTGGGCACTGGCCGGCGCCAGCGCGCCGCTGGGATCGCGGCTGGCGATGCTGATGTCGCGCGGGGTGTTGAGGCGGAACGGCGCGCCGCTGTCGCTGAAGGCTGGCGTGACGCTGTACAGGTAGAGATGGCTCCAGGCGTCGAGTTTGGGCAGGCCCAGGGTGGCCCAGGGCAGGAAGCCGAAGCGGCGCTCGTTGCTGCAGCGCGTGCCGCTGCGGTCTTCCAGGCCGTTGGCGGCGGAAATGGCGGGGCAGGGCAGATAGCCATTGCGGGCGGCGAAACCGGCCAGGGCGTCGCGCGCTTCTTCCAGCGCGCGCGTGGTTTCTGCGATGCGGCGCTGTTCCTGTTGCGCGGACAGGGGCGCCAGCAGGCCGCCCAGCAGCAGGCCGACGATGGCCAGGACGATGGCCATTTCCACCAGGGTGAAGGCTGGGCGTAGTCGGCTCATGGCAGTGTTTTGGCGGCGGCCATCCGTTCGTACATGGTGTGCAGCGGGATGGTGACCAGCAGGTCGTCGAAGACGCCGCCGGGCGCGCGTGGCTCGCTGCTGCGCGGGCGTTGCATGAAGTCGACCGAGGCCGCGAGGTTGCCGGCTTCGTCCTGGCTATCGAGCGTGTCGCTGCGGCCGCGCGAGAGGATGACGGCGGGCGCGCATTGGGCCGCCAGGGTGCAGGACTCCTGGCCGGCGATGAAGAACAGTGTTCCGTTGGCGTCGCGCGAGAGCACGCGCTTGGTCGCGATGACGGCCGTCCGTGCCAGCGGCGCCACGGTGAAGGCGGGCGTTACGCTGTAGCGCAACTCATGCCCCCAGTTGTCCGCCGCCGGCAGCCCCAGGTCGCGCCACGGCAGCAGCCCGGTGCAATCGGCCTCGCTGGCACAGGGCTGCGCACGCTCGCGCCCCGTGCCGGGGCGGGGGAGGCGGCCGTGCAGGGCGGCGAAGCCGATCAGCGCTTCGCTGGCCTGGGCGAGGAGGGCGTGCGTGCGCTGTTCGCGTGCCCGCTCCACGCTGCTGCCGCTGAATGCCGATAGCAGCACGGCGGCCGTCGCCACTGTGGCGATCAGCAGGAGCGCCAGCAGGGTGGCGCCTTGCTGCCTAGCGCGCGGCTTCATGGATAGCTCCCGTCGCCGGATCGTAGCGCTGCCCCGGCTTCAGCGTGACGCTGCGGCCCTCGCTCTGCAACCGCACACCGCCACGCAGCGCACCGCGTGACGGCGTAGGCTGGACCTCGCCGTTAATGATCATTACGTCGCGTCCATTGCTGCGCCGTATGACCCCATCCAGCCGAAGACCCGCCGCCTGCGGCGCCTCGTCCACGCGGCCCGCACCCGCATTGCCGGGCGGTGCGGCCACGCCTGGCAGCGTTGCCGGCTCCGCGCCAGCGCCCACCGCTTCTGCTGCCGCCGCCGGCGCGCCCACGCCCGCCAGCGCGCCCGTGCCGGACTGGATAGCCTGGCTCCTTTGCGCATCGAGCTGCGCGCGCTCGCCGGGTGTGGTGAACAACCTCCCCATGCTGACAAAACTCTGCGCGCCAGCCTGCGCCGCCAGCAAGAGAAGCAACGCTGGCCAGGCCCACTTCATAACGCCGCCCCTCGCGCGGGCGCAGCCGGCGCCGGCGTCAGCGTCAGCCAGTTCAATGTGCAATCGGCATTGAGGGTGGGCGCCACAGCCCCCGCGATCGGACTGGCCGCAGCCGCAGCGCGCCGGATGCTGCAATCCTGCACCGCGAACGTCCCCGCCAGCCGCAGGTCGGCCAGGAAGTTCAGCAAATCCAGCTCGTGCAGCAAGTCCATATGCAAAGCCATGCGGCTGCCCAGCAAGGCATAATCGCCGGTCGGCAGCGCCGTCTCCAGCCGATACGGCTGCTGCACCTCAATCTCATAAGTCAAAGGCAGCAAGCGCCGCTGCTCCTGGATTTGCCGGATCGCCTCCACCCAATCCAGCCGCCGCTCCATACCCACCAGCCCACGCCGCCGCAGCTCCACAAATTGCGGCTGGTAGAGGCGGATTTCCTCCTTCTCCGATTCCGCGTGCGCCAGGCGCGAGCGCGCCCCATCGCGTTCCAGCAACTGGGCCGCCTCGTCGAAACGGGCCTGCCGCAACTGCCACATGCTGAGCGACACCGCCAGCAGCGACACCGCCAGCGTGGCCAGGAACACCAGCACCGCATTCCGCACCAGGGAAAAATCCCGCAGCTGTATCATGGCGACCACCTTATGTTCAAAGTGAACCTGGACCGCTCCCCCACGCCGCCGGGAACCCCGGCCTTGCCCGCCAGCTTGACGCTGGGGCGCACATCGAACGGCAACTGCTCAACCTCCACCTGCATGCCCGGCGTGCGCGCCAGCTCCTGCGCAAACCGGTTCATGCTGAGCAGCACGTTGCGGTAGTCGTCTTGCTCAACCAGCACCTCCGCCTGCAGCCGCATTTGCTGCGACGGCGCCTTGGGAATGCCAATCAATAAGGACGACTGCGGCGCCACCAGAGCCGCTGTCGTCGCCATGCCCGGCACCGCGCTGCTGGCCGTCACCGGCGCCACGCCCGGCGCATTGGCGCGCCAGTCGAGTTGCGTCAGGCGAATCTGCGGCGAACGCTCCAGCGCCTCGCTCAGCATCGCCATCACCGCCTGCGGCCACGGCCCCTGGCGCGCCACCATTTGCGCAATCTGCACCGCGGCCTTCATATTGGCCGTCTTGTCGACCGCAGGCGGCATGCTGGACATGCTCAGCTGGTAAGCGCTGTTGAAACCCCGCGCCTCCGCCTTCAGTTCCTGCACATGCCCACGCGCCAGTGAGTAGGCAACGATGTTCGCCACCGTCCACAGCGCGCAGCACACGGCCAGCACGGCACTGGTCGCATACAGGGTGCGGCGCGTGCGCCACAAGCTGAAGTAGCGCTGGCGCGCACCGAGCGGATAGTGGGACTCGGGCGCGGTGCGCGCCATGACACCCAGCAAAAGCTCGTCGGCGTTATCCGCTGCCGCCAGCCGCAGGCGCGCAGCTGCTTCCTGCAAGGGCATGGCGCGCCAGTCCAGCAGGGGAGGGGTATTTGCCGTTGGCGGCGAAGCGATGCGCGCCAAGGGCATCAGGGCCTGCACCTGCAAGACCGCATCGCGCGGCAGCAGATGGGCGCCAGCCAGGAACTGGCGCGTACGTTCCGCCTCCTGTTCGGCATTGGCGCCGGCCAGCGCCAGGCGCGAGAAGCGCACCATCCCGTTCTGGAAATAGGTTTGCCTGATCCCGGCGGCATGTTCGGATACCAGCAGCAGGTGCGGGACCTCGCGCGCCTCCTCGGTCAGCAGGAAAGTTCCCAGCAAGGCCGGCGTATAGATGCCGGCTAGCGGCACGCGGCCCTCCTCCAGCACGTCCAGCCACGGCTGCACCGTGCCCGGATTGGTCAGCGCCGCAAACAGCACGATGTCGTCGCGCCGTCCTTCCTCCTCGCGTCCCTGCACCAGCGCGTTGCGGAACGGCGTCTCGCGCCAGGCCTGGACCAGGCGGCGCTGGCGCATCGCGATCCCGGCGCGTCCCGGCACGTGCGGCAGCAAGTGGCGCTGGAAGTCCTCCTCGACCAGGTCAACCAGCAGCAGCGCCGGGGTATCCTGGAATCCGTCCAGCCAATCGGCCAAGCTCTGCATGCCGTCGGCCGACGGCGCGAAGCATGGACCGGCGTTGAGCTGTCCGCGTTCCCGCGTCCAGCAGCACATCTTCTCGGCGCTTAGATGGAGTAATAGTTTGCGCATGATGGCTTAGATCCTGATTGAGCTGATGGTGTCGTAAATCGGGCCGAGCACGGACAGCATGATCCATCCCAGCAAAAGGCCGAGGATGACTGTCATGGCCGGCTCGATCATGGCTTGCATGCGCTCGATGCGCTCGCGTACCTCGCGGTTATAGAAATAGGCCACGTTGCGCAATGTGGCGTCCAGCGCACCGGTGGATTCGCCCACCCGCAGCATGCGCACGACCAGCGGCGGAAACAGACCCACCTGCTTGAAGGCTGCCGCAATCGGCTGGCCTTCGGAAATCAGCTCGCGCGCCCGGCGCATGGCCAGCGCCACGACACGGTTGCCGGCAATGCCCTCAGACAGGCGGATGCAGTCCAGCACCGGGATGCCGGCTGAATACATCAGCGCGAAATAGGTGGCGAAACGCGCCATGATCAGTTTGTGCAGTACCGGTGCCCAGCGCAGTTTGAGCCGGTCGAAAGCGAAGGCAGCGCGCTCGCTGCGCCGCAGGTACCAGCGCGCGCCTTGCCACAGCACGAACGGCGCCGCCAGCAGCAGGTACCAGAAGCGGATAAAGATGTCGGACACGGCGATCAGGGCGCGCGTATGCAGCGGCAGTTCCTGGCCCATATTGCGGATGAAGGTGGTCAGCTGCGGCACCAGGTAGATCATCAGGAAAAACACCACGCCGGTAACGATCAGCAGCACGAAAGCAGGGTAGGTGATGGCCTTGCGTGCCTGCGCCGCCAGCTCGTCCTGCCACTTCAGGCTTTCGGCCAGGTCGCGGAATACCTCATTGACCTTGCCGCTTTGCTCGCCCGCGCGCACCAGGCTGGAAAAGCTCTGGTCGAAGACCTCTGGATAGACGGCCAGCGCGCTCGATAGCTGCAGGCCGCCCTCGATCTTCTCGACCAGGTCGGTGATGATTTCGCGCAGGCGCAGGCTATCGGTGCTGTCGCGCAGGTCGCGCAAGCCGTCCAGGATCGGCACGCCGGCGCTGCTCATCTGCTCCAGGTGGAAGCAGAAGTTGATCAGGTCGCGCCGCGTAATGGCGCGCCCGCCGATGCGCAGGTTGCGTACCCGCGTTTCGCGGCAATCGATCAGGTCGAGCGCCATGCGCTGCAGGCGCAGCTCCAGGTCAGGCACGTTCAGGGCCACCATATTGCCCGGAACGATGCTGCCCTGCGCATCCATGGCGCGGTAGATGAACTGTGGCATATCAGGTCAGCCTTTCAGTCAGGTCCACCACGCGCGACACTTCATCCAGCGTGGTCAAGCCTTCCAGCACGCGGCGCGCGCCGTCATCGACCAGGGAGCGGAAACCGGCGGCGTGGGCGGCGTTGCGCAGTTCGCGTGCCGGGGCGCGGCGCGCCACCAGTTCGTCCAGTTCAGCGCTCATGCGCAGCAGCTCCATGATCGCCATGCGGCCCTTATAGCCCTGGTGGGCGCAGCGGTCGCAGGCTCCGGCGCGGTAGATGGTGGTTTCCGGTCCGTCCGGCGGCAGGCCAAGCAGGCGCCGTTCCAGTTCGTCCGCCTGCATCGGCTGGCGGCAGTGCGGGCAAAGCTTGCGTACCAGGCGCTGCGCCACGATGCCGATGATGTTGCCGGCCAGGACATCCGCCACCACGCCCAGGTCCAGCAGGCGCGGGATTGCGCCCACGGCCGAATTGGTGTGCAGGGTGGAATAGACCTGGTGGCCGGTCATGGCGGCGGCCAGCGCCATGTCGGCGGTCTCCTTGTCGCGGATTTCGCCCACCAGGATCACGTCCGGGTCTTGCCGCATCATCGAGCGGATGCCGTCGGCGAAACCCAGCTTGGCCGCTTCGTTGACGGAGGTCTGGCGGATCTGGTGCATCGGGTACTCGACCGGGTCTTCCATCGTCATGATGTTGATGGTCTCGGTGTTGATGTGGTTGAGGATCGAGTACAGGGTGGTGGTCTTGCCGCTGCCGGTGGGGCCGGTCACCAGGATCAGGCCATCGGGGCGCGCGATCATCAGCTTCAGCACGTCCAGCTCGTGCTCGGCCAGGCCAAGCCGCTCCAGCGGGACGATGCCTTTCTGCCGGTCCAGCACGCGCAGCACGATGTTCTCGCCGTGGGTGGTGGGCTGGGTGCTGGCGCGGAAGTCGATCTGGCGGCTGGAGAACTGGATCGAAATCCGTCCATCCTGCGGGGCGCGCGTTTCGGCGATATTCATCTGGCTGATCACCTTCAGGCGCACCGCCATGGCGGGCCAGTAGGATCGGTGCAGGCTGCGGATCTGGCGCAGGATGCCGTCGATGCGGTAGCGGATGCGCAGGAAGCTTTGCTCCGGCTCGAAGTGGATGTCGGAGGCGCCGTTCTGCACCGCGTCCGCCAGCAGGGCATCGATCAGGCGCACCATCGGCTGGCTGTATTCGTCGCTGGCGGCATCGAGCGCCACTTCGCCGGTCTCGATCTCGTGCAGGATGCCGTCGATCGACAGTTCGAAGCCATAGTAGTGGTCGATGGCATGGGCGATATCCGAATCGTTGACCAGGATCGGCACCAGCGCGATGCCCTTGACCAGCATGGCGCTGATCTGGTCCAGCGCCACGATGTTGGTGGTGTCGGACATGGCCAGCACCAGCTGGTCGGTGTCGCGTTCGTAGACGATGGGGAAGACCCGATAGCGCTTGGCGACTTCCTTCGGGATCAGTTTGAGGGCAAGGGCGTCGACCACCAGGCTTTTCAGGTCGGCCGAGCGCGTGTTCAGGTTCTCGCTGAGCGCCTCGCGCATGGTCGCTTCGGTGACGAAGCCGAGTGAGATCAGCAACTTGCCCAGGGGTTCGTTGCTGCGCTTTTGCTCGGTCAGTGCGATCCGGAGCTGGTCTTGGCTGATGACGCCTTTCTGGATCAGCAGTTTGCCGAGCGGGATTTTCTGCGTGTCGGCCATTGTGCTTTATCGGGGCGGCGTTTCGAGATCCTGCAGCCGCTTTCGTACGGCATCGACGTTGAAGGCGGGCGGGCTGGCTTGCGCCAGCTCCAGGGCGCGCCGGTAGTAGGTTTGCGCCAGGCGCGGCTGGTTCATGTGGTCCAGGCCGACGCCGAGGTTGAAGGCGTAGTCTGCGTTCTCCGGCATGGCCGAGAAGGCGCGGAAGTAGCTTTGCTGGGCTTCCGGCCAGCGGCCCTGGCGCGCGAACAGGTTGCCGAGGGCGAATTGTACCGGGCCGGATTCGGGGTGCCGGCGGGCCAGCCCCTTGAGTTTGACTTCGTTGGTTTCCAGTTCGGCGGGGCGCAGTTCGGCCAGGCCGGCCAGGGCTTCGGGGTCGTTGGGGTCGAGCTCCAGCAGGCGCAGGAAATTGCGGGCGGCTTGCTGGCTGTCGCGTTCACGCAATGCCACGCTGGCAGCGCCGAGCAGGGCGTCGCGGTTGTTGGGGTCTTGCAGGAGGGCCAGGTCGTATTGCTGGCGGGCGGTGGCCAGGTCGCCGGTCTTCAGGGCGGCGTAGCCGTTTTGCACGGCAGGCGCGATTCCGGCTGGCGCGGCACCGCGTACAAAGCGGACATCGCCATTTTCCCCGACAGCAGTCGTGATTTGTCCGGTCGTGCTTGTGCGGTTGCGCGCCGCGCCTGGAGCGTCGGCCACCCGCGCGTTGCGCCTTGGCTTCGCAGCGGGAGCGGCCGCGACGCCGGCGCCTTCGGCTACCCCGGCCGCACCAGGCGCACCAGGCGCTGAGTGCGCGGGCGCCGCCGTCCGCACGGGCTGGGTGGGCGGCGCTGGTGCGGCGCCCGACTGCGCCAGCACATCTTCGCTACGCGCCTGCCGTGCTGCACGCTCGGCGGCATCCCGCATGGCTTCCGCCCGTATCGCAGGATCGGGGATGGCGGCCAATTGCTCCGGTGTCGGGATGGTCACATCCGCGCTCGGCCGCGTTGCAGGCGCGGCACCGCTGATCGACGGCTGCAATTCCGCGCCCACGACCAGGCCAACCGCGTCCGACTGCGGCATTGCGCCGCTTTCGGCTACAGGCAATGCCGGTGCGTTCGGCGAGACCGGTATGGACGTGCCTTGCAGGGCCGTTGGCGGTACGCCTTGCAAGGCCGCGCCAGCCGGCATCGGCACCATGGGCAAGCGCGCGCCCGGTCCGGGCCCGGACAAGGCGCGCCAATAGACCACGGCAAACACCGCCAGCAGGGTGGCCAATGCCGCCACCAGGATCACCAGGCGCCGCTGCGAAGAGGCGATGGCGCGCGGCGGGCTGGGCGCGTGCAGGCCGGCGCGGACTGCACTGTCAGCGCGGCCGCCCGGCTCGCCGCCTCCAAGCGTGCTGCTGCCGCCCTGGCGCGTCGCCTGCGTCTGAGGCGGAGTGGCCGCGAACAGGGGCTCATGCCGCGCCTGCGGCGGCACCGGATCATGCGCGGCTTCCTGCGCCGGCACCACCGGCGGAGCCGCATCGAGCGCCGTTGCATCCAGCGGCTCAAGGCGCCAGGCATCCGGCATGACGGCAAACGCCGGCCCACCCTCGACTGGCTGCGCCGCGGGCTCGGCCTCCGGCGCATGCCCGCTCTGGGTACGCGCACGTTCCGCCTTGCGCAAGGCCTGCATCAGCAAACTCATAGGCCCTCCGCAGGTTTGGAGGGCATCATGTAGCGGTAGTCGCGGTAGTCGCCGGCCATGCTGGCATCCTTCACCACCACCGGCCGCAGGAAGATCACCAGCTCGGTCTTGCTGGCCGTCTCATTCCGGTAGGAGAACAGGTTGCCGACCACCGGCATGGAGCTGATCAGGGGAATGCCGTCCTTGGTGTTGTCCACCGAATCCTGCATCAAGCCGCCCATCACCGCTACCTGGCCGCTATGCACCTTCAGCACCGATTCCAGCTCGCGCGCCTGGATGATCGGCACGCGGCTGATCACCCCTTGCTTGCGCAGTTCGGGATTCGGATCCTCCACCGAGCCGACAATGCGGGTAATGGTTGGCCGCACGTTCAGCGTCACTTCATCGTCCGCCGAAATCTGCGGGGTCACGCTCATGACAAAACCCACCGGCACCGTTTCGACCTTGGATTCGTAAGTGGCCGGCGTAGCGATCGTGCCGGTGGAGGTCAGCACCGCCGGCGTCACCTTGAGCGTGAAGAAGATATTGTTGTCCACCACCTTCAGCAGCGCTGTCTGGTTATTCAGCACGCTGATCTTGGGGCTGCTCAGCACCTTGACCTTGCCGAACGACTCCAGCAGCGAAATCGTGGCTGTGATATTGCCGAAACGTGTCACCGGATTGGCGTAATCGAAAATGAAGAAGCCCGGCGAAGTGCCCGGTGCAATCCCGGTCGGCAGCGGCACGGAGCCGACCTGGCCCTGTCCCAGCTTGCCGTGGCCATTGATGCGCGACCAGTTGATGCCTTGCTGGTACTGGTCGCCCAGTTTGACCTCGATAATGGTCGCCTCGATCAGCACCTGCCGCTTGGCCGTGGACAGCACAATGTCCAGGAACTCCTGCACCTTCTCGTGCTGGCGGCTGCTCGCGCGCACCGACAGCAAGCCGCCCTCGGGATTCGCCACGACGGAAGCCCCGCCGCGCGCCTGCGCCGATGCCCCCTGGCCGAACGCGGTAGCGCCCGCAGCGCCCCCGCCGCCGGCCGGCGTACGTGCCTGCGCCGCCGCTGCCTGCGCGCCGGGATAGCCGCCTTCGGGGTTGCCGGCCGCTGTTGCCGCGCCAGACTGCATCTGCTGCAGCATGGAATTGGCCTGCTCGCGCATTTGCGCCAACGGATCGGCCAGCGAATCGTTCAGCGTCGTTGGCCGCAGCATATCGCGGACATTCTTCTCCAGGCTATACCAGAAATTATTATCCGACCGGTTAGCGACCGAGGTCGTCGAATTATTATTGCCGCCCGCGCCCAGCGACAAGCTGGCCGCCTGCACCGGATTGGACGGCGAACCGCCCGCCGCCGAGCCGCCGGTAGTGGAAATCTGCGTCGCAATACTCACGCTGCTATTGGTGCTGCGCGCGATATTGACGTAGTCAACCTTGTAGTGGTGCCAGTAAGGCTGGTCCGGCAGCACCACCAGGTTCTTGCCCTGCAGCTCATAGCGCATATCGACCTGTTTGCTGATGCGCGCCAGCAGCTGGGGCAAGGTCTGGTCCAGCGCGTTCAGAGTCACCGTGCCCTCGATGGCCGGATGCACATCCACATTCAGCCCCGCGTCCCGCGCCAGTGCAAACAGCACCGACTGCACCGGCACCCGGTGCACGGACACGCTATAAGTCTCCTGCCGCGCGGCGGGGCGGGGCGCGGGCGGCGCGGCGCTGAGCTGCACCGGCTCCGGAATGGTGCCGGCAACCGGTTCGGGTTCCGTCACATGGGTTGGGGACAAGGGCAGCTTTGGCGTCGCACAAGCCCCAAGCAGGACGCATAACAGGGAAGCCGCAAGGTTCTTCATGTTGATCGCCGCCGGAAACAAGTTGCCAGGAATCTATCGAAAACGATCATACTGCGATTGCCGTGGACCACCGCGCACGAATAGCGGCTGTCCTCAATCGCCTGGCGCACATGGTAGGAGTTGACGTATGGCAAGTCCTCCGCGTAGGCCGCCATCAACGCCTTATCGGCCAGCACATTGATGCGCCGGACGATGCCGCGCGAGCCGCGCGCAATCAGGCGTACCGCGCCACGGCTGAACAGCTCCGGCCCCTGGTAACCCGCTGCACGCAGGCGATGCGACAGGAAAAAGGGGATCTGGTCGCGCGGCATGGGCGGTACGTGGAAGCTGTGCGTGATGCGCTCGCGCAGCTGGCGCATATGCGGCAGCGACAAGTGCTCATCGAGTTCCGGCTGGCCGAACAGCACGATCTGCAGCAGCTTGCTGCTGGCCGTTTCCAGGTTGGTCAGCAGGCGGATTTCTTCCAGCGTATCGAGCGGCATGGCCTGCGCTTCCTCCACCAGCAGGACGACGCGGCGGCCCGCCGCATGGCGCCGGATCAGTTCAGCGTGCAGCGCGCGCACCACCTCATCCGCCCGGCGGCCGCCGGTATCCAGGCCCAGTTCCGCCGCGATCGCATGCAATACCTCCTGCGGACACAGCGTCGGGTTGACCAGGTAAAGCACATCGACTTCGGCCGGCAGGCGGGCCTCCAGCATGCGGCACAACATGGTTTTGCCGCAGCCAACCTCGCCCGTCACCTTGACGATGCCCTCGCCATGGGTGACAGCGTAGAGCAGGGCAGAGAGGATCTCGCCGCGCGTATTCCCGCTGTAAAAAAAAGCCGGGTTCGGCGTAATGCCGAACGGCGCCTCATGCAAGCCAAAATGCTGCGTATACATATGCGAGCGTCCGTTGGTGGGATTGGCCCTGCAATTTGAACACTTCTGGAAAGAATTCGTCGCGCGTGTAGCAATCCGTCAACGCCTTTTGCTATACATGCACGATGCAGTCGCATACAATGCCCACGACTATATGGATTCGGGGCATAGGGCATGACAAGGCCGGAAAAGGTTCGCTTAGGTGAGATCCTGGTGCAGCAAAAGCTGCTGTCGGAAGAACAGTTGGGCATGGCGCTGGCGGAGCAAAAGCGCAGTGGCCGCAAGCTGGGCCGGGTGTTCGTTGAACACGGTTTTGTCACCGAGGAGCAGATTTCCGGCGCGCTGGCGCGCCAGCTCAACATCCCCTACATCAACCTCAAGTTCTACCAGATTAATACGGACCTGGTGCGGCTGCTGCCGGAAACCCAGGCCCGCCGCTTCCGCGCGCTGGTGCTGGAGGACCGCCAGGGCACCATGCTGGTCGGCCTGTCCGACCCGACCGACCTGTTCGCGTACGACGAGATTACCCGCCTGCTGAAGCAGACCATCGAGCTGGCCGTGGTCAACGAGACCGAGGTGCTGGCCGCCATCGACCGCATCTACCGCCGCACCGAAGACATTTCCGGCCTGGCGCGCGAGCTGGAACAGGAGATGGGCGAGGGCTCGGTGGACTTTGGCGCGCTGGCCGCCGCCAGCCCGGGGCTGGAAGAGGCGCCGGTGGTCAAGCTGCTGCAATCGCTGTTCGATGATGCGGCCCAGGTGCGCGCATCGGACATCCACATCGAACCGCAGGAAGGCCGGCTGCAGATCCGCTTCCGTATCGACGGCGTGCTGCACCTGCAGACCGAAGCCGATATCAAGATCGCGCCGGCACTGGCGCTGCGCCTGAAGCTGATGTCCGACCTGGATATTTCGGAGAAGCGCCTGCCGCAGGACGGCCGCTTTGCCGTGCGCGTAAAGAACGCCCGTATCGACGTCCGTATTTCCACCATGCCGACCCAGTACGGCGAATCCATCGTGATGCGTCTGCTGAACCAGAGCGGCATGACGCTGCGCCTGGACGCGATCGGCATGCCTAAACCGCTGCTGGAGAAATTCCGAGCGATTGTGGCGCGCCCGAACGGCCTGGTGCTGGTGACCGGCCCGACCGGTAGCGGCAAGACCACTACGCTGTATTGCGCGCTGGCCGAACTGAATTCGATGGAGAAGAAGCTGATCACCGTCGAAGACCCGGTTGAATACCGCCTGGCCGGCATCAACCAGGTGCAGGTGAACGAAAAGATCGAGCTGGACTTCGCCCGCGTGCTGCGCTCCGCACTGCGCCAGGACCCGGACATTGTGCTGGTGGGTGAGATGCGTGACCAGGAAACCGCGCAAATCGGCCTGCGCGCCGCTATGACCGGCCACCTGGTGCTCTCGACCCTGCACACCAACGATGCCGCCAGCACCCCGCTGCGCCTGATGGATATGGGCGTGCCGCGCTACATGGTCGGCAGTTCGCTGCAAGCCGTGCTGGCGCAGCGATTGCTGCGTGTGATTTGCGAGTCCTGCACCTCGCCGTACACCCTGACCCCGAGCGAGCATGAGTGGCTGGGGCTTGAGTTGAAGGACAAGGTGGACATGGGCCGCTACTTCTACGGCAAGGGCTGCTCGCATTGCAACGGCCTGGGTTACCGTGGCCGTACCGGCGTATATGAGCTGCTGGAGATGACCCAGTCGGTGGTGGATGCCGCCAACGACGTCGATCCGGCCGTGTTCCTGAAGGCCGCTTCGCAGCAGATGGGCGGGCAGACATTGCGCCGCCACGCGGTGCAGCTGGTGATCCAGGGCCGCACCACGGTGGCCGAAGCCATGCGCATCAGTAACCAGTTAGAGGATTGACGTGCCGCTGTTCGCCTACAAAGGCCGCAATTCGCGCGGCGAGTTGATGGAAGGGGTGCACGAGGCAGCCGACAGCGGCGCCGTCGCCGACCACCTGTTCAGCACCGGCGTCACGCCGCTCGAAATCAACGTCACCAAGGCCGTCGCCAAGAAGACCAGCGAGGATAGCCTGTGGGAGCGTTTGACCGAGAAAAAGGTCAACTCGATGGACGTGCAGCTGTTCAGCCGCCAGATGTACACGCTGCTCAAGTCTGGCGTGCCGATCATGCGCGGGCTGGCGGGCTTGCAGGAATCTGCCATCAGCAAATCGTTCGGCCGCGTGATCAAAGACCTGCGCGAGTCGCTCGACTCTGGCCGCGAGCTCTCCGCCGCCATGCGCCGGCATGCCGATATCTTTTCACCGTTCTACCTGTCGATGATCCGCGTGGGTGAGATGACCGGCCGGCTGGAGGAAGTGTTCCTGCGCCTGTTCGAGCACATGGAGTTCGACCGCGACATGCGGGAGCGGGTAAAGACGGCGCTGCGCTATCCGTCCTTTGTGATCATCGCCATGGTGATCGCGATGGTGGTGATCAATATCTTCGTGATTCCGGCTTTCGCCAAGGTGTTCGACAGCTTTAATGCCGAACTGCCGCTGATGACGCGCATCCTGCTGGCTAGTTCGAGCTTCATGCAGAACTACTGGTATCTGATGGCCGGCGGCGCCCTGGCTGCATTCTTTGGTTTCCGCTCGTGGATCAGGACCACCAATGGACGCTACGAGTGGGACCGCATCAAGCTGCGGATTCCCATCGCGGGCAAGATTGTCCACAAAGCCACGATGGCCCGCTTTGCGCGCAGCTTCTCGCTCTCGTCACGCAGCGGGGTGCCGATCGTCCAGGCGCTGACGGTGGTGTCGCAAACGGTCGATAACGCTTTCCTCACTTCGCGCATCGAGCAAATGCGCGATGGCGTGGAGCGCGGCGAATCGATCCTGCGTACCGCCGTTACGGCGGCTGTGTTCACGCCGGTTGTGCTGCAGATGATCGCCGTCGGCGAGGAGTCCGGTTCCCTGGATGACCTGATGGACGAAATCGCCCAGATGTACGAGCGGGAAGTGGATTATGAGCTCAAGACGCTGGCGGCGCAGATCGAGCCGATCCTGATTACCTTCCTTGGTGTCATGGTGCTGATACTGGCGCTGGGCATCTTCCTGCCAATTTGGGATTTGGGCAAAACGGCTCTGCGCCGATGACGATATTGATCACTCAGCTGATCCGTAGATCATCTAATGTAGCTTTGCCGCAACAGAAGCGGCAACGCGGGGCAAGTTACTTTGAGTTCGCCGTGGTGGTGATCATTTTCGCCATCCTGAGCGGGATATTGCTGCGGAAGATGCAGTTCTATCAGGTTGAGAGCGAGCGACTTACTGTCCAGCAAGTTGCAACGAGTTTGCGTGCGGCCCTTGCTAGCAGGGCTGTCTCGTTGTATCTAAGAGGGAACGAGGCCGAAGTGAAGGCACTGGCGCGCCAGAATCCAATGGAATGGCTGGAGCGCCGGCCGTCCAATTATGCAGGCGAATTTGAGTCGCCGAAGCCTGGCGTGGTACCGGATGGTTACTGGTACTTCGACAAATCGACGGCAACCTTGTCATATCTGTTAAAAGAGCGAGAATTATTTGGAGGAAACGACGCGAAACGCTTGAATTTCAAGGTAAAATTTGCGCAGAACCCCTCAAATATCACAAATAATCACGAGGGGCCAGGGATAGGCGGTGTAACCCTGGAACAAACCGAAGATTAATGCCGCGACACCAAAAGTATCTGGAGAAGCTTAATGAAACAGTTCCACCCTCAAAAGCAGTCTGGCTTTACCCTGATCGAATTGATCGTTGTAATGGTTATCCTCGGCATCCTGGCCGCAACCGCACTGCCAAAGTTCGTTGACCTCGGCGGCGACGCCCGTGCCGCCAGCGTAAGTGGCCTGAAAGGTTCGCTCAACAGCGCGAGCTCCATGATTCATGGCAAGTGGCTGGCAAGTGGCTCCAAGGACGCTACGGTGGTTGCGGAAGGCGTGACTGTTGCAGTGGATACCGCCGGTTATATGAAGATCAGCGATCAGAACAATCTGATGGCGGTCGCCGGCATCTCGTCTGATGACTACACGGTCATTGCGCCAACCACCGCCGAGACTGACAATAATCCAGTGACGACTGACGATGAACTCGCTTTCGTGCCTAAGAGCCTGGCAGGCACCAAGAAGGGCAAGCTGTGCTACGTCAAATACAACAACAAGGCCGATGACGCGGTTGCACCTGTGATTTCGAGCAAGACCGACGCGTGCTAAACGCTGAGATTTATTAAGAAAACCAGGCTGCGGCCTGGTTTTTTTTTCGTCAGCACGAAACACCGGTCGGTGTGCCAGCCGCGTTATTCAGCGAGCACGCGGTAACGACGCGGCTGCGTTCCGTGTATTCGAGGCTGGTGACGCCTGCGTTGTCCGGGCAGGCATTGGAGTTGCAGGCGGTGGCGGTGATGGTGAACGCGGTTTTGCCTTGCGGTAGGAAGACCCCGCTATCCGGCGCAGATTCGTACTCGCCTTCGAAAAACACCTTCGCCGTGCAGTTGACCGTCACGCGGAACCCGTTCCCCATATTCAAAGTCGTGGCAGCCGCACAGCTCTGGTTGCGCAGCGCGCGATACATGCCCCATTCAGTGCCGGCACGCGCCGCCTGCCACGCGCGGGCCGACAGCATGTCCTGGTTGGAGCCGGTTTGCTGTGTGGTCGATAGGCGAGCCGCAGCAACCCCCAGCCCGGCCAGCACGACCACGACCACCACAGCGGCGATGTAGCCAAAGCCTTTCTGGTAGCGGATCTTCATGGCGCGTTATCCACGATGACGCCAAACTTCAGGCGCACATTTTCGTTAGCTTCAGTCAGCGTAAGGTCCATTTCAACGAGGCCGCTCAATTGGGTCGCACCCGGATTGGGCGTGAAGTTTATGGTGCATGCCGAAATATGTGTCGCAACGACCGGCGTGCCAGCGCCCGGCGCCGGGCAGTTGCGGTAATTAGGGGCGCCAATGGCATGGCCGCGCACCCGATACAGGACCCCGGTGCCATTTCCTTTCGCATCCAGTCCCGTACCAGAGCAAACGTAAGCCACAACCTGCTGCGCATTGGGGACAACGAAGAACCGCGCGCCATCATAGCCCGCAGGAACCGGCATTGGCGCCTGCAGGGTCACGCGCTTGTGACCCAGGTTGGCATGCGGGGGCGCCGCGAGATCGGCAGACAGGCGGCCGTGGTTGGCCACGGTATAAACATCGCTTTCGCTCTGGTTGCCGATCAGGATCCAGTCATTCTGCTTGCCGCTGACCGAGGTCGTCGCGTCGAAGGTGTCGACACTGAAACCCGGTGTAACAGGCTTGGACTGGTCGGCCACACTTGCATGGGTGCTATCCCACGCAACATCGGTGCCGGTCCGGTACCGGCCACCGCTCGACGATGGAAGCATGCCAATGCAAGGGCCCGGCCCGTTCGCGCGGATGGCGACGGAATTGGGGACCGAGACGCGGATGTCGCGCGTCATCCGCCGCATCACGCCATCCGCCGCATCGGTCAGCATGGCGCGCCGCGAGCCGGCAAAATAGCTGTCCATGGCGGGCATAAAGAAGGTCACCAGTATGCCTGCAAGAATGCCGGTGACCACCATGACGATGATCAGTTCAACCAGGGTGAAGCCGCGCTGAATTGCCTTCATCGTCAGCCTCCGCCGAAATTGGTGCGCCAGCCAACCAGCTGGTAGCTGTTGGCGCCGTTGCGGACTGTAATGGTGATCTCGCGGGTATCGCCGTTTGGAATGGCGCCGGTCACGATGCCGCCGGAACCACTGACGATCTGCACGCCGACCTTGTAGCCGGCGGGGCCTACCGTGCCGTCCATGCTGCATACCTGGATGCCGCTGGAGCCGCCATAGTCTGCGTAGTCGTCCACTTCGTCGTAGTTGCTGCGGTCGCAGCCATTTGCTGCACGGGCGCCATCGCCGGTAAAAGGCTTGAGCTGGATTTCCTCCATCATGCCGTCCGCAATGGCGGTCATTTGTTTGGTGATCATGGGATCGGTACTGGTGACGGCTGTACGCGTCAGCACGCCGATCACGCCGGCCAGGCCAACACCGATGATCACCATGGCGACAATCAGCTCGATCAACGTGACGCCACGCTGCGACTTATTCCACATGGCCTGTGCTTCCATCAATTGAAATGTCCGACTGGCCGCTGATCTTGATGATGCCTGACGCGAACAGGGTGCCTGCGCCGTCCGTCGTAATTTCGCCGCTCGGATGGAAGTACAAGGGCACGCCAACCAGTGCGCCGTTCTCCGCTTTTTCGGAGCCGTGGGCGGCGTAATCCGAGCCGTCAGGGCTTGGATATTTCGGCCCGCAGGCCTGGTCGCCAAAGTTCGATGCAATATTTAACTGGACTGCCTTCGCATTGACCGTGGCGCAGACCAGGCGGCGGTGGCTGACCGCGCTCTTCTGCGCGTGGTGCAGGGCGCTCAGCACTTCGCTGCGATAGGCGGAAGATGTGAATGCATCGATCTGCCCGATGCGCGGGATGGCCAGCGCCGCGAGGATGCCAACCAGGACCATCACCGTGATCAGCTCAACGACGGTGAAGCCTTGCGCACGGCGATTCAATTGAATACCTCGCGCACATAGATCGTTGAGCGGTTTTCAGGGTTGGTGGAGCCAAAGGTTGCGCGGCCGATCGGGTCCTGGGTGTAAGTTGTGTTGCAAGGACCGTACAGCGAGCGCAGCCAGGTCATGTTTGCACCGGTGCTTGGCGGGTGGGTTGTCCAACAGGACGCGTCGGCGGTGGCCGTCCCGAGGTTGACGGCGATATTGATGCGCCCCGAACCGTTGTTGTCATTGGCGGCGTTGGTCGGCTTCTTCAGGCGGAAGGTACCGGTGCCTGCGGTCATTGTGGCGCCAGTCAGGACGGAGACGCCAGTCATCAGGTTCGGCGCCGTCAAGGCGAAGGCGCTCGCAGGCAATACGGTCTGGTTGTCATTCAGGTTGAGCAGCCAGGAGTTGCCGGTGTAGTACTCAACGCGTACCGGCACATCCAGGTCGCGTGTGCGTGGGCCGAAGGCGTTGCTGATCCTGACGCGGCCACTGCGGATTTCCACACTCGCTTCGGTGTAGCCGGATGATGATGTGCCGTCGGTATCTGTGGCGCGGACGATGACCGTGGTGGGCTTGGTGAGCGGCGTAGTGAAGGCGTAAGCCGGATTGCCTGTCGCGACGCCGTCGGAGGCCACCGTAAAGGCGGTTGCCGCAAGCTTGTCGACGGTCATCGAGCCGGGGCCTGGATTGGCGGTGCTTGGCGTGGCGTTGCTCCAGCCGGTAAAGGTGATTTCGCGCGCGAAGATATCAGCGTTCTGGACGTAGTAGTTCAGGGTAGGGCTGCCGGTGGCGCTGAATGCGCTGACTTCGACGGTGAACGGTTGGCCGGAATAGGCCCATGCGACTGGGGGTGCAGGCGCTGCGGGCGATGTGAAGGCCGTGGGCGCAATGGCTTTGGTCGTGAAATGGTGCGGGCGGAAGCGGTCGAACAGGCCGGTGCAAGCGCCGCCGCTTGCAGTATTGCTGCTGCCGGTGATGGTTTTGCCTGTGGTCAGGTAGTTGGTGGTAGTGGTCGCGGTGATGTCGCCGGTGCCGACTTCATCCCAGGTCGCGTCGGTGGAGGTTGCGACGCCTGCCGTGAAGGCGCTCAGCGTCCCGCTGAACAAGCCCGGCTCGCCGTTGGTGGGCTTGCATTTGGCGAACGTCATTTGAGCCATTGCAGGCGTGGACTCCCGGCCGAAATTCGGTGTTGCTACGGGCGTCTCGGCGCCGTTCATGGCGGTGACGTTGACGTTGAACGGACTGCCGGCGACCAGGGTTGTGGGGCGCGGCGTCGGCCAGGTCACCGCAAATTTCTGCGGGTAAGCGACAAAGGTCGAGTTGCCATACATGGACTTTGGCTGGTACGTGGCCGCCAACTCGATGCGGCCCGCATCGGGGTAGGTGACTTTAAGCGGGCCTTTGCCGGTGGAGTCAAACAGGATGCTGAGGGACTTGGCTGCGCCTCCGCAGGTCAGGGCAACTGAATTGCTGCCGCTTTCCAGTGTGACGGGCAGGCTTCCGGACGGGGCGGCGCTGTTAGGGTCGACATAAGTACAGGTGAAGGAAATCGGGAACGTGCCGGTCCACGCTGGGGCGCAGCTGTTGGTGCTGGTTTTCTGCAGGGCCGCGATGGTGACGGGCTGGCTGGTTCCCGAAACGTGGTCCGGTACCTCGAAATCGAAGGCGGCGTCGAAGAAGGTGTGCTGGCAACTGGCCGCATCGCCATCCCAGCAGGTGGTGCCGGCCGTGGTGGTGCCAAGCTTGAGGAATTTAACCTTGGCAGGGTCGTAAGGAACCAAGACGGTGGCGAAGGTCTGGCCGGCTGGAATGGTGAAGTTGTAGCTGCCAACCAGTGCGTTAGTGGAGTCGTTGCGAACTTCCAGGGTTCCGCTGACGCCGTTGGTAGTGGTGGTGCAGGTGCCGCCGCTGCTCGGGCCGGAGCAAGCCCATATGGTGATCTCGGAGGACTGGCAGGTCAGGCCGGTGCCTTCATGCTCGACCAGGAAGTGATCGAAGCTGCTGGACGGCGGCGGTGTGGAGGAGCTGCAAATGTAATTTGTGGTGGCGTAGGTGCAGTTGCCGGAGATGCTGCTGTTTTTGCCGACCTTTAGCTGGTATTTGGTGAAGACGTCGCCGTCGATCAGGGAGTCCTTGGCGATGGTGATATTGCCGTTGGTCGAATTCAGGTCGCCATGCAGGATGGTGTTTTTGGCGAAGGACATATTGCCTGTGGACTTGATGTCCATGTAGGCATTCATGTCTTTGGAAAAGGTCACTTCGCCGTTCACGTCCAGCAGCAGCGGCGATCCTTGCGGGATGATGAAGTTCTTGGCAGCCTTGAAGCTGCCGTTCACGTGCACCGTGATGGGCGACGTGATGACGATGTATTCGTCCTTCGAAAAACTCATCGACGGGCAGTTGTATTCACCCGCTGCGATCAGGTTGCAATTGAAGTCCGACTTCGTCAGGTCGGCAGGCCAGGAATAGGTCTGCGCGTGCGCGAAAGTGGCGGCGCACCAAAGGAAAATGGCGAGGATTGCGCGGAAAATCATACGGAATCAGACCATGTGGCAACAGAATGTGTCAAGGCTGTAACAACGTAGCCGAAAAAAATTGATAATTGGTGAAAATTTAGTAAAAGTGTAATGCAATCTTGAATATAATCAATCATCTACGTCGCGAACCTCGCGTAACGTTTCCTTTTTAGATTGGCGGCATGCGTTTTTTCTCTAGGGCAAGAAAAAAAGAAGGCATTCTTGTGACGTCGTTCCACGCGGATGGGATCTGCGTGGCGCGCGTCGAGCGCCAGCCTGCCGCCAAACCAATCGTCAAGCTTGCGGCATTTCACGCAGCGTCGCCCAGCCTCGGCGCCGAGGCCCTGGGGCGCGCGGCGCGCGATGCGTATGCCGCGGGCTATGTGGGCGCCACCTTGCTGGCGGGCGGCGAATACCAGCTGCTGCAGGTAGAGGCGCCGAATGTGCCGCAAGAGGAACTGAAGACCGCCGTGCGCTGGCGCCTGAAAGACATGCTGGACTTCCATATCGACGACGCCACCATCGACGTGCTGGATATCCCGGTCGACAAGAACGCCGGCAACCGCGCCCATTCGATGTTCGCGATTGCGGCGCGCAATAGCCTGATCCAGTCCCGCCAGGATTTGTTCGCCGAGGCGCAGGCGCCGCTGTCCGTGATCGACATTCCCGAAATGGCGCAACGGAATATCTCGGCCCTGCTGGAGCCGGAGGGGCGCGGGCTGGCCATGCTGTCGTTCAGCGACGCCGGCGGCCTGCTGACCGTCAGCTACAACAAGGAACTGTACCTGGCGCGCCACCTGGAAGTGACGCTGGCCATGGTGCAGGAACAGGATGTGGAGCGCCGCCACGCCTCGTTCGACAAGATCGCGCTGGAGCTGCAACGCTCGCTGGACCACTTTGACCGCCAGTACCACTTCATCAGCATCTCGCGCCTGATGCTGGCGCCGACCGGTGTGCCGTCGTTGCAGGATTTCCTGGCGGCGCAAATGTACATGCCGGTTGAGTCCTTCGGCCTGGGCGATGTGTTCGACCTGACCGATGCGCCAAGTTTGCTGGACCCTGAAGAGCAGGTACGGTATTTCCTGACGCTGGGTGCCGCCCTGCGCCAGGAGGAGGTGGTCCTGTGAGCCAGCAGATCAACCTTTTCAATCCGATTTTCCTCAAGCAGAAGAAGATTTTTACTGCTGTCCATATGGTGCAGACGCTGGGGGTGATCGCCGTCGGCGCGGTACTGCTGGCGGTGTATGGCGCCATCAAGACCTCGCAGCTGGAGCAAGCCGTGAACGCCCGCAAGAGCGCTGCGGCGGCGGCCGAGGCGCGGCTGGCCCAGGTGACCAAGGAATTCCCGCCGAAACAAAAGAGCCAGGCGCTGGAATCGGACCTGGCGCGCATGCAGCAGGAGCTGAAGTCGCTGCATGAAGTGCAGGGCATCCTGGAGCGCGGTGAGTTGGGCAATACCGCCGGCTATTCGGAGTATTTCCGCGCGCTGGCGCGGCAGCATGTCGATGGCGTGTGGCTGACCGGCCTGAACGTGGTCGGTGCAGGCAAGGAAATCGGGCTGGAGGGCCGGGCGCTGCAGCCGGAGCTGGTGCCGGGCTATATCCAGCGCCTGACGCGTGAAGCTGTCCTGCAAGGCAAAACCTTTGGCAGCCTGGAGATTGCGCGTCCTGGCGGCGGGGCGTCCGCTCCGGCCAGTGCGCCGTTCGTGGAATTCCGCCTGGCTGCTGAACCGGCCCAGGCCAAGGAGGGCGCGAAATGAAGGCGCTATGGGCTAAGCTGAGCAGCCGTATCGACGGCATGACCCTGCGCGAACGCATTGCCGTGTTTGCGGCGGCGGTGGCCGTTGTTCTGTATGCCCTGCACATCCTGGTACTGAACCCGCTGTTTGCGCGGAACAAGCAGCTGGCCGACGAGATCCGCCAGCAGAACCAGCGCGTTGAGGCTGCGAATATCGAGATTGGCGTGCGGATGGCGGCCTTCGGCGCCAACCCGGACCTGGCGGCACAGCAGCGATTGGCGGAATTGAACCGCGAGGCGGCCAAGCTGGCCGGCTCGCTGCGCACCATGCAGAATGGCCTGGTCGCGCCGGAGAAAATGAGCTCGCTGATGCAGCAGCTGCTGCGCTCGAACGGCAAATTGAGGCTGCTGTCGCTGCGTACCTTGCCGGCAAGCGGCCTGGGTGGCGCCGATGGCAAGCCTGCGGCGGGCCAGCGCGAACTGTTGTACCGTCACGGCGTGGAAGTGGTGCTGCAGGGCGCCTACCTGGACATGCTTGATTACATGGAATCGCTGGAAAACTCGCCGCAGCAAGTGTTCTGGGGCCGCGCGCAGCTGGATGCGCGCAGCTACCCGGCTGCGACCCTGACGCTGACCCTGTACACCCTGAGCCTGGACGAGAAATGGATGACGCTATGAGCGCCCGACTGTTAGCCGCGGCACTGCTGGCCGCACCGCTGCTGGCGCATGCACAGTCGCACGGCGGCCTGGCCGATCCTACGCGCCCGCCGCCGGAGGCCATGCAGCTGCTGGCGCCGGGCTCGGTGCCGGTACCCGTGGGTCCGCAAAAGCCTGTGCTGCAATCGGTCCTGGTCGGCAAGGGGCATGAAGGCCGTGAAGTTGCCGTGATCGACGGCGAGATTGTACGCAAGGGCCAGATGTTCCGTGGCGCAGTGCTGGAAGATGTAGGTCCAAACGAAGTCGTGCTCCGGCGCGGCAACCAGAGAGAAAAGCTGGTTTTATTTCCCCTCGCGGCGGGTAGCCGCAAGAAGTGAGAACAAACAATGCGAAACTTCCTTAAGCTGGCAAGCGTAATTTCTGTGGCCGCTGCACTGGCGGGCTGCAGCTCGGCGCCGCCACGCGACACCTACGACAAGATCAGCGAGCAGATGGCTGCCGCCACCAAGCCGATTGCGCAGGCGCAGCCGGATGCGGTGTCGAATGCGCTGCTGCCGCCGGTCAGCTCGCTGGCCAGTGCGCTGCCGAAGGCGCATGAGGTGCTGGAGGAACGCTTCAATGTCGCCTTCAATAATGTGCCGGCGCAGCAGTTCTTCAATTCGCTGGTGGCGGGTACGCGCTACAACATGCTGGTGCATCCGGAAGTAAGCGGCACGATTACCGCCAAGCTGCGCGATGTGACCCTGACCGAGGCGCTGGATGCGATCCGTGAGCTGTATGGCTACGACTACCGCATTGAAGGCACCCGTATCTATATCCGCCCGCTGACCATCCAGACCCGCATGTTCCAGGTGAATTACCTGACGGCCCAGCGCCTCGGTACCTCGAACCTGCGCGTGAGTTCGACCTCCGTGGCCGATGTGGCCAACAACAATAACAACAATAACGGCAACAACAATAACGGCAATAACAATAACGGCAACAACCAGAACAATAACGACAACAATCAGAATAACAACGGCAACGGTGGCCGTGTGCGCGATGCGAGCAACGTATCGACCCGCACCGAATCGGACTTCTGGAAGGAGCTGAAGGCGTCGCTGGAAGCGCTGGTGGGCAGCAAGGATGGGGGCCGCTCCGTGGTGATCAGCCCGCAGTCGGGCGTGATCGTGGTGCGCGCCATGCCGGACGAGTTGCGCGCTGTTGACCGCTACCTGCGTGCGACGCAACTGTCGGTCGAGCGCCAGGTGATCCTGGAAGCCAAGATACTGGAGGTGGAGCTGAACTCCGGTTTCCAGTCGGGCATCAACTGGGCGGCTTTCGGCACTGGCAACAACCATAAGATTTCGGGCGGAGTGGTCCAGCCAGGCACTGGCCTGGCCGCACTGCCGCGCAACGGCGGCCGCGATTCGGTGGTGGACCCGATCGGCAATACCATCAATGGCCTGGTGGCGACCAGCGGTTCCACCTTGCTGCATGCAGCGGAAGGTGCGGGCTCGCTGTTTGGCCTGGCTTTCCAGACCAGTAATTTCGCGGCCTTGATTTCCTTCCTGGAGTCGCAGGGTACGGTGCATGTGCTTTCCAGTCCGCGTATCACGGCGACCAATAACCAGAAGGCGGTGCTGAAGATCGGTACCGACGAATTCTTTGTCACCGGCGTGAGCACCACCACCACCACCAGCTCGTCCGGCAACGGCACGGTGTCGCCGAACGTGACCTTGCAGCCGTTCTTCTCCGGCGTGGTGCTGGATGTGACGCCGCAGATCGATGAACACGGCAATATCCTGATGCACGTTCACCCTTCAGTGAGCCAGGTCTCGACCGTCAATAAGGGCGTGAACCTGGGCAGCGCGGGCAACCTGAACCTGCCGCTGGCCTCGTCCACCACGTCCGAGTTCGACAGCATGGTGCGCGGCCAGAACGGCAAGGTGGTGGCAATCGGCGGCTTGATGCGCCAGGCTTCGACCAGCGACCGTTCCGGTGTGCCGGGTGTGGGCGGCCTGCCGGTGGTGGG
Organism: Pseudoduganella sp. OTU4001; assembly: GCF_038440195.1. NCBI lineage: Bacteria > Pseudomonadati > Pseudomonadota > Betaproteobacteria > Burkholderiales > Oxalobacteraceae > Pseudoduganella > Pseudoduganella sp. OTU4001. Next base: position 193,139 of record NZ_JASATG010000003.1, on the reverse strand, counting down.
CGGGCTGTTCTCCAACCGCCAGGAAGTCATGCAGAAACGCGAGCTGGTGGTGCTGATCAAGCCGACCATCGTGGAGAGCGATGCCAGCTGGAGCGAAGATTTGCTGAACGCGGAGCGCCGCATCAAGGGTCTCGACCCTGCGCGTAAAGGGGCACGCTGATGTACCGGCAGCATTTCGGCCTGCGCGAGCTGCCGTTCGGGATTACACCCGATACCACGTATTTCTTTACCAGCGCCCACTCGCAGGAGGCGCTGAATACGCTGCTGGTTGCGGCCCGCAGCGGCGAGGGTTTCATCAAGATCACCGGTGAGGTGGGCACCGGTAAAACGCTGTTGTGCCGTAAGTTCCTGGCTACCATTGGCGATGGTTTCGTTACCGCCTATATTCCCAATCCTTACCTTGAGCCGCGCACGCTGATGCTGGCACTGGCGGACGAGCTGGAAGTGCCGCTGGAGCGTGATGTCGACCAGCACCAGATGCTGAAGTCGATCACGCACAAGCTGCTGGATTATGCGCGCGATGGCAAACAGGTGATCCTGTGCCTGGACGAGGCTCAGGCTATCCCGATCGAGAGCCTGGAGGCGTTGCGCCTGCTGACCAACCTGGAGACGGAAAAGCGCAAGCTGCTGCAGATCGTGCTGTTCGGGCAGCCGGAGCTGAACAGGCACCTGGAGGTGGATTCGATCCGCCAGCTGGCGCAGCGCATCACCTTCCATTACCACATGGGCGCGCTGTCGCGCGATGACCTGGACTTTTACCTCGCGCACCGGCTGCGTGTGGCGGGTTACGCTGGGGCGCGGCTGTTCTCGCAGGGGGCGGTCAAGCGCTTGTATTCGGCGAGCAAAGGGATTCCACGCCTGGTCAATATCATCGCGCACAAGTCGCTGATGCTGGCTTATGGCGAGGGTCGCCAGCAGGTGGAGAACAAGCATGTCGCCATGGCGGCGAAGGACACCGTGGGACGCTCCGATGCGGGCGCATTGCCGGGTGTGCGCTGGCCTTGGCTGGCGGCGGCGGCCGGCGTGCTGATGGCGGCTGGCGGCGTGGCGTGGGCGGTGTTGAAATGAGTCTGATCAATAAGATGCTGCAGGACTTGGATGCGCGCGGCGGTGATGGTGCGCGTAGTTCTGCTTCGTCCGTGGTGCGGCCGGTGGGCGCGGCGTCGCGCGGCGGTTTGTCGCCGGCGGTTATTGGTGCGGGTGTTGTTGCGCTTGCGGTGCTTGGGGGTGGTGGGTTTGCGGCTTATAAGTATTTCCGTGGTGGTACGCAGCCTGCGCCTATGCCTGTGCCGGCCGCAGGCCCGCAGGCCGCGAAGCCGGCCATCCAGCAGGCGCGCGGCCCGGTCGCCGCTTCCGATGCTGACGACGGCGCGCCGGTGGTAGAGGGCGGCATCCCACCCGAACAGCAGCGCGCAGCCGGCGAAAAGCTGGCGCGCAAAATGGAAGAACGCAACGCCGCCGCCCGCCGCGCCGCCACCGAGCGCGCGGCATCCGCCCCGCCGGCCGACAAGCTTCAGGCCGCCGCCGGCAAGCGGGAGTCGGTGCACGCATTGGCCCCGGCCAGGGCGAAGGCGCCGACGCATATCGCGGACGTGGCGCAAGGTGCTGCGCAGCGCGGCCCTGCGACGGCGTCGGGGCAGGCCCCGATCGCTGCGCACGCTCGGGCCCAGGGAGATGCTGCGGCGACGGCGCCGGCGAAGGCTCGGGGGCAAGCCAAGGCATCCGCGCCCGGCGCGAAGGTGGCGGCGGGCGAGGGCGTCGAAGCGGGTCTGAGCTCGCAGCAAAAAGCCGAAAACGAATACCGCCGCGCCCTGGCAAGCCTGCAAGACGCCCGTATCATCGAGGCAATTGCAGGACTTGAGCAAGCGGTCTATCTCTACCCGCGTCACGAGGCAGCCCGCCAAACCCTGGTCAGCCTGCTGATCGAAGGCGGCCGCACTGCGGAGGCCATCCGCCACATGACATTCGCGACCAGCCTCGACCCGCGCCAGGCGAATATGGCCATGCTGCTGGCCCGCCTGCAGCTGGAGCATGGCGGCAACGCCCTGGATACCCTGCAACGCAGCCTGCCATACGCCGAATCAAACGCCGACTACCGCGCCTTGCTGGCCGGCGTGATGCAGCGCCACAACCGCCACAAGGAAGCCGCCGACCACTACCAGGCCGCCGTGCGCCTGCAACCCGGCAACGCCGTATGGTGGATGGGCATGGGAATCTCGCTGCAAGCCGACAAGCGCAACGCCGAAGCCAAAATCGCCTTCCAGCGCGCCCGCGACATCGGCCGCCTTACGCCCGAGCTGCAATCCTTCGTCGAGCGCCGCCTGCAGCAGTTGAATTAAAGGGCCGCCTGCGCGCCCCAGACCTGCTTCATACTGAAACGTAAATCAGCCTGGTCCTCGGTGAGGGCCGCGCTGATCGCGCATTCCGGCTGGTCGGTGCGGCGTTGCACCGCAGCCGCCAAGGCCTTGCCGGACGAATCACGCATGCAGCGCACCTCCAGCACCCCATCGCCCGTATCGCGCGTAGTCACCACACCCATTTCGCCATTCGCCAGCTGCACCAGCACCCCGGGCGGGAATTTTCCGACCTGGCGATGGAACTGGTCCTGCAGCTCCGGATCGGCCGGATGCGAAGGATCATGCAGCAGCTTCTCCAGCGCCTCGTCCGGCAGCATGGAGCAGCGATAATTGCGCGCCGAAACACGCGCGCAATAACGGTCCGCCAGCGACAGCAGCCGCGCATTGTGCGTGATCTGCTCGCGCGTCATGCCAAGCGGATAGCCGGAACCATCATCATTCTCATGGTGCATCAGTACGCAGGAGATCCACTCCTGGTCCTCCACGCCCGCATATTTCAGCATCTCCGCGCTGTCTTCCGGATGGCGGCGGACAATGGCCATTTCCTCATGGTTCAAGGATCCCGGTTTGCTCTGGAAATTGTCGTGATGGCGCAGCATGCCGACATTCATGGTGAGCGCTGCCGCCGTCAGCGACAGCACCTCATCGGACGCCTTGCCCAAGCCGCGCGCCACCAGCACCACCACAATCGCCGTCTCGATGCAATGGCGCACCGCATAGGTGCCGGCAATCTGGTTCAGGAACAGGCAGGCGAGGGCGATATCCGGATTCAGTTCAACCGCCCGCACCACCTCGCGCGCGATATTGCGCAAATCCGCATCGGCATTGCGCTCGTTGCGCAAATCGCCCAGCAGCTTCTCCAGGCGCTTATTGGCCTGGTTCAGTTCATGCAGTACGGACGGCGGCCGCTCCAGCCGCGCTCCGGTATCTGAGCCGAGGTCCTGCAGGCTGTTCAAGTACTGGTTCATGATCATCCCCGAAGATTACACACGCGCCAGTCGCTCCAACGCGAGCGCCAGCGTCTCGTCCTTCTTGGCAAAGCAGAAGCGCACAATGCCCGAATCCTGGCCATCGCGGTAGAAGGCCGAAACCGGGATTGCCGCCACCTTCACCTCCGTGGTCAGCCACTCCGCAAACTCCGCTTCGCTTTGCGACGAAATGCGGTCATAGCGCACGCACTGGAAATATGTGCCATCGCAAGGCAGCAACTCGAAGCGGCTGCCCTCCAGGCCGCGCCGGAACAAATCGCGCTTGCGCTGGTAAAAGGCGGGCAGCTCCACATACGGCGCCTGATCGGCCATATAGCTGGCGATACCGTGCTGCATAGGCGTATTCACGGAGAACACGTTGTACTGGTGGACCTTGCGGAATTCAGCCATCAGCATGGCCGGCGCCGCCACATAGCCGATCTTCCAGCCGGTCACGTGGTAAGTCTTGCCGAAGCTGGACACCACGAAGGAGCGCTCGGCCAGCTCGGGATAGCGGCACACCGATTCGTGGCGCTCCTCGTCGAAGACCATGTGCTCATAGACCTCGTCCGACAGGATCAGGATATCGGTGCCGCGCACGATATCGGCCAGCGCCGCCATGTCAGCCGCGCGCAGCACGCTGCCGGTCGGGTTGTGCGGGGTGTTGATGACGATCATGCGCGTACGCGGCGTTACCGCAGCGGCCAGGCGCGCCCAAGGCACGCTGTAGCCGCCGTGCGGCGCAACTTCCATCTGGACCAGCACCGGCACGCCGCCCGCCAGCTCAATGGCCGGCATATAGCTGTCGTAGGCCGGCTCGATGACGACCACCTCATCGCCAGGGTGCACGCTGCACAGGATAGCGGTGGTCAGCGCCTCGGTCGCGCCGGGCGTGATGGTGATTTCAGTATTGACGTCGTACTGGTGGCCGTAGATGCGGGCCACCTTGTCGGCGATGGCCTGGCGCAGCACCGGCGCGCCGGTACCCATCGGGTATTGGTTGAAGCCTTCGCGCATGGCCGTGGTGACCATGTCCACCAGCTTCGGATCGCAGGCGAAATCGGGAAAACCCTGGCCGAGATTGACCGCGCCATGCTGGCCTGCCAGCGCGGACATGCGCGAGAAAATAGTGGTGCCGACGTGAGGCAGGCGGGAATGCAATTGTTTCATCTTGCTTGGGAAATGGACATTTTTTCCATTCTAGCGCAGCAGATAAAAACAAGTGTTGCCCTAAGGGTAAAACTCAAATGTCAAGCATCTATCGTCCATTTTTCCGGCTGCATGACCTTGAACATGCCGGCTTTGGCCAGGCGCTTGGCCAGTTTGAGCAGGGCCTTGTCCTTGGTGATCAGGATATCGGCCTGGGCGTCGCGCGCCAGCTCCAGGAATTTCTGGTCGTCGCGGTCGGTGCAGACCGGGAGGCGGGTGCCGGATTCCGGCGGCTGCACCACCTTGATGTACTGGTCGAAGCGGGCGGCGCTCGCCGGACGGGTGTTCTCATCGAGTGGCAGGTGAGGGTAGTTCAGCACGAACAGGTATTCGGCGCGGCAGTCCGCACGGGTGATCGCTTCGACCGCGCCGCTTTCGATGGCGGCCAGCAGCGCTGCCCAGCGCGGATCCTGGAAAACAAACAGGTCGAGGCAGACATTGGTGTCGATGACGATGCGCTTCGGTGCAACTTGTGGTGGAACGGGTATCATGTCGGGGTTTTTCGTTTGAATTTGAAATCTTATGCTGATTGTGCTGTCGCCTGCAAAAAGTCTTGACCTGGAAACCCCGCCAACCACCAAACTCGCAACGCAACCGGCTTTTCTCGATCATTCGGAGCAGCTGATCGAGCGCCTGCGCGCGTTTTCGCCGAATGAGCTGGGCGAGCTGATGGAGCTGTCCGATGCGCTGTCCACGCTGAACGTGGCGCGCTACGCGTCCTGGACCAAGGACACCAGCGAGGCGCGCCAGGCGGTCATGACCTTCAACGGCGACGTCTACGACGGCCTCGATGCGCGCTCCATGACGGCCAGGCAGCTGGACTACACCCAGTCGCGCATCCGCATCCTGTCCGGCCTGTACGGCATGCTGAAGCCACTGGACCTGATCCACCCGCACCGCCTGGAAATGGGTACCCGCCTGCAGAACCCGCGCGGCAAGAACCTGTACGAGTTCTGGGGCGACATGATCACCGAGGAATTGAACAAGGAAGGCTCGCCGGTGCTGGTCAACCTGGCGTCGGACGAGTATTTCAAGTCCGTGAAGCCGAAGAAGCTGGCCATGCCGGTGATCACCCCAGTCTTCGAAGACTGGAAAGGTGGCAAATACAAGATCATTTCCTTCTTCGCCAAACGCGCCCGCGGCATGCTGGCGCGCTATGCAGCGGTGAACAACATCACCGACCCGCAAAAGCTGAAGAAGTTCAATGTGGATGGATACAAGTTCGAAGCGGACGCCTCGAACGACACGACCTGGGTGTTCCGCCGCAAGCTCGCCGCTTGAACTTAAGCGGTTGGTGTCAGACCCTGCGGGTCTGACACCGGTTTACCGGTTTCACCAGATCCGATACCAGGCAGTCTTCTTGGAACCGTCATCCTCCAGCATCTTGCTGTTAGGGAAGTTCTTCACAAACACGCGCTTGGTATCATCGCGCAGCGTGAAATTGCCCATCTTGTCATAGCCGCGATACATGATCGCCAGCGCTTCTTCAATAGATGGCGACTCGGCAAAGTCAGTCAGCACGCCCTGCGCACGATTGATCGCCGCCAGGTAAGCGCCACGGCGGAAGTAATAGCGCGCCACATAAATCTCATACTTGGCCATCGCATTGATCAGGTAAAGCATGCGATCCTGCGCATCAGGCGCGTACTTGCTGTCAGGGAACTTCTGCACCAGCGCCTTAAACGCCGCAAACGCCTCACGGGTCGCCTTCGGATCACGTTCCGCCGGGTCCTGCTCGTACAGGAAATTCAGCAGACCGATCGAATCGTTGAAATTGACCAGGCCGCGCAGGTAGTACATATAGTCCACGTTCGGATGGTTCGGGTGCAGCTTGATAAAGCGCTCCACGGCCGCCAGGGCCTGGGCCTGGTCCTGTGCCTTATAGTGGGAATACGCGATTTCCATCTGCGCCTGCTGCGCATAAGTGCCGAATGGATAGCTCGATTCGAGGCGTTCAAACAGCTGGACAGCACGTTCATAGTTGCCGCCGGCCTGTTCTTCCTTGGCCTCCGAGTATAATTTCGTTGCGGACCAGCCTCGGGACTCGTCCGCGCGTTCTGGTAACAGGCCACAAGCTGACAAACTAAACAGTACGACTGTTGCTGCAACTACTGATAATTTTTTTTGCATGTTGATGTGCAAGGAATCGTTAACCAAAATACTAAACTTGGCTGATTATAGCCGATGGGAATGCTGTGATATTGAAACCTGAGATGAATTCGGCAGAACAAGTGCCTGATAACGATTTTGACGCCGATTTTGAAGGTGAATTTGGGGATGATGCGCCTGCCGGCGATCCCCTGGCCCCGATTGAACTCGAACTGACCAAGGAAGTCTGCGGCGAGCGCCTGGACAAGGTCGTGGCACGCCTGGTGCCCCAGTTCTCGCGCGGCCGCCTGCAGTCCTGGATCGAAGAAGGCCATGTTACCGTCGATGGCAAGCCGGCCAAAGTCCGCGCCACCGTGTACGGCGACGAAAAAATCCTGGTGAACCCGCAACCGGCGCCGGAAGACGTTGCCTTCACGCCGGAAGACGTGCCGCTGGACATCGTATTTGAAGACGACCACCTGCTGGTGATCAACAAGCCGGCCGGCCTGGTCGTGCACCCGGGCGCCGGCAACTGGTCCGGCACCATGCTGAACGGCCTGCTGCACCGCTGGCCGCAGCTGGGCGGCGTGCCGCGCGCCGGCATCGTGCACCGCCTGGACAAGGACACCAGCGGCTTGATGGTGGTGGGCAAGGACCTGCCGACCCAGACCGACCTGGTGCGCCAGCTGCAAGCGCGTACCGTGAAACGCGAGTACTGGTGCGTGGTGTGGGGCACCCCGCGCCTGAGCGGCACCATCGACGCCTCCATGGGCCGCGACCAGAAGGACCGCGTGAAGATGGCGGTGTCGACCAGCATGGGCTCCAAGCCGGCGATCACCCATTACCAGCGCCTGGCTGAAGGCAAGCTGGACGGCCGCCCGGTATCGCTGGTGCAGTGCCGCCTGGAGACTGGCCGTACCCACCAGATCCGCGTCCACATGGCGCACCTGGGCTTCTCGCTGATCGGCGACCAGGTGTATGGCAAGCAGCATCTGACCAATGTCTTCCCGCGCCAGGCGCTGCAAGCGCGCCGCCTGGGCCTGATCCATCCGGTGACGGGCGAGCAGATGGAATGGCACGTGCCACTGGCGGAAGACTTCATCGAGCTGATGGAGCGCGCCGGCATCGAAGAGCCGGACGAAGCGGCGTTGGCCGCTGCCGCAGCTGGCCACGGCGACTACGAAGACTACGACATCTACGACGACGAATTCGACGACGAGTAATGCAGCAATCTTTCCAAGGGGCGCAATGGCTGGTGCCGGATTGGCCCGGCGCGCCGGACAATATCGGGTTCGTTTGCACAACGCGGCGCGGGGGCGTGAGTCCCGCGCCCTATGGTCCTGGGCCGCAGGAGATCGCCACGGCGGGCGGAGGCCTGAACCTGGGCGTCCACGTCGGCGATGATCCCGCCAATGTGGCCTTCAACCGCGCCATCGTGCGCGGACGGCTGCCATCCGAGCCGGCCTGGCTGTCGCAAGTGCACGGCGCGGCCGTCGCCCGCGCCGACCGTGTGGCGCGCGGCAGCGTGCCGGAAGCCGACGCCAGCATCGCCACCATGCCCGGCGCCATCTGCGCCATCCAGACCGCCGACTGCCTGCCAGTGCTGTTCACCGACCGCGCCGGTACCGTCGTCGGCGCCGCCCACGCCGGCTGGCGCGGCCTTGCCGGCGGCGTCCTCGAAGCGACAGTAGCGGCCATGCGCACCGAACTCGCCGCACCCGCCGACGAAATCATCGCCTGGCTCGGCCCCGCAATCGGCCCGCAGGAATTCGAAGTAGGGGAGGAGGTATTGCAAGCCTTCCTGGCCGGTGCAGCAGGCGACTCATACGAGCAAGCCGCAGTGCGCGCAGCCTTTGTTGCCCGCCCCGGCCAGCCCGGCAAATACCTGGCAGACATCTACACGCTAGCCCGCCTCGCACTCAAACGGGCAAATGTGACGGACGTCAGCGGCGGCGATCTTTGCACCGTCACCGACGCCAGCCGCTTCTATTCCTACCGCCGCGACAAGGTAACCGGACGGCAGGCCAGTTTGATCTGGATCAAACAGTAGGCGGATCATCACGACGGGCGGCTTCGGCTGCCCGTTTGCGTTTGCGGCGTTTGCCGCCTGTTAGATAAAATAGTATGCCTAATGGCAATACGCCATACAGCAGAAACGTCATAATGCCGGCAACTACGGTAGGCTCCGTAAACGCCATCAGCACTGTGACATAGAGCCAAGCAACAGCAACAATCAGCATATGTAGTCTTTTTAAAACTTCAGTATTTTTAACGGACTCGAAAATGAACATGCCCGACCCGCAAGCCTTCGCTAACGCATGGATGGCACAAGTCAGCGACCCGAACCAATGGCAATCCTGGTTCAAGATGATGCCCGAAATGGACGTCGTCCCTGGCGCCGCGCTGCTGCGCGATGCCGGCGCTGCCGTCCGCCCGGAAGCAATGGAGCAGCTGAGAAACGATTATATGGGCGAGTTCACCGCGCTGTGGCAGGAATTCCTGACCGGCAAAGCGCCGTCGTTAAAGGACCGCCGCTTCTCGTCCGAAGCCTGGCAAGGCAACCCGGTGTCCGCGTTCAACGCGGCATCATACCTGCTAAACGCCAAATTCCTCATGCAAATGGCGGAAGCCGTTGACGCAACCCCGCAGCAAAAGCAGAAAATCCGCTTCGCCGTGCAGCAGGTGGTGGACGCCATGTCGCCCGCCAACTTCCTCGCCACCAACCCGGAAGCGCACCAGAAACTGATCGAAACCAAGGGCGAAAGCCTGACCAAGGGCCTGGCCAACCTGCTGGGCGACATCCAGAAGGGCCACATTTCCCTGTCCGACGAAAAAGCCTTCGAAGTCGGCAAGAACCTGGCCACCACCGAAGGCGCCGTGGTGTACGAGAACGAGCTGTTCCAGCTGATCCAGTACGCCCCGCTGACCAAGACCGTGCACGAACGCCCGCTGCTGATGGTGCCGCCATGCATCAACAAGTACTACATCCTCGACCTGCAACCGGAAAACTCCCTGGTACGCTACGCGGTAGAGCAGGGCAACACCGTGTTCCTGGTGTCCTGGCGCAACCCCGACCAGTCGATGGCCAAGACCACCTGGGACGACTACATCGAAAAAGGCGCCATCAACGCCATCAACATCACCCGCGAAATCAGCAAGCAGGATAAGCTGAATGTACTGGGATTCTGTGTTGGCGGCACCTTGCTGTCTACCTCCCTGGCCGTCATGGCCGCCCGAGGCGAACACCCAGCCGCCGGCGTGACCTTGCTGACCACCTTCCTCGACTTCAGCGACACCGGCGTCCTCAACGTGTTCATCGACGAACCGCAAGTACAGATCCGCGAGCAGACGCTGAAAAACGGCGGCCTGATGCCCGGCCGCGACCTGGCCAGCACCTTCTCCAGCCTGCGCCCGAACGACCTGGTGTGGAACTACGTCCAGTCCAACTACCTGAAGGGCAACGAACCACCACCGTTCGACCTGCTGTACTGGAACTCCGATTCCACCAACCTGCCTGGCCCGATGTTCTGCTGGTACCTGCGCAACACCTACCTGGAAAACAGCCTGAAAGTTCCAGGCAAGCTCAAGGTGGCAGGCGAAAAAGTCGACTTGTCCAAAATCGACGCTCCCGCCTTCATCTACGCCTCGCGCGAAGACCACATCGTCCCGTGGAACGCAGCCTACGAGTCGACCAAGATCCTGAATCCCAAAAAACAGGGACGTAACAAGTTTATTCTTGGCGCCTCCGGCCACATTGCCGGCGTAATCAACCCGGCCTCCAAGAAGAAGCGCAGCTACTGGACCAATGACGCCCAGCCAGCGACGCCGGATGAATGGTTCGCCGGGGCGACCGAGCACCCTGGCAGCTGGTGGACCGACTGGTCAGCCTTCCTGGCCGAAAACGGCGGCGAGGACGTCAAGGCCCGCACCAAGCTCGGTAATGCCAAATACGAGCCGATCGAAGCCGCCCCAGGACGTTATGTAAAAGCCAAGGCTGATTAACTTAAGGTAATATTTGGTTGCGTTGCAATATTGGTCACGACAATCAGTTAACTTATAACATTGTCGTGCCAAAACAATTTTTTTCGCCCTATAATGGGGTCGCAAATATTATCAACGGCAGGTAAGCGCGCTGCGGCGCAATAAATGGACCAGTGATGAGTAGTGCAAAGAAAAGTACTGAACGCTTGATTAAGAAATACCCGAATCGCCGTCTTTACGATACGCAAACCAGTTCCTACATTACCCTGACGGACGTGAAACAACTCGTGCTGGATGCCGAGGAATTCACGGTCGTCGATGCCAAAACCAACGAAGACCTGACCCGCAGCATCCTGCTCCAGATCATTCTGGAAGAGGAGGCCAGCGGCGTGCCGATGTTCTCCACCGACGTGCTCGCGCAGATCATCCGTTTTTACGGCCACGCGATGCAAGGCATGATGGGTTCTTATCTGGAAAAGAATATCCAGGCATTTACCGATATCCAGCGTAAATTCACCCAGGGGGCCGCCAGTTTCGACGGCAAATCCTTTAGCCCGGAAATGTGGACCCAATTCATGAACGTGCAAGCGCCGATCATGCAGGGGATGATGAATAACTACGTTGAACAGTCGAAGAGCCTGTTCGTGCAGATGCAAGAGCAGATGCAAAACCAAAGCAAGAACATCTTCGGCACCTTCCCGTTTGCCCCGCCAGCTGACAAAAAGTAAACCGGTAAATCAGGGGCTGACCCAAGGGGCAGACCCGCCCGGTTTTGGTATAATGGCAGATTGCCCTGAATCATCAGCTATCTGCCATGCAATCCAAGCAAATCACCCGCACCATCGCCCCCACCGACGGCACCCCCGCACCTAAAGTTGGTTTTGTCTCCCTCGGCTGCCCGAAAGCACTGGTCGACTCCGAACAAATCCTGACCCAGCTGCGCGCCGAAGGCTACGAAACCGCCAAGTCCTACGACGGTGCCGACCTGGTGATCGTGAACACCTGCGGCTTCATCGACGCCGCCGTGCAGGAATCGCTGGACGCCATCGGCGAAGCGCTGGCTGAAAACGGCAAAGTCATCGTCACCGGCTGCCTCGGCGCCAAGAAAGACAAGGACGGCGACGACATCATCCAGAAAGTCCACCCGAAAGTCCTGGCCGTGACCGGCCCGCACGCCGTGGGCGAAGTGATGGCCCAGGTGCACACTCACCTGCCAAAGCCGCACGAACCATTCATCGACCTGCTGCCGCCACAAGGCATCAAGCTGACCCCGAAGCATTACGCCTACCTGAAGATTTCCGAAGGCTGCAACCACCGCTGCTCGTTCTGCATCATTCCATCGATGCGCGGCGACCTGGTGTCGCGCCCGATCGCAGAGCTGATGCTGGAAGCCGAAAACCTGTTCAAAGCCGGCGTCAAGGAACTGCTGGTGATCTCGCAGGACACCTCCGCCTACGGCGTCGACGTCAAGTTCCGCTCCGGCTTCTGGAACGGCCGCCCGGTCAAGACCCATATGACCCAGCTGACCCAAGCCCTGGGCGAGCTGGCCAAGCAGTACGGCGCCTGGGTGCGACTGCACTACGTCTACCCATACCCGCACGTCGACGAAATCATCCCGATGATGGGCGACGGCCATATCCTGCCTTACCTGGACATCCCGCTGCAGCACGCCCACCCGGACGTCCTGAAGCGCATGAAGCGCCCAGCTTCCGGCGAAAAGAACCTGGACCGCATCCTGAAATGGCGCGAGATGAACCCGGACCTGACCATCCGCTCCACCTTCATCGCCGGCTTCCCAGGCGAGACCGAAGCGGAATTCGAATACCTGCTGGACTTCCTGAAAGAAGCCCAGATCGACCGCCTGGGCTGCTTCGCCTACTCGCCGGTAGAAGGCGCCACTGCCAACGAACTGGCGAATCCGGTGCCGGAAGAAGTGCGCGAAGAACGCCGCGGCCGCGTCATGCTGCTGCAGGAAGAAATCTCCCGCAACCGCCTGAAGTCCAAAGTCGGCAAGACTGTCAAAGTGCTGATCGACGAACTGACCCCAAGCGGCGCAATCGGCCGCTCGTCCGCCGATGCCCCTGAGATCGACGGCGTCGTCCACGTCAAGCGCCCATTCGATCCGAAGAAGAAGCTGGCCGTCGGCCAGTTCTTCGACGTAGAAATCACCAGCGCCGACGCCCACGACCTGTGGGGCGAAGCCCAATAACCCGCGCCCCCCGCACATCGGGGTCAGACCCTTGGGTCTGACCCTGGTTTACCGGTTCAAAAGCCGCGTCTCCCCCGGTCGTTCAAACTCCTGCGCTTACGCCTCAGCCACAAACTACCAAACCGCAGGCTTATCCTCCGCTACTCGCAATCGATACTCTGAGGCCGATGCCTCCGGAACCTCACCTCACAACGCCTCGTAGAAGCCGGCATTTCAAGCAAAACGGTTTTGCTTGTGCCACGATAAGCACAAACGACCCAGATCCTTCTTCCGCTAAACGGCTCAAATTTCCATACAGCCCTTGCGGAACCATTTCCCGTGCTTTCATCCGGTACCAGGGATGCCTGCTCAGATGGATGACCATCAAATATCTCCACCCTGTGCAAGCGATGCGAATCAATCGTACTTGGACATTTGACCGGTTCCGCAAAAGCCGGAACTCCGCGCAAAGTCAGCGCTATTCCCAACGCCCAGTGGAGGAAGGGTGAACTATTCAATGACATAGAACGTCTCTGCATTGTTGCTGCGAGATTTCGAATTTGGATCAAAGCGAATAGTCCGTTCAGACACTTTGCGCTTTGCATTCCATTGGTCGAGTACCACAATGCCCTGAGCGTTATGGCTAATGTAAATTGCAGCGTATCGGCCGCGCGCATCCCGTGGGTAGCGGCCAGTTGCATCGAAAGTGGCAATTGCAGTGCCTCGCTTAATTTCGCCGGCTAAAGGTGATATCCGATTCATTGACCTTTAGTTCCTACGGCATGATTGCTCTCCGGATGGTATGAGAACTAAAGGTTAGGCGGCTCCTGCACGCCCCGTGTTGATCGCCATCAGACAGTAAAGGTTTAGAATAGGTGCCATGACCAAAAAGCGCCTTCAAACCCAAATCATCCACACGGACTACGTGCCGCCCGAAGGCTTTGCAGCCTTCCCCAGCGCCATCCACCACGCCTCCACAGTCCTGTTCAAGAACGTCGCCGCCATGCGCTCCGGCGACTGGAAAGAGAAGAACGCCTACACCTACGGCCTGCACGGCACGCCCACCACCTTCACCCTTGAAGCCCGCCTGGCCGAAATCGAAGGCGGCAACCACTGCCTGCTAGCCCCCAGCGGCCTCGCCGCCATCGCCATGTGCAACTTCGCACTGCTGAAGTCCGGCGACGACGTCCTCCTGCCCGACAACGTCTACAGCCCCAACCGCGACCTCGCACGCTGGCTGTCGACCGACTTCGGCATCACCGCACGCCTGTACGACCCAATGATCGGCGCCGACATCGTAGACCTGATCCAGCCCAACACAAAGCTGATCTGGACCGAAGCCCCAGGCTCCGTCTCGATGGAAGTCCCCGACCTGCCGGCAATCTGCGCCGCCGCAAAGCAGAAGGGGGTACTGGTTGCCCTCGACAACACTTGGTCCGCCGGCCTGGCCTTGCGCGGTTTCGACCTCGGCGTCGACATCGTGATGCAGGCCCTCACCAAATATCAATCCGGCGGATCCGACGTCCTGATGGGCTGCCTGACCACACGCGACAAACTCCTGCACGAACGCCTCAGCATGGCCCACATGCGCCTCGGAATGGGCGTCAGCGCCGACGACACCTACCTCGTACTGCGCAACCTGCCAACGCTGAAGATCCGCTTCGAAACCCACGACGCCTCCGCCCGCAAGGTCGCAACCTGGCTGAAAACGCGCCCCGAAATCAGCAAGGTCCTGCACCCCGCATTCAAAGACTGTCCAGGCCACGAGAACTGGAAGCGCGACTTCACCGGCGCCGGCGGCTTGTTCTCCGTGCTGTTCGACGAAAAGTACACTGAGGCCCAAACCGACAATTTCGTCGATTCGCTCGAACTGTTCGGCATCGGCTATAGCTGGGGCGGCGCGCACAGCCTGTGCATCCCATACCGCATCCAGGCCATGCGCAAGAACTGGAAAGAGAAGGGTACCCTTGTCCGCTTCAACATCGGCCTGGAAGACCCTGACGACCTGGTTGTCGATATTGAGCGCGCATTGGCCGCCATGAACGGAATCAGCGGTTCCTGACGCTTGCCTGGTCCGCTACCCAGTCGCGTGCAGTGCAACCGAAGTGCTGGCGGAACCAGCGCGAGAAAGCCGGCAGGCTGGAGAAGCCGAGGATGCCGGATATCTCGCTCATGCTGGCATCCGCAGTCTCCAGCTTGCGCACCGCGATTTCCTTTCTCACATCGTTGACGATGGCGGCAAAGCTTGCGTCATCCTGTTTAAGGCGCAGATAAAAAGTACGGACTGGAAGGCCAAGACGTTGCGCCACCGCTTCGGCGGTACAGTTGCCGCTGACGATAAGAATTTCCACCACCTGCCTGACCTCGAAGCGCAAGCTAGCCTGTGCCGGCAACTCGAGGGTGCTGAGGTAATCACGCACATTCCTCGCCAACTGTGGGTCGGCTGTGGATATTTCGCGATCCAGGTCGCTGCTGCGCAGGATCACGCAGTCAGCTCCACTATTGAATTCGACATCGGTACGGAACACGGCGCTATGCAGTGTTTGCACGCGCGGCGGCCCATGGCGAAAACATACTTGCAGCGGACGCCATGCTGGGCCCAGCAACACCGACAGGATCTTGTTGATCGTAGCGATCGTGAGTTCATGCGCCTGGCGTCCCGGTACATTCCGTTCAAGGTCGACATGGCAACCAAGGTAGGCCAGCCCGTCTTGCTCGACCAGATGGGCGTGGACAGCATTGGTGTGCATGGCCTGGTAGCGCAGTACGGCGGCAACGGCTTCCCGTACCGTAGGCTCCACATAAGTCAGCATGGCCAGCGGCCCCAGTACCGACAATTTACGGTGGCGCGAAACGCGCAGCGCGAAATCTTCGCATCCTGAAGCCAGCGCTGCATGGTGGAAGATCGCGGCTGCTGCATTTATCGAAATCCGGTTCTTCTCGTTGCGGATATCTTTGGGTTGGAGCCCAGCGGCGCGCAGCAAAGCTTCGGGATCCAGGCCGACTGCGAGAGCGGTTTCTTCAAACCCAAGGAATGTGGTGGCCCGAATATACTTCATTGGTAAAGCGGCTTGCAGTTAAAGTTAAATTTCTTGCAGTTAAAGTTAATTATAGGGTGGCGGGCTTTTCTATACTAGTTGCCATTGATTCTTCGCAATTTATGTTGCACTTTGGGAACTAGTAAATGAACGATTCTTCTACCCGCACCATCATGCTGATTGACGACAGTAAGGTCTCACGCATGTTTGCGCGCGATTTCATCCAGCAGCTGCATCCTGCCTGGCGGATTGTGGAGGCCGGCACCGGGGAGGAAGGCTTGCAGATGCTGGACAGCGTGGCGCCGGACCTGGTCATCCTCGACGTGAATATGCCAGGCATCGGCGGCCTGGCGACCGCTTCGCTGATGCGTGGACAGCAACCGTCCCTGCCCATCTGCATACTGACGGCGAATATCCAGAGCGCCACGCGTTTGCGTGCCGAAGGACTGGACGTGGATTTCGCCGAAAAACCTGTGACGCGTGAGCGCATCGCAGGCATCCTCGCGTTGCTGGAGCGCGGCTGATGTTCAGGCTCGACGACATGCAGCATGATGCGCTGGTGGAGATCTTCAACCAGGGCGTGGGCCTTGCTGCGGCGGCTGTCAGCGAAATCGTGAATGACGAAGTGGCGATGTCCTTCCCTTCGATCGTCTTTGAAACGCGGGCCGAGGCTGCGCTTTCCGTGGGCGGTGCGACGCAGCGCCGCATCTGCGCGATCACGCAGCGCTTCACCGGCAGTTTCGGCACCACTGCCATGTTGATGTTCCCTGAGGAGAAGAGCCTGGAACTGGTGCGCCTGATGGTAGGCGGCGAGTGCCCCGCTGTCGAACTGACGGAGTTGGAGCAGGAAGCGATGAGCGAGATCGGCAACATCGTGCTTAATTGTTGCGTTGGCCGACTGGCGAATGCCATCGGTCAGGAGCTGAGCGGCTCGCTCCCGCAATACTGTACCAACAGCGGGATGCATATCCTCGACCTGCTGGGCGGAGAGCCGGAAGACATGGTGCTGACGTTGAAGATCGACTTTAGCGTGGAGAGCCACCGCATCGACGGCTATCTGGCATTGCTGTTGGACGGCGACGCATTGAGCAGCCTGGCTGTCCTGTTGGACCGCTATCTTTCGCAACACGGTGAGTTCTGATGGCGCAGGATGTGGCGGCAGTGGAACTGGGCCTGTTGCGGGCGGCATTCCGCACGCTGGGGGCCGGTGTCATGGTGTTCGACCAGGATGAAAGGCTCGTGCTGTGGAACGCCTGGCTGGAGCGCGCCAGCGGTCTGGCGGCGGGCGCGGTTCTTGAGCGCGATTTTTCCGCGCTGTTTCCGGAACTGTGCGGCGGCCGGGTGCACCAGGCGCTGCGCACCGCGCTGAGGCAGGGGCTGTCGGCTTTGCTGTCGCAGACCTTGAACCGTTCGCCATTTGCTTTGCATGGCGCAGATGGCGAGCGCATGCCGCAGGCGGTGCAGGTGACGCCCTTGCTGCTGCAGGACGGGCAGCGCTTTTGCATGGTACATGTGGCTGACGTCAGCTCCCAGGTGGCGCGGGAGAATCAGTTGCGGCGCCAGGCCAAAGAGCTGGAGGCCCTGGTGCATGCCGACAGCCTGACCGGTGTGGCCAACCGGCGCCGTTTCGACATCCATCTGGAAGGCGAGTACCGCAGGGCGCAGCGCAATGGCACACCGCTGTCGCTGATCATGATCGACGTCGACTGCTTCAAGCAATACAACGACAATTACGGGCACCAGCAGGGCGATGCCTGCCTGATCGCGATTGCGCGCATTCTGGCGAGCGTGGTCGCGCGGCCGCAGGATCTGCTGGCGCGCTACGGCGGCGAGGAGTTTGCAGCCATCCTGCCCGATACCGATGCCGAAGGCGCAGCGATCGTCGCCCGCCACATGCACGATGCAGTGCGCCGGCTGGCCATCGCCCACGAATACTCCAGCGTTGCTCCGCGCGTGACCTTAAGCCAGGGCATTTGCACCGTAGGACCCGGCGTCTTTTCCGACCTCACAGCCTTCGTCGAAACCGCCGACCGCGCCCTATACCGCGCCAAAGCCGCAGGCCGCAACCGCAGCGAAAGCGCCTGACACGCCATCCTCGGCATTGCCCAACGCATCTCATGGCGTCATAATGCTTGGTAAATAAACAATGAGCGTTCGCTGATGAAAAAGTTCCTTATTCTCTTAACCTCAATTGTCTTGCTCACCGGGTGCGCGGCATCCGGTCCTCACTACTCTCACGAAGTCCCCGCCAAAGATGAGGCACTGATCTACGTCTATCGGGAATGGCGGCTTGCCAATGGCGGCGGTTCGCCGACCATTGCCCTCAATGGTCGGAAGATGGATGACCTGAAAAACGGCAGCTTCCTTCAGTTTCGTGTTGCTCCTGGTCGGCATAAAGTCGAGCAGTTAACTTCAATTTGGGACTGGATATTCGAAGCGGAACCAGTAGTCGTGAATGCCGATGCTGGTGAGGTCTACTACGTTCAATTGGAAACCGACGCCACGATGTCTTTTAATGGTGTCGAGATGAAGAAGCGTTCAACGCTTTCGTTCGAGGAAGTCCCGGCTTCTGTTGCATTGCCCAAACTGAAAAATCTTAAGGCTGTGCACTGATTGCGATTTTTCACCGGGCTCGGGTAACTCAAAGGAGGGAACGTGGCGGTTAAGCGCATGGATAATGTCGGCATCGTGGTGGAAGACCTCGATGCAGCGATTGAATTCTTCACCGAGCTTGGCTTGCACCTTGAGGGGCGCGCCCCGGTGGAAGGCGATTGGGCGGATGGCGTAACCGGGCTGCCTGGCATGCGCGTCGAGATTGCGATGATGCGGACGCCGGATGGACACAGCCGGCTTGAGTTATCCCGTTTCCTTGCCCCGAAGGTCGTGGCGGATCACCGCGTCGCCCCGGTAAATTCGCTTGGATACCTGCGGGTGATGTTCGCGGTGGACGATATCGACGAAACTGTCGATCGCCTGCAGCAACGAGGAGCGAAGCTGGTTGGCGAAGTGGTCGAGTACGAAAAGATCTATCGGCTCTGCTACATCCGCGGCCCGGAGGGAATCTTGATTGGCCTTGCGCAGCAACTCGGACAGGAGGGCGGTAGGCGGGACCCGATAGGGGCATAACATCGACGGCTCGCAACTTTGCGGGCCCCAAACCGACTGAGAGGATAAGGCCCGAATGATCTCAATTGCTACGCTGTCTATGCTTATGGGTTTGGCCGGCGCCCCGGTCGCGCAGGTGCCGTACACCTTCATCGAAGGCAAAGTGCCGCAGGATGTGCAGCCGGATGGGAATTCGATTGTGTTCGAGGGACCCAATGAGATGCTGGTCATCGACACCGGCCGCCATCCGGAGCATACGGACAAAATCATCGCGCTCGCCAAGGCGCGGAATAAGCCGATTACTTCTATCGTCAACACGCATTGGCACCTGGACCATGCGACGGGCAACGCGCGGATCCGGGCGGCTTATCCGGGCGCGAAGCTCTATACAAGTATGGCGGTGGAAGGGGCGCTGAAGGGCTTCCTGATCCGGAATGTCGATAAGGCCAAGGCGCGCCTGGAGGATCCATCCGTACCGGAGGCGCGCAAGGCGGATACGCGCTTGTACCTCGGGGCGATCAATGATCCGGGCAACCTGATCCCTGACCAGCCGGTGAAAGGGACGATGTCGGTGCGGCTCGGCGAGCGGGAGCTGAAGCTGCACCTGGCGAAGTTCGCCGCGACCGAGGGAGACGTCTGGGTGCATGATCCAGCCAGCAGGACGGTGTTTGTGGGCGACCTGGTGGTGGTGCCGCTGCCATTCTTCGATACTGGTTGCGCGGAAGGCTGGCGTAAGGCATTGGCGGAGATTGACCAGCTGGAGTTTGAAACGCTGGTGCCGGGACATGGCCTGCCGATGGACCATGCGACGTTCTCGAGTTATCGGCGCGCGTTTGATGCTTACACGGATTGCGCCGACAGCGAGCAGCCTACGTCAAACTGCGTAGCGACCTGGATGCAAAAGGCAGCGCCCTTCGTCGCCATGCATCCAGATCCCAAGTACACCGAAGCCGCCCTGGCCTACTACGTCGACCAGGTGCTGCGCGCGCCTGCCAAGCGCAGTGAATTCTGCGGTCGGCCTTAATCGCCGATGGGGGCGTTGTTGTTGAGGGCTGTGATGCCGCGGATTAAGCGGTAGATTTTCCAGAGCCAGGCGCCGACCCACACCAGCCACGCCAGCGGGATGCCGAACAGGGTGGCAAACAGCGCCCAGCCCACGCAAATCCACACCAGGTACCACCAGAACGACCGGATCATCCAGCCATGGTGGCTATCGATGAAAGTGCCTGCGCTGTCGCCGCGCTTGACGTAATTGAGGATCAGAGGGATCAGCGAGGCTGCGCCCAGGGTGAAGAAGATGCTCAGCCCGTGGCCGAGGTAAAGCCAGAACGCCCATTCCTTGGCGGAGCGGGTACGGTCGTCGAATACAAGTTCCTGTGCCATAACGGCTCCTTACAGTTCGCGCCCGTTGTAGTGCTGGACCGGGAACGACTCCAGCTCGATGTCCTCCAGCACGCGCACATTGACGGCCGCCATGGCGTTGCCTTTCGGGTCCTTGCCTTCACCGTAGGTGTGGATGCCGCACTTCGGGCAGAAGCGGTGGTTGATCACGTGTTTGTTGAAGGTATAGTTGGCCTGGTCGGCTTCGGGCGTCAGCAATTTCAGATTGTCGCGCGGGATGAACCACATGAGCGCACCCTTGCGCTGGCAGATCGAGCAGTTGCACGAGACCAGTCCTTCAATCGTGCCCTCGGCTTCAAATTTCACATTGCCGCAATGGCAGCTACCTTTGTACAGCATTTTTCGCCTCCGGTTAGAATGATTGGTTCGGCGTTAATGATAATGTAATTGCAAGAGGAGTGGTGAAAATGGCGGGTCCGTTGCAGGGTATCAAAGTCATTGAAATCGGGACGCTCATTGCGGCGCCCTTTGCGGCGCGCCTGATGGCGGAATTCGGGGCGGAGGTCATCAAGATCGAGGCGCCGGGCGAGGGTGATCCCATCCGCAAGTGGCGCAAGCTGCACAAGGGCACTTCGCTGTGGTGGTATCTGCAGTCGCGTAACAAGAAGTCCATTTCGATCAACTTGAAGGCGCCGGAAGGCATCGCGCTGGTCAAGCAGCTGTGCGAAGACGCCGATGTGCTGATCGAAAACATGAAGCCGGGCGCGCTGGAAAAGCTGGGCCTGGGCTGGGACGCGCTGCATGCGCTGAATCCCAAGCTGACCATGGTGCGGATCTCGGGCTACGGCCAGAGCGGTCCTTACAAGGACCGTCCGGGCTTCGGCGCCATTGGCGAGGCGATGGGCGGCATCCGCTACACCACCGGCGAGGCGGGCGGCGTGCCGGCGCGCGTGGGCGTGAGCCTGGGCGATTCGCTGGCGTCGCTGCATGCGGTGATGGGCGCGCTGATGTCGGTGCTGCGCGTGAAAATGGGGCAGGGCGACGGGCAGGTGGTGGACGTGTCGCTGGTCGAGAGCGTGTTCAACCTGATGGAGTCGCTGGTGCCCGAGTACGACCTGCTGGGCCATGTGCGCGAGCGCAGCGGCGGCGCCCTGCCGGGGATCGCCCCATCCAACACCTACCCGACGCGCGATGGCTCGTATGTGGTCATTGCCGGCAACAGCAACCCAATCTACAAGCGTTTGATGACCGCAATTGGCCGGGCCGATATGGCGGAAGACCCGCAATTCGCACAGAACGATGGCCGCGCGGCGCAGGAAAAGCTGATCGATGCGGCGATCGCCGGCTGGACCTCGGCGCACACCATCGATGAGGTGCTGGCGGTGCTGGAGCGAGCGGAGGTGCCGGCAGGCCGCATCTATTCGGTGAAGGATATCGTGGCCGACCCGCACTACCAGGCGCGCGGCATGCTGCTCGATACGGAGCTGCCGGATGGCGTGCACGTGAAGATGCCTGGCATCGTACCCAAGCTGTCGGAAACGCCGGGAGAAGTGCGCTGGCAGGGCCCAACCCTGGGCCAGCATACCGACGATGTACTGGCGGGACTGGGCCTGACCGAGGCGCAGGTGGCCGCGCTGCGCGAGCGCGGCGTCGTCGCTTGAAAAGTCGGGGTCATGTCTGACATTCGGACATTTGCCTTAGGCAAATGTCCGAATGTCAGACATGACCCCGACTTTTAACCCAAGAGGTTGAGGATGCCGTCCAGGCCGACGTAGTTGAATGCTACGCTGGCCTGTTCGCGCACCACCGGCTTGGCCCGGAAGGCGACCGACATGCCGGCAATACCCATCATCTTCAGGTCGTTGGCGCCGTCGCCCATGACAATCGCCTGTTCCGGGCGGATGCCCATGGCGGCGCACACGTGTTCCACCGTCTTGCGCTTGACGTCCGCATCGACAATCTCGCCGACCACTTTGCCGGTCAGCTTGCCGTCGACAATTTCCAGCTCATTGGCGCGGGTGAAATCCAGGCCCAGGCGCGGTTTCAGTTTTTCGGTGAAGAAGGAAAAACCGCCGGAAACCAGCAGCGTCTTCAGGCCGGCAGCTTGCACCCCCTTCAGCATGCGCTCGGCCCCGGGCGACAGGCGCAGGCGTTCTTCGTACACGCGCTCCAGTGCCGATGCATCCAGGCCTTCCAGCAGCGCCACGCGGCGCTTCAGGCTTTCTGAGAAATCCAGCTCGCCGCGCATGGCCGCTTCGGTGATCTCGGCAACCTGCGGCTTGAGGCCCTGCATGTCGGCGATTTCGTCGATGCATTCGATGGTAATGAGGGTCGAATCCATATCCATCGCCACCAGCTTGAATTCGTCCAGGCGGCGCACGCCCATCATGTAGGTGGTATCCAGCTGGGCCGCCTGGGCGGCGATCTCGATGGTCTGGCGCAGGGCCGGGGTATAGGTGATTCCTTCGCAGCGCAGGGCGTTGTCGGAAACAGTCACCACGCGTTTTGGCGCGGTCAGGGCGGCGATGCGCTGCAGACGGGCGGCGCAATCGCCAACTCCTTGCAGCACCAGGTTCATCGTCATGTCGTTCATCAGGCGGTCAGCTGTTTAATGGCGGTTTTGATCTGGTTCACACGCGCTGCCAGGTCCGGCATGTTGGCGGTGATCTTGAGTTTATCCTGTCCATTCAGCTTGATGTGGCGCTGGTTCTGGATCAGGTGGATGATGCGCATCGGATCGATCGGCGGTTTCGGCATGAATTGCAGGTTGACGGCTTCCGAGTGGGCATCGATCTTGACGATGCCGACGGATTTGGCCGCAATGCGCAGGCGGTGGGTTTCCACCAGCGCCTTGGCTGCGTCGGGTAGTTTGCCGAAGCGGTCGATCAGTTCTTCCTGCAGATCGTCAATGCTGGACTGCGCTTCGCAGTTGGCCAGGCGCTTGTAGATCGACAGGCGTTCGTGCACGTCGCCGCAGAAATCCGCGGGTAGCAGGGCCGGCGTGTGCAGGTTGATTTCGGTGGTGGTCGCGAGCGGGGCGGCCAGGTCCGGTTCCTTGCCGGCCTTCAGCGCGCGCACGGCTTCGTTCAGCATGTCCGTATACAGCTGGAAGCCGACTTCCAGCATCTCGCCGGACTGGTTTTCGCCCAGCACCTCGCCGGCGCCGCGGATTTCCAGGTCGTGCATCGCCAGGTAGAAGCCCGAGCCCAGTTCCTCCATCTGCTGGATCGCATCCAGGCGGCGCTGCGCCTGTTTGCTCAGGCCCTGCACGTCGGTCACCAGCAGGTAGGCGTAAGCCTGGTGGTGCGAGCGGCCGACGCGGCCACGCAGCTGGTGCAGCTGGGCCAGGCCGAACTTGTCGGCGCGGTGCATGATGATGGTATTGGCGGTCGGTACGTCGATACCGGTTTCGATGATCGTGGTGCACAGCAGGATGTTGTAGCGCTGCGCCACGAAGTCGCGCATCACTTTTTCCAGGTCGCGTTCGTGCATCTGGCCGTGGGCCACGGCGATGCGCGCTTCCGGCAGCATTTCCTGCAGCTTGGCCAGGCGGTTCTGGATGGTCTCCACCTCGTTGTGCAGGAAGTAGACCTGGCCGCCGCGCTTCAGCTCACGCAGCACGGCTTCCTTGATGATGGAGTCGCCTTCGCTGCGCACGAAAGTCTTGATGGCCAGGCGCTTTTGCGGCGCGGTGGCGATCACGGAGAAGTCGCGCAGGCCTTCCAGCGCCATGCCCAGGGTGCGCGGGATCGGCGTTGCGGTCAGGGTCAGCACGTCCACTTCGGCGCGCAGCGATTTCAGCGCTTCCTTCTGGCGCACGCCGAAGCGGTGCTCTTCGTCGATGATGACCAGGCCGAGGCGGTCGAACTTGACGTCGTCCGACAGCAGCTTGTGGGTGCCGATCACGATGTCCAGCGTGCCGTCCTGCATGCCCTTGATGGCGTTGGCGATTTCCTTGCCGGTGCGGAAGCGCGACATTTCGGCAATGCGCACCGGCCAGTCGGCAAAGCGGTCGGCGAAGGTTTGCGCGTGCTGTTCGGCCAGCAGGGTGGTCGGCGCCAGGATGGCCACTTGCTTGCCGCCCATGACGGCAATGAAGGCGGCGCGCAGCGCAACTTCGGTCTTGCCGAAGCCGACGTCGCCGCACACCAGGCGGTCCATCGGTTTGCCGGAGGTCATGTCCTTGATCACGTTCATGATCGCGGCTGCCTGGTCCGGCGTCTCGTCGAAGCCGAAGCTGTCGGCGAAGCGTTCGTAGTCGTGCGAGGAGTACTCGAACGAATGGCCGGTACGGGCGGCGCGGCGGGCGTACAGGTTGAGCAGCTCGGCGGCGGTGTCGCGCACCTGTTCGGCGGCCTTGCGCTTGGCCTTGTCCCACTGGCCGGAGCCCAGGGTGTGCAGCGGCGCGTCGTCCGGCGATGCGCCGGAGTAGCGCGAAATCACGTGCAGCTGCGAGACCGGCACGTACAGCTTGCTCTCCTTGGCGTATTCCAGGTGCAGGAATTCGGTTTCGCCTTCGCCCAGGTCCATGCTGACCAGACCCATATAGCGCCCGATGCCGTGGTTGATGTGCACCACCGGGTCGCCGATCTTGAGCTCGGACAGGTCGCGCACCATCGATTCGACCTGGGTAACGGCTTCCTGCTTCTTGCGGCCGGCGCGGCGGCCGGAGCCGGCATACAACTCGGTTTCTGTAATGAAGGCGATGCCGTCTTCCAGCTCGAATCCGGCGTACAGCGGCGACACGCCCAGCGCGACTTTGGCGTCGCTGGCAAGGAAACCGTCAAAGCCTTCCACCAGCGCGGGCGCCAGGTCGAATTCGGCGAAATACTGCTGCAGCGTCTCGCGGCGGCCGTTGGACTCGGCGCAGATCATCACGCGGCGGCCCGACTGCATCAGGTAGGCGCGCAGGTTGGTCAGCGGGTCGTCCAGATGGCGGTTGACGGCGATGTTCGGGACAGGCGCCGACAGCTCGGAAGCCGGCAGCGACATATCGCGCGAAATGGCGATGCGCGGGTGCGGCTTGGCCAGCACGAAGAACTGCTCGTCGCCGAGGAAGATGTCGTTCGGCGGCAGGATCGGGCGTTCGCGGTCGGCCTTCAGGAACTTGTAGCGCGATTCGGTGTCGGCCCAGAAGCGTTTGATGGCGCCGTCGATATCGCCCACCATGGCGATGCTGGCAGCTTCCGGCAGGTAGTCGAAGAAGGTTGCCGTCTCCTCGAAGAACAGCGGCAGGTAGTACTCGATACCGGCGGAGGCGATGCCGCTGCTGATGTCCTTGTAGATCACCGCGCGCGACGGATCGCCCTCGAAAGTTTCGCGCCAGCGGCTGCGGAAGGCGGTGCGCGCCGCTTCGTCCATCGGGAATTCACGGCCCGGCAGCAGGCGCACTTCGCGCACCGGGTACAGCGAACGCTGGGTGTCGGCATCGAAAGTGCGGATGGTTTCAATCGTGTCGCCGAACAGGTCCAGGCGGTATGGCAGCGCGGAGCCCATCGGGAACAGGTCGATCAGGCCGCCGCGCACCGAGTATTCGCCGGGCGACATCACCTGCGACACATGGGTGTAGCCGGCCAGCGTCAGTTGCGACTTCAGCTTGGCCTCGTCCAGCGATTCGCCTTGCTTGAAGAAGAAGGTGTAGGCGGCCAGGAAGGACGGCGGCGCCATGCGCACCAGCGCCGTGGTGGCGGGAATGATGGCCACATCGCACTGGCCGGTCTGGATTTCGTGCAGCGTCGCCAGGCGTTCCGATACCAGGTCCTGGTGCGGCGAAAAAGCGTCATAGGGCAGCGTTTCCCAGTCCGGCAGCAGGTGGCAGCGCAGCTGGCCATTGGCGAACCATGGGATCTCGGCCAGCAGGCGCTGGCCATCGCTGGCCTGGGCCACCACCACGGCCAGCATCTGGCCGCGCGTCTTCAATTCGAGTGCAGTTTGCGCCAGGGCGTAGGCGTCACCGGAACCGAACAGGTTGGGCAAAGCAAAGCGGTTGCCTGGCTTTGGAATGGCTTTTTTTAAATCAAAGGGCATGCAAAGGTGACGCTTAAACAAGACTGGCCCCACATTATATCCATCTGTTGCTATGAGGGTTCAAACACTAAGGATTTTGTTGACGCACGGGAAAGAACGCCCGATATTCGTTTGGAAAGAGCACAATCTAACCAAATATAACAAGATAAATAATCTTGCCTTCAAAGAAAGGGTTACCGCGATGTTCAAGAACCTGATGATCAAATGGAAGCTGGCAGTCCTGGTCGCTGCGATGATGCTGGCGCTGGCAATTCTGGGCGTATCAGGCTACCGGGGGATCGCGAAGGTTGGCGAGTCGGTCAACGAGATTGGAGTGGTGCGCCTGCCATCCATCCATGGCCTGCTGATCCTGAGCGAGGGCCAGACGGCGATCTCCAAGGCGACACTGGAAACCGCCATCTACGAGAACGACTACCAGGCGCAAGCCAAGTTCGCCGAAGCGGCGAAGTCGCGCGAAGCCGCCTGGACGAAAGCCGATGCCGGCTGGAAGAAATATGAACCCTTGCCGCAAACTGACGAAGAAGCGGTGATGTGGAAGCAGTTCGTCGGCGAGTGGGACGCCTGGAAGGCCGCCGACGGCAAGCTGGCCGCCACTATCGCCGCGCTGGCGGCGAACAAGGACGAAGCCCGGCAAAAGGAGCTGTTCACCCAGTTCTTTGCGCAATACCACGCCTCCGAGCCGCTGTTTTCCAAGGCCGAGCAGACGCTGGACAAGATCATCGACCTGAATGACAGGATCGCCAAAGACTCGATTGCCGATGGCATGGCGTCCGTTATCACGGCGGAACGGGCCATGGTGATCACCGTGCTGGTGGCGATGGTAGTGGCGGTGGGGATCGCCTGGTTTATCGCATTGGCGATCACGCGTCCGATCGAATCGGCGGTGAAGGTGGCGAAGACCGTGGCCGGTGGCGACCTGACCAGCACGATCGACGTTGAAACGACCGAAGAAACCGGCCAGCTGCTGCAGGCGCTGAAAGATATGAACGAGAGCCTGATCCAGGTGGTCGGCAAGGTGCGCAAGGGTACCGATACCATCGCCTGCGCGACCACCCAGATCGCCAGCGGCAATATGGACCTGTCCAGCCGCACCGAGGAGCAGGCCAGCTCGCTGGAGGAAACCGCTTCCTCGATGGAGGAGCTGACTTCCACTGTGCGCCATAACTCCGACAATGCTTTGCAGGCCAACCAGCTGGCGAAAACCGCTTCCGAAGTGGCGGCCAAGGGCGGCGAAGTGGTGGCGCGCGTGGTGGCGACCATGGATTCGATCAATGAGTCGTCGAGCAAGATCGTGGACATCATCAGCGTTATCGACGGTATCGCCTTCCAGACCAATATCCTGGCGCTGAATGCAGCGGTGGAGGCGGCGCGCGCCGGTGAGCAGGGGCGCGGCTTCGCGGTGGTGGCTTCCGAAGTGCGCAACCTGGCGCAGCGTTCGGCGGCGGCGGCCAAGGAGATCAAGCAGCTGATCGGCGATTCGGTGGAGAAGGTCGGCGCCGGCAGCAAGCTGGTGGGCGAGGCCGGGGCAACGATGGGCGAGGTGGTCACCAGCGTGCAGCGCGTGACCGACATTATTTCGGAAATCAGCCTGGCGACGCAGGAACAAAGTGCCGGCATCGACCAGATCAATACCGCCGTCAGCCAGATGGACCATGTGACGCAGCAGAATGCGGCGCTGGTCGAGGAAGCGGCAGCTGCTTCAGCCGCGCTTGAGGAACAGGCGGCGCAGCTGATGGAAGTTGTGAGCGTGTTCAAGCTCGATGCCGCGTCGCTGGCGGCCATGGGGACGGAAGCGCCGGCGCGGCGTCCGGCCACGCCGACGCGCGCCCTGGCGGTGGAGCGCCCGGCCCGAAGCGCCGAGCAGCGGGCCGCCCCGCGCAAAGAGCCGGCGCCCCAGCGGCGGCCAGCAATGGCCGCGGCCAAGCCGGCCAGCGACGACTGGGAAGAGTTCTAATCGGGACAGCGCAGGAGGATGGCCGTGATGTTATCGCGGCTGCCGTCCTGCTTGGCCTTTTCCACCAGCGCGGCGCAGCGCTCCGGCAGGTTGTCCGGCGTGGCGCCGGCCAGGATGGCGTCCAGCGCACCCGGCATCGACGCGCCATACAGCCCATCACTGCACAACAGGTAGATATCGCCCGGCGCCAGCGCCAGCGCAAACACGTCCGGCCGCACGTCGTCCGCCGGGCCGATCGCCTGCAGCAGCAGGTTACGCGGCGGCAGCATGCCGGTCATGCCCGATTCCAGCGCTTGCTGATACAGCGTCTGGTCATGGGTCAGCTGCGCCAGCTGGCCGTTGCGGTAGCGGTAGATGCGGCTGTCGCCAACGTGGAAAATACAGGCCGGGCCGCCGGCGAGCGGTTGCCACATGCCGGATAGCGTGGTGCCCATGCCATAGCCATCAGCCAGTCCGGCGGCGGCATTATTGGTGAACAGGGCATGGTTGGCGAACAGCACGGCGTCCTGTATCTGGCGCAGGGCCTCGGCTTGGTCCACTGGCGGCGCCATAGCGCGCAGGTGCTTCCACACCAGCAGCAGGGCTTCCGTGCTGGCGATGTCGCCGCCCACATGGCCGCCCATCCCGTCCGCCACGGCGACCAGGTTCAATTCCGGCAGCAGCAGCAGGTTGTCCTGGTTGCTGGGCCGCACAGTTCCGGTATCGGTCAGGCCGAACACCAGGCCCATGGCCATTTGCTGCAAGACCGGCGGCGACAGCGGGATCATCTATATTTGCTCCGCAATTTGCAGCACACGCGCCGGCGGCATCATGTCCAGCTGGCGTGCCACATCCATGTTGACGAGATAGGAATAGCTGCCCGGGGTTTCAATCGGCAGTGCAGCGGGCTTTGCGCGATGGTACAGGATTTGGGCGGCCTTATGGGCGGTGAGGCGGCCGACGTTGCGGTAACCGGCCACCAGGCCAAACAGGGCGCGCCCGTCGCGCAGCGTGACTTCGGCGGCCGAAAACACCGGCAGGCCCAATGCCAGCGCCGTTTCGGTCAGCAGTTTGCGGTTCGCCGACAGGAAGCTGTCGGGGCCCACATACAGCAGTTGCGCGCCTTGCGCCTTGAGCTCGCGCAGCAGCTGCGGAATGGCGTCGGGCTGCGGCTGGCCTGCGTCGTTGAGCGGCACCGGCCGGCAGATAAACTCGGCCGAGTTGCGCTCAACTTCGCTGCGCATTTCGCGCACGGCGAAACGGGCATTCACCTCGTTCGGGTTGAAGATGGCGCCGATGCGGTCGAAGCGGCGGTAGTTGCGGATCGCGTTCATCTGCAGCCGCGCCGGCACCACGTGGCTGACGCCCGTCAGGTTGCGCTGGGACGACGCCAGGCTGCGTACCAGCCCGGCGGCGATGGGCGCGGAGACCATGGTGAACAGGATCGGGATGTCGAATTCGCGCTCCGCCACCGCCACCGAGACCGGCGTGCCCCAGGTGTAGATCAGGTCCGCATGCCAGGCGCGCGCTTCGTCGAGCAGGCCTGGCGCGCGGCTGGCGTCCAGGTCCACGCTGCGCACCAGGAACTCGGCCGCGTGCTTGTTTTCGGCGAACCATTCGCGGAAGCCGGTTTCCACGGCGGTCTCGCCGCGGAACAGGATCATGTAGATGCGCGGGATATGCGGGCGCGCATGGTGCGCATGCGCAGCCGGCGTGAACGCAGCCAGCGGGGTTGCGGCCAGGCAGGCCGCTGCGCCCAGCAGCCGGCGGCGGGAAAATGGAGGTTGGGGAGGCTGCGCGCCACGCATGTTCAGGCGCCAGCTCCCTGCGTTTGCGCCGGCTGCGGCGCGGCTGGCGGGGCCGGCGGCTGCGTGCCCTCAACCGGCTCCGCTTCTTCGCCTTCCTCCGGCACGTTATCGAGGTCGATCGCGCGTACGGTCGGATCGCCGGCATATTCCTCCAGGATCCAGTCGCCGTTCATCTGCGCCACGCCTTCCGGCACCGGACGCTCCACCGGCGGATGCTTCGGCAGGGCGGCGCGCATATAGTCCATCCAGATCGGCAGCGACAGGGTGGCGCCGAACTCGCGGCCGCCGAGCGACTTCGGCTCGTCGTAACCCATCCAGGCCACGGCAACCACGCCGCCGCCGTAGCCGGCGAACCAGCCATCGAAGGAATCGCTGGTGGTGCCGGTCTTGCCCGCCAGGTCAGGGCGGCCGAGGCGTCCAGCCGCCGCGCCGGTGCCGCTGCGGGCCACGTCGCGCATCATGCTGTCCATGATGAAGACATTGCGCTCGTCCAGCACGCGCTCGCCGGTATCGGCAGCTGCCGGCGGTTTGATGTCCATGATCGGTGCGCCCTTGGCATCGGTTACGCGGGAGATCAGGTAAGGCGTGACCTTGTAGCCGCCGTTGGCGAAGACCGCGTAAGCACCCGCCAGCTGCAGCGGCGTGACGGCCCCGGTGCCCAGCGCAATGGTGTAGTTCTTCGGATGGCGCGGCATGTCGAAGCCGAAGCGCGCCAGGAACGCGTGGGTTTCATCCAGGCCGGCGGCGCGCAGCAGGCGCACCGACGGCACGTTCTTGGACGCAGCCAGCGAGCGGCGCATGGTGACCTGGCCGTCGAACACGAAGTCGTCGTTCTGCGGCTTCCACGGTTCGCCGTTGGCGCCGCCCGGCATTTCCAGCGGCTGGTCGGCGATCACGGTGGCCGGGCCAAAGCCCTTGGCCACGGCGGCGGAGTAGATGAATGGCTTGAACGCGGAGCCGGGCTGGCGCCAGGCCTGGGTCACATGGTTGAATTTCTGCAGGCCGTAATCGAAGCCGCCCACCATCGCCTGGTAGGCGCCGGTATTGGCGTCCAGCGACACAAATGCTGCGGCGACTTTCGGCACCTGGCTGATGGCCCAGGCTTTCTTCTCGTTCTGCATTACGCGGATCACGGCGCCGGGGCGGATGGCGGAGGCCGGTTTGGCCTTGTCGGACAGGGAGACCGCAGCCAGTTTCAGGCCGTCGCCGGTAATCGAGAGCACGTCGCCGTCCGAAGTCTCCGCCTTGACCAGGGTAGGGCTGGCCTGCAGCACCACGGCCGGGATCAGGCCATCGCTGACCACGCGCTTGGCCAGTGCATCGTCAATCGCGTCGCCGCGCTCTTCTTCGTCGGCCGGCAGTTCGATGTAGGCTTCCGGGCCGCGGTAGCCGTGGCGCTGGTCGTAGGCCACCACATTGCGGCGTACCGAGGCGTAGGCCGCGTTCTGGTCGGCCGACTGGATGGTGGTGTAGACGTTGATGCCGCGCGTGTAGGTCTCTTCCTTGAATTCAGCAAAGACCACTTGGCGCGCCAGTTCCGCCACGTATTCGGCGTGGGTATCGAACTCCTGGCCGCGGTGGTTGACGTGCAGCTGCTCCTTCCTGGCCTTTTCGTATTGGGCTTCGGTGATGTATTCGAGCTCGAACATCCGCTTCAGCACCACCTGCTGGCGCGAGCGGGCCTTTTTCGGATTGACGGCGGGATTATTGCGCGACGGGTTTTGCGGCAGGCCCGCCAGCATGGCCGTTTCCGCAATCGACAGCTCCTTCAGCGATTTGCCGAAATAAGCCTGGGCGGCGCTGGCAAAGCCGTAAGAACGCTGGCCCAGGAAGATATTGTTCATGTACAGCTCAAGGATTTTGTCCTTGTCGAGCGCCGCTTCAATGCGATAGGCCAGCATGATCTCGGCGATCTTGCGCGAGACGAATTTATCCTTGCTCAGGTAGAAATCGCGCGCCACCTGCATGGTGATGGTCGACGCGCCCTGGCGGAAGCTGCCGCGCAGGTTGGCGCGGGCGGCGCCCATGGCGCGGATCCAGTCGATGCCGCCGTGCTCGTAGAAGCGCGCGTCTTCAATCGCCAGCACGGCTTTCTTCATCAGGTCCGGCAC
The DNA here is from genome assembly GCF_038440195.1 of Pseudoduganella sp. OTU4001. NCBI lineage: Bacteria > Pseudomonadati > Pseudomonadota > Betaproteobacteria > Burkholderiales > Oxalobacteraceae > Pseudoduganella > Pseudoduganella sp. OTU4001. The sequence continues at coordinate 160,985 of NZ_JASATG010000003.1, read as the reverse complement.
TTCGGCAATCGGGGTGAAGTCGCGGTGTTCCTCGCCGAATTCGCCGATCAGCACCTTGTCTGCCGTGTAGATGCGCAGCGGGATTTTCGGGCGGTAGTCGGTGACCGCTTCCAGTGTCGGCAGGTTGGGGCGGATGACAAAGGCTGCGTAGCAGGCCAGGGCGATGGCGCCGCCCAGGGCGGCGATGCCTGCGCCGATCCCGGCGCGGGTGATGTTGCGGCGGTTCAGCCAGGAAGGTCGATTGCTCAAATCAGCTCTCACGGTTGTGAAGTCGGGCAATTATAGACTATGCAGTAGTTGACGCTTATGCCATAGTCTTGGTGTTTCAGTCTAAAAGGATTTAAGTGTTCCGTCCCTATATCCCCGATGAGGCGCGGCTGCCGGAAATGACCTTCCGCGCCCTGTTCCTCGGTACCGTGCTGGGCATGGTGTTTGGCGCTTCTTCGCTGTACCTGGTGCTGAAAGTCGGCCTGACCGTCAGCGCTTCGATCCCGGTGGCGGTCATCGCCATCACCTTCTTCGGCCTGGCGCGCAAGATGGGCGGCAAAGACTCCAGCATCCTGGAGAACAGCATCGCCCAGACGGCCGGTTCGGCCGGCGAGTCGATTGCCTTCGGCCTGGGCGTGACCATGCCTGCCATCCTGATCCTGGGCTTTGACCTGGAGATCTGGCGCGTGATGCTGGTGGGCGTGCTGGGCGGCCTGCTGGGCATCCTGATGATGATCCCGATGCGCCGCACCATGATCGTCGACCAGCACCGCGAGCTCAAATTCCCTGAAGGGACAGCCTGTGCCGAAGTGCTGAAGGCCGCCGCCAGCGATTCCTCGCGCCTGGCCGCCGGAGAGCCGGTGCAGGGCGAGTCGCAGGCGGCCCGGGATGCACGGCGCCGTGCGCGCCTGATCTTCGGCGGCTTTGCGGTCGGCTTGCTGTACAAGGCGTTGAACGTCTCGCTCAAGGGCTGGAAGGACACGCCGGAAGTGGTGCTGGACGCGCCGCTCAAGGGCGGTTCGATCGGCGCCGAGGTATCGCCTGAGCTGCTGGGCGTCGGCTACATCATCGGCCCGCGCATTGCGCTGACCATGACCGCCGGTGGCGTGCTGTCCTACCTGATGCTGATCCCGATGATCAAGTTCTTCGGCGACCCGCTGACCACCGTCCTGGCGCCGGCCAGCATGCTGATTTCCGAGATGGGGCCGAACGACGTGCGCGGCGCCTATATCCTGTACATCGGCGCCGGGGCCGTTGCCGCCGGCGGCCTGATCGCCCTGATGCGCGCCATGCCGATGATCTGGCGCAGCCTGGCCGCTGGCCTGGCCGGGGTGGGCAAGGCCAGCAAAGCCGATAGCGCCCGCCGCACCGAGCAGGATATCCCGATGAAGTGGGTGGTGATCGGCTGCCTCGCCATTATTGCCGTCATAACTGCCGCCGCGCCGCTGCATATGAACCTGCTGGGCGCCTTGCTGATCCTGGTGTTCGGCTTCCTGTTTTCCACGGTGTCGTCGCGCCTGACCGGCGAGATCGGCTCTTCCTCCAACCCGACCTCTGGTATGGCGGTGGCGACGCTGCTGTTCACCTGCCTGATCTTCCTGATGGTGGGCTGGACCGGCGGCCAGTATTACGTGACAGCGCTGTCGGTCGGCGCGATTGTCTGTATCGCCTCGGCCAATGCGGGCACCGTATCGCAGGACCTGAAAACCGGCTTCCTGGTCGGCTCCACGCCGCGCCTGCAGCAGTACGCGATGCTGGTGGGCTCCCTGGCCTCGGCGCTGCTGCTTGGCCCGATCCTGCTGCAGCTGAATAATGCCAGCACGGTCTACGTACCGGCGGCGCAAGTGGCCCCAGCGGGCCTGGCGACCGATCCGGCACGCCTGACTGCCACCGCGCGCCTGGAAGGCCCGCAGGCCGCCGCCGACAGCGCAACCTACAAAGTCTGGCAGAAGCCTGACGCGCAGGGCGGACCGGAAGGCAAATACCTGGTCGCGCCGGACGGCAAGGCGGTCTGGTTCGTCGATCCCGGCATCAATGGCACCCATAGCAAGCGTCCGGATGGCAGCGAGGTGCGCAAATACGACGCCCCCAAAGCCGTCCTGGTGTCCTACATCATCAAGGGCATCCTCGACCAGCAGCTGCCGTGGACCCTGGTGATGCTGGGCGTGATGATCGCCGTGGTGCTGGAGATGGCAGGCGTGCAGTCGCTGTCCTTCGCCGTCGGCGTGTACCTGCCGCTGTCGGCCACCTTGCCGATCGCCGTTGGCGGCGTGCTGCGCTGGCTGGCCGACCGCCGCAACAGCCAGCTGCCGCAGTACCAAGGCATGGACGAAGAAGCGCGCCAGGCAGCCGGCGACCGCAGCGAAGGCGTGCTGCTGGCATCGGGCTATATCGCGGGCGGCGCCCTGGCCGGTATCGTGATTGCGATTACCGCCGGCGTGATGACGAATTTCGACGCCGCCGTCACCGCCTGGGCCGAAACCGGTAACCCGTTTTTCAGCGGCCCAAGCGCGGATTTGCTGTCCCTGCTACCTTATGCTGTAATCATGGCGCTGCTCCTGTGGGTGGCGCGCGAAAAAGCTAACTAGTTAAACGGAGACTGGGCGATGAAAAAACTGGGAGCGGCAAGCCTGCTGCTGGCAATGGGATCGGCAAGCGCCATGACTGTGGATTGCGGCCGCCTGCTGGACGTCAAGGCCGGCGTCTGGCGCGAAAAGGTCACGGTCCATATCGAGAACGGCAGCGTCAAGTCCATCGAGCCGACCAAGGGCAAGGGCGACGTGGATATGAGCGGCATGTCCTGCATGCCCGGCTTCATCGACATGCACGTACACCTGACCAGCCAGACCATGCCCCAGGTAGAATCGCTGCGCGGCCAGCTCACCCTGGACGCCGCCGACCGCGCCTACGACTCCGTGGCCTACGCCGAACGCACCCTGAAGGCCGGCTTCACCACCGTGCGCGACCTGGGCGCCAACGAAGGCCTGAATATCGCCATGAAGCGCGCCATCAACAGCGGCGCCATCATCGGCCCGCGCATGTTCACCGGCGGCAAAACCATCGCCACCACCGGCGGCCATGGCGACCCAAGCAACGGCAAGTCGCGCGAGCTGCGCCACCTGCACGGCACGCCCGGCCCGAACGAAGGCGTGATCAACAGCCCCGACGAAGCACGCCAGGCCGTACGCGCCCGCTACCAGGAAGGCGCCGACGTGATCAAGATTACCGCCACCGGCGGCGTATTGAGCCAGGCCAGCAGCGGCATGAATTCGCAATTTGACGACGCCGAGCTGAAAGCCCTGATCGCCGCCGCCAAGGATTATGGCTTCAAGGTCGCCGCCCACGCCCACGGCACCGAAGGCCTGAAGCGCGCCCTGAAGGCCGGCGTCGACTCGATCGAGCACGGCACCTTCATGGACGACGAATGCATCGCACTGTTCAAGAAGAACGGCGCCTGGTTCGTACCGACCATCAGCGCCGGCCGCTTCGTCGCCGACAAAGCCAAGGAACCGAACTACTACTCGCCGCTGGTGCGCCCGAAGGCAGCCGCCATCGGCCCGCAGATCCAGGGCACCTTCGCCCGCGCCTACAAGGCCGGCGTGAAGATCGCCTTCGGCACCGACGCCGGCGTTTTCCCGCACGGCGACAATGCCAAGGAATTCGCCTATATGGTGGAAGCTGGCATGCCGGCGCTGGAGGCGATCCGCTCCGCCACGCTGGGCGCGGCATCGCTGCTGGGCCAGTCCAGCCGCCTCGGCTCGCTGGAGCCGGGTTATGCTGCCGATATCGTGGCGGTGGCGGGCGACCCGCTGCAGGACATCACGCTGCTGCAGAAAGTCGGCTTCGTAATGAAAGAAGGCGTCGTCTATAAACAGTAATCGGGGAGCGCATGGCGGACGTAGATTGCGATGTTCTGGTAGTTGGCGGCGGCATTAACGGCGCAGGCATTGCGCGCGATGCCGCCGGCCGTGGCCTGTGCGTCGTATTGTGTGAAAAGGACGACCTGGCATCCCATACCTCGTCCGCCTCCACCAAATTGATCCACGGCGGCCTGCGCTACCTGGAATATTATGAATTCCGGCTGGTGCGCAAGGCGCTGGCCGAACGCGAAGTGCTGCTGCGCAGCGCCCCGCACATTATGTGGCCACTGCGCTTCGTGATGCCGCACAACGCCGGCCAGCGCCCCGCGCTGATGATCCGGGCCGGCTTGTTCCTCTACGATATGCTGGCCAAGCGCGAACTGCTGGCGGGTTCGCGCGGCATCAACCTGCAATGCCACCCCGCCGGCCGGCCGCTGAAAGACAGCTTCCGCGCCGGCTTCGAATATTCCGACGGCTGGGTCGACGACGCCCGCCTGGTAGTGTTGAACGCCATGGACGCCTGCGCCAAAGGCGCCTGCATCCTGACGCGTACCACCTGCGTCGCCGTCGAACGCCACGGCGACCACTGGGTTGCCACGCTGCGCAAGGCGGACGGCACGGAAAAGCGTATCACCACGCGCACCGTCGTGAATGCCGCGGGCCCATGGACGCAATCGTTCCTGAAAAGCGCCGCCGGCGCACAGAAAGCCCGCAACCTGCGCCTCGTAAAGGGCAGCCACATTGTGGTGCGCCGCATTTTCGAGCATGACCAGGCCTATATTTTCCAGAACAAGGATGGCCGCATCGTTTTCGCCATCCCCTACGAGCACGATTTCACCCTGATCGGCACTACCGACCTGGAATACAAAGGCGACCCGCAAAGCGTGGCAATCGAGGAAAGCGAGATCCGCTATCTTTGTGAACTAGCGAGCGACTATTTCCGCGAACCCGTGCGCCCGGCGGACGTGGTGTGGACCTATTCCGGCGTGCGCCCGCTGATTGAGGACGCCGCAGCCGACGCCAAAGCCGTCACGCGCGACTACTTCCTGGAGCTGGACGAGCAGGGCGCACCGCTGCTGAGCGTATTCGGCGGCAAGATCACCACCTTCCGCAAGCTGGCGGAAGACGCCGTGGACATGCTGTGCAGGCAGCTCGGCAAGCCCACGCGCGGCTGGACGGAAAAAGCCTGCCTGCCTGGCGGCGACCTGTTTGGCGCCGTCCCGCAGAACCGCTCCGTGCAGGAGTTCTGCCAGTGGGCCGCCGCCGTGCAGGTGAAATACTCCTGGCTGCCGCCCGAGCTGGTCAAGCGCTACGTGCGCGCCTATGGCACCCGCGTCCACACGCTGTTGGACGGCTGCGCCTCGCTGGCCGACATGGGCGAAGAGATCCTGCCCGGACTGTACGCCGCCGAAGTGAGCTACCTGCGCCGTAAGGAATGGGCTGTCACCGCCGCCGACATCCTGTGGCGCCGCACCAAACTCGGCCTGCACCTCCCCGCCGGCGCCGAAGCCCGCCTCGACGCCTGGCTCGCAGCGCAGGCATAAAAAAAGGTTCATCACGGATTTCCGGGAAACGCGGCTTTGATCTTCATAAAGAAGAATTCTGAGTCGCGGTATCCATAGGCCATCCTCTTCATCACCTTAATCCGGTTGTTGATTCCCTCGAGCTGGCCGGTATGCATCGGCCAGTACATGCGTGCCAAGATGCCGCGCCAATATAAGCTCAAGCGTCTGGCGAAGCGCTGCAATGGCTCAATGCTACTGGCTTGATCCATCGCTAGCCAGTTGCGCCACGCTGCTCGCCAACGCCATGGGCAAGTTGGTTCCCAGAGTTCTTTCAGGCTCGCCTTCATGACGTAGACGGTCATCAGGTCGCGGTTGGCCGCTAGCAGTTTCTCCAGCACAGGTATTTGGTCGGCAGACACATTCTGCGGATTACGTAGTACCAACCAGCGGCCACGCTTAACAAACTGGCGCGCCGGCTTGTCGTTACAATGCCGATTGGCCTCATCGACACGCACCCGGTCGATCACTTCACGCCCGTACTTGGCAATCGTGAAACAGGTCGTACACGACTTTGGCCTTGCGGCAGTGCTTCTTGACCTCCAAGTCAAAGGCCGTATTCATGTCCATTGCAACGGCTTGGATTCGGGCACAGCGCTCGGCGCCCAGCCAGTCAAAGAAGGGCCGAATTGCTTGCCGGCTGCGTCCTTCACCAACCCAAAGCACCTGCCGGGAATCGCCGTCAAGCACCACGGTGGCATAGCGATGGCCCTTAAAGAGCGCGAATTCGTCCATCACCAGCTTAGTGGGTCGAGCCTCGGGCAACGCCTCTAACTGCGCGGCCAGGCGCTGCCGCTCGATTCGGCGTACGGTTTCCCAATGCAGACCCGTTAGCTTGCAAACGTGGGCCACTGGCAATTTGTCGCACCACAGGCCAGTGAAGTCGGCCAACCGTTTGGTCACTCGCGCATGCCGGTCAAGCCAGGAAACGCGTTCGGCGCACGTGCCGCACTGGCCGCATTTAACTCGGCGCAGTCGTACCTGGAGCCAAACCGCTTCGCCAAACATGGGCATCTCGCGCACGGTGCGCCAATAAGTGCCATGCACCTGATCACAGCGAGCATCGCACTTCGAACAATTAGCTGGGGTATTCGTCTGGGGGAGGAGGGAAATCCAAATTCCGTCTGCTCGACGGTCGAAATTCCACACCCCAAAGCCTTCCCAGAACGGGAGGTCGAGATTATTAACCTGCATGAAAGCGGTGGGTTAAGTTGAGAACTGTTGGTCGCACAACAAGTCTAACTTTTCTTCACCGCTTTCCTGCTTTCTGGCTCAAATCACAGCAATCCGTGATGAACCATAAAAAAAGGCAGCCGAAGCTGCCTTTTTTGATTGTGCGGTGAATTACTTCACGCCGTGCATCAGTTTCTGGATGAACGGTGCCAGGATGAACAGCAGCACGCCGCCGCCGATCAGGATCCAGAAGCCCTGGGTGTAGCCAGCCAGCGCCGACGGTACGGTCATGCCGTGCTCACCGGACATCATCGATGCCACGATACCGGACAGGTTGTTGCCGATACCGGTGGACAGGAACCAGCCGCCCATGCCCATGCCGACCAGGCGCACTGGAGCCAGCTTGGTCACCATCGACAGGCCGATCGGGGACAGGCACAGTTCACCGATGGACTGGATCACGTAGACCATGAACAGGGTCCAGAACGGGATCATGTTCTTGTCGTCGACCAGGTGGGTCAGCGCGTACATCAGCAGGCCGAAGGCCAGGCCGTTGCCGATGATACCCAGTGCGAACTTACGCGGGATGGAAGGATTCTTGCCGCGCTTGCCCATCCACACCCAGATCGCTGCCACGACCGGCGCGAAGAAGATGATGGCCAGCGAGTTCACCGACTGGAACCAGGCGGTTGGGAAGGTCATGAAGCCCAGGTCGCGGTTCACGATCTGGTCTGCCAGGAAGGTGAACGAGGAACCAGCTTGCTCGAAGAAGCACCAGAACATGATGTTGAAGGCGAAGATCACCATCATGGCGATGGTCTTGTCGCGCGCCACAGGGCCGTTGCGCACGCCTTCGACGATCAGCATGACCACCAGGATCAGGAACAGCACGGTCAGCACGCCTTGCAGGGCGGCGGCGCCAACTGCCAGCAGCGAGTACACAACTGGAATCACGGCCAGTGCGCCCAGTGCCACGTAGGCAATACGCATTGGGGATTTGGCTTCCGGTGCCGGTTCGCCGATGCCCTTCAGGCCCTTGCGGCCCAGGTAGAACCAGAACAGGGAGATCAGCATGCCCACACCTGCGGAGATGAACACGATCTTGTACGCAGGGGTGTCGCCGGTAGCGAAGACTTTCTGCGCCAGCAGCTGGGTGAAGATCGGGGCCAGGAAGCCGCCGACGTTGATGCCCATGTAGAAGATGGTGAAGCCGGAGTCGCGGCGGGTGTCACCCAGCGAGTACAGCTTGCCGACCATGGTGGAGATGTTCGGTTTGAACAGGCCGTTACCAACAATAATGGTCGAGAGGCCGAACTTGAAGATCGTATCGTCCGGGATGGCGATCATGAACAGGCCCGCCGCCATGAAGGTCGCGCCGACCAGGATCGAGCGCTGGTAGCCCAGGACGCGGTCAGCGACATAGCCGCCAAACAGTGCGCCGGCGTACACCAATGCCAGGTAGGAGCCGTAAGTCAGGTTGGCGGCAGCCTGGCCGGAAGCATCGCCGCCGAAGAACTGCGAAACGATGTACAGCACCAGTGCCCAGCGGATCCCGTAAAACGCAAAGCGTTCCCAGAACTCAGACATGAACAACATCCAGAGCGGAGCAGGGTGACCCATGATCTGCCTGAATTCAGGGATTGGAACCTCGGTGGTTTGCGTGGTAGGACCGCTCATGCGGCTTCTCCTGGTCGAAAAAAAGCCGAATTGTAATCTAACGTAAGGGTTTCCAGTGCAATTTCGCGTGCTGCTTAGCAGCATTGTGGTAAGTTTGCCAAGCTTGCGTCTGTGAATCGCCACGGCATAGGCGTATATTGAAGGTGCAGGTCCCAAAAAGTTAAATAAAAGGATTTTTGTATCATGGACAGCAACGTTGTCGATACTCTCATCGCTCCGGAGGGCAGGCTGGAAGTCCTGTCCAAGGCGGAGGTGGTGCAATTGCTGGACTCCGGCAAGGGCGGCCTCTATAACATCTTCCGCAACTGCGCCCTGGCGGTGCTGAATTGCGGCAGCACGATCGACGATGGAAAGGAACTGCTGGATCGCTTCAAGTCGTTTGACATCAACATCCTGCAGCGCGAGCGTGGCATCAAGCTGGAAATCAAGGGCGCGCCGGCCATCGCTTTTGTCGATGGCAAGATGATCAAGGGTATCCACGAGCACCTGTTCGCGGTGCTGCGCGATATCGTTTTTGTGAATAATGAGGTGACGGGTAATCCGAAGTTCGACCTGTCGCGCAGCGAGGGGGTTACGGATGCGGTGTTCCATATCCTCCGTAATGCTAACGTGCTGAAGCCTCAGCTGAATCCCAACCTGGTGGTGTGCTGGGGCGGGCATTCGATCAACCGCGCGGAATATAACTATTCCAAGGAAGTGGGCTACCAGCTTGGCCTGCGCGGGCTGGATATCTGCACCGGCTGCGGGCCGGGCGCGATGAAGGGGCCGATGAAAGGCGCCACCATCGGCCACGCCAAGCAGCGCTTCACCGGCGGCCGCTATCTGGGCATCACTGAGCCGGGCATCATTGCGGCGGAGTCGCCGAACCCGATCGTCAACGACCTGGTGATCATGCCGGATATCGAAAAGCGCCTGGAGGCGTTCGTGCGCACCGGCCATGGGATTTGCGTGTTCCCGGGCGGCGCGGGGACGGCGGAGGAGATCCTATACATCCTCGGCATCCTGCTGCACCCTGAGAATGCGGATATCCCGTTCCCGCTGATCTTCACCGGCCCCGAAACGGCGCGCGACTACTTCGTGCAGATCAATGAGTTTATCGGGCTGACGCTGGGTGCGGAGGCGCAGAAGCGCTACAAGATCATTGTCGATGATCCGGAGCTAGTGGCGCAGGAGATGCAGGAGGGGATGAAGCAGGTGCGCGAGTTCCGCAAATCGCGTTCGGATGCCTATTATTTCAACTGGGCGCTGAAGATCGACGAGGAGTTCCAGCGTCCGTTCGCGCCGACGCACGAAAATATGCGTAATCTCAGCCTGCACAAGAACCAGCCGGTGCACGTGCTGGCGGCCAACCTGCGCCGCGCCTTCTCGGGCGTGGTGGCGGGCAATGTGAAGGAGGAGGGCATCCGTACGATTGAGAAGTACGGGCACTTCGAGATCCATGGCGACAAGGAGATCATGGGGCCGATGGACGCGCTGCTGGCATCCTTTGTGGCGCAAAGCCGCATGAAGCTGGCGGGCAAGGCTTACACGCCTTGCTACCGTGTGATCCAGTAATCAGCGTTTGGCTGGCTCGGGCGCTGGCGCTGCCGCGCGGCGCTCGAGCAGCTTCCTGATTTCGCTCAGCTCCAGCCCTTGCTGTGCCAGCACGGCGCTGTCTCGGCGCTGGCGGGCATCCATTTCCGCGAATTTGGTCTTCAGGTCGCCGATATCGCGCTCTACGGTGGCGCGCCAGCGTGCGCTGCCGTCGCCGGCCTGGAAGGCGGCCGTCATTCCTGAAATCAGGGAAGAATTGATGGCGCCGACGCCAAAGATAACGGTGAGTGCGACAGTGATGCCGGTGATGATGATCGTTGAGTTCAACTTGCGCATATGTGATTCGAGGGAATCCATGCGGCGCGAGTGCTCGTCCAGGCGGGTATTTTGTGCGTCAAGGCGCGCGGAGAGCGCAGCGATCAATCCCTTCAGTTCGGCAACGGAAGTTTCGATCAATCCTTTTAATTCGGCGTGCATGCTGGCTACCTGGATTTCCAGGCGCGTAACACGTTCAGCAAGTGAAGGCTCAGGTGCGTTCATGAGCCATATGATGCGCCGCGCTTGCAGGAACTTCAAGCAAGCGCGGGCGTAGTGCGGATTAGTCTTCCTTACGCAGGTGCGGGAACAGCAGCACGTCGCGGATGTTCGGCGAGTCGGTCAGCAGCATCATCAGACGGTCGATGCCGATGCCGCAGCCGCCGGCTGGCGGCATGCCGTATTCCAGCGCGCGGATGAAGTCGGCATCGTAGTACATCGCCTCATCATCGCCAGCTTCCTTGGCTTTCATCTGCGCCAGGAAGCGAGCCGACTGGTCTTCCGCGTCGTTCAGCTCCGAGAAGCCGTTGGCGATCTCGCGGCCCACCATGAACAGCTCGAAGCGCTCGGTGATGCCTTCGCGGGTATCGGAAGCACGTGCCAGCGGCGACACTTCGATCGGGTAATCGATGATGAAGGTCGGCTCCCACAGCTGCGCTTCAGCGGTTTCCTCGAACAGCGCCAGTTGCAGCGCGCCCAGGCCGGAGGTGGCGAACGGCTTCACGCCGAACTTCAGCAGCTCGGCCTTCAGGAAGTCCATGTCGTTCAGCTGCGCTTCGGTGTAGTGCGGGGCGTACTTGTTGATCGCGCCGCAGATGGTCAGGCGCTGGAATGGCTTGGACAGGTCGAGCTCACGACCGCCGTAGGTCAGTACGGCGGTGCCCTTGGCGTCGATCGCGGCCTGGCGGATCACTTCTTCGGTGAAGTTCATGATCCACTGGTAGTCGGTGTAGGCCGCGTAGAACTCCATCATGGTGAATTCCGGGTTGTGACGGACCGACACGCCTTCGTTACGGAAGTTGCGGTTGATCTCGAACACGCGGTCGAAGCCGCCCACCACCAGGCGCTTCAGGTACAGCTCAGGAGCGATACGCATGTACATCTGCATGTCCAGCGCGTTGTGGTGGGTGATGAAAGGCTTGGCCGCCGCGCCGCCCGGGATCGGGTGCAGCATCGGGGTTTCCACTTCCATGAACTCGTTCTTTTCCATGAAGCGGCGGATCGAGGAGATCGCGGCGGTGCGCGCTTTGAAGGTGCGGCGGGTTTCTTCGCTGGTGATCAGGTCGACATAGCGCTGGCGGTACTTGGTTTCCTGGTCGGCCAGGCCGTGGAACTTGTCCGGCAGCGGGCGCAGGGCCTTGGTGATCAGGCGCACTTCGCTGACCTTGACGGTCAGTTCGTCGGTCTTGGTCTTGAACAGGGTGCCGGTCACGCCCAGGATGTCGCCCAGGTCCCAGCTACGGAAGTCTTCCATCGCCGCTTCGCCGGTGGTGTCAACGGTGACGTAGATCTGGATGCGGCCATCGGCCTTCTGGCCGGAGGAATCCTGCAGGGTGGCGAATGCGGCTTTTTTACCGGCTTCGCGGCGCAGCATCATGCGGCCGGCGATGACGACGGTGACCGGTTCGGCTTCCAGTTCTTCACGGGTTTTGGCGCCGTACTGGATGTGCAGGTCGGCAGCCTTGTGCTGAGGGCGGAAATCGTTAGGGAAGGCGACGCTCTGTTTCTCGCGGATGGCGGCCAGCTTGGCGCGGCGCTCGGCGATGATTTTGTTGTCGTCCTGGCCTGGCGCCTGGTCTTGCACTTGGTTTTCCGTAGTCATGGTTTTATGGTTTAGTCAGATTATTGATGTCGATTTCGCTGAAGTCGCGTGCAATGCAGATCACATTGTCGAACGCCTTAAACGCTTCAGCAGGCAAAGTGGTTGTCAGGACGACGCAGCGCATGCCGGCTCGGCGCGCTGCCTCCACGCCCAAAGGCGCGTCCTCGAACACGATGCAGTGCGCCGGATCGGCGCCGCAGCGTTCGGCCGCCAGCAGGAACACGTCCGGTTCCGGCTTGCCGCGTTTGACGTCGGCCGCGCCGACGACGGTGTCGAACTGCTCGCGCACACCCAGTCCGTCCAGCGTGAAGTCCACGTTGCAGGGCGGGGCGGCGGTGCCGACCGCCAGCTTGATGCCGGCAGCCTGCGCTGCGCCTACCAGGGCGCCGAAGCCTGCCACGGCGCGCAGGTGCGGTGCGTAGATTTCGCGGTACAGCACTTCCTTCTCGTCGATCAGGGCGGCGACGTCGTCACGCGCCAGACCTTCTCCCAGGTATTGGCGCATGATTTCGTGGCCGGTGCGGCCGGCGGTGGCGGCAAAGAACGCCGCCTCGTCGACAGCATGGCCACGGCGGCTGAAAAACTCCAGCCACGAGCGGGTGTGGAAGCCCATGTTGTCGACGATGGTGCCATCCATGTCGAAGATGAAGGCGCGCTGCGTCATCTGTTAGATGCCTTGCTTGAGGGACGCGGAGATGAAGTCATCCAGGTCGCCGTCCAGCACGCCCTTGGTGTTGCCGGTCTCGAAGTTGGTGCGCAGATCCTTGATGCGGGACTGGTCCAGCACGTAGGAACGGATCTGGTGGCCCCAGCCGACGTCGGTCTTGGAGTCTTCCAGCGACTGCTGCTCGCTCATGCGCTTGCGCAGTTCCAGTTCGTACAGCTTGGCCTTCAGCATTTCCATCGCTTCGGCCTTGTTGCGGTGCTGGGAACGGTCGTTTTGGCACTGCACCACAATACCGGACGGACCGTGGGTAATACGCACCGCGGAGTCGGTCTTGTTAATGTGCTGGCCGCCGGCGCCGGACGCACGGTAGGTGTCGATACGCAGGTCGGCCGGGTTGATCTCGATCTCGATCGAGTCATCCACTTCCGGGTACACGAACAGCGACACGAAGGAGGTGTGGCGGCCGCCCGAGGAGTCGAACGGCGACTTGCGCACCAGGCGGTGCACGCCGGTCTCGGTACGCAGGTGGCCGTAGGCGTATTCGCCGTCCACTTTCAGGGTGGCGGTCTTGATGCCGGCAACCTCGCCCTCGGATTCCTCCAGCACTTCCACCTTGAAGCCCTTGCGTTCGCAATAGCGCAGGTATTGGCGCAGCAGCATGGAGGCCCAGTCCTGGGCTTCGGTACCGCCGGCGCCGGCCTGGATGTCGATGAAGCAGTTGTTCGGGTCCATCGGGTTGCTGAACATACGGCGGAATTCCATCTGTTCGATCACCTTCTGGATTTCCGCGGTATCCGCAATCACGGCTTCGAGCGTATCGTCGTCGCCTTCTTCCTTGCCCATCGCGAACAGTTCGTTCATGTCGCTCAGGTCAGTCTGCGCTTTCTGCAGGGTGAGCACGACACCTTCGAGGGCTTTTTTCTCGCGACCCATGTCCTGGGCCTTTTTCGGGTCATTCCAAACGGCCGGATCTTCGAGTTCGGCGTTCAGTTGTTCCAGTTTCTCCGACTTCTTATCGAAGTCAAAGATACCTCCGAAGTTCGGCTTCGCGGGTGGTCAGGTCCGCGAGCAGGTTGGCGAGGGAATTGATGCGTTCAGCTTCCATGGTTTTCCGGGTTTCTTAAAGTGAAATCAAACCCGGAATTATACCCCAGAGCAGGCCCGCCCGGGGGCGGGGCCTGCCTTGCTCAGTCATGGGGCGGGAAGATGCCCTGCAGGGCGATGATGAAGTTGAGCACCAGGTAGGGTTGCAGGTTATTGTGGGGCTGGCTGCCGCCTGTGTTGCCCAGGGAGCCGGCCGGCATCGCCGCCAGCGCCGTCGCCTCGTGGTAGGGCGGCGTCGGGCTGGATGGTGCGGCCAGCAGGGCGCCGTTTGCCGAGACGACCGAAGCGTCCGTGCTGGCCCCGCGCAGGGTGTGGGTATGGCTGGGCATCTGGGCCTGGGCCAGGGTCACGGCGGCGCTGCCGGCGGCTTCACCCAGCGCGCGTGGCGTCAGGCCGGGGCCGCTGCCGGCGTCCATGGGGAAGCGTTGTTTCATATTTGGCAAGCCGAAGGTGGTCTTGCCATCCCCGCCGTAAGTCGTGCCCAGGATGGCGAACAAGGCCTGGTTCTGGCTGATCGCCAACAGCTGGCCGTTACACATCGCCCATCCCTTGGGTGCGAAATTGCCGGTAAAAATGCGCAGTTCGCCAATATAGGCATCGGACATGATCGGCTCCTCAGGAACGCTGCGGGAAAACGCCCTCAAGGGCGATGATGTAGGTCATGGCCAGGTAAGGCGCCATATTGTTGTGGGGCTGGCCGGCGCCGGCCGGCGCTTGCGCCACCGCCAGCGGCGACATGTCGGCCGTTGCACCGTCCGGCGCATACAGCTTGGGTTTGCCGGGGGAAGCAGGGACGTAGAGGGTGGCGCCGGTGAGGCTCAGGCCATTGGGCGCCGGCGCCGGGATGGCGGTGCTGGCGGCAACGCTGTGGCTGTGCTGCGGGATCTCGGTCGACTGCAGGGTCACGCTCTCGGTGCCAAATTGCGCCCCGAGCGGGTATTCCTGGCTTGGGTGGGCTGGGACCCGGCCGCGCAGGTCTGGCAGGGCGAAGGTGGTTTGACCATTGCCGCCGTAGGTGGTGCCGAGCAGCGAAAACAAGGCGGTGTTCTGGGCGATGGAAAGCAGTTTGCCATCGCACAGGGCCCAGCCATGCGGCGGGAAGTTGCCGCCGAAAATACGGATCTCGCCGATAAATGGTTCCAGTTCCATGAAGGGCTCCGTTGGTTCAGGTCTGGCTGGGGAAGATGCCTTCCAGCGCAATGATGAAATTGATGCACAGGGTAGGCTGGCAGTTCTCGTGCGGCTGGTTGCCGCCGGTGCTCGACAGCGAGGAGGCGGCCAGCGTCGCGCTATTGTCCGGCGGGGCGAAGATATTGAAAGCGCCCGCTTCCACATCGCCGAATGTCCGGTTGGCCGGGTTGTTGAAATGGCTGACGGCCGTCGAAGCCATCAGCTGGTGTGTGTGGCCGGGTAGTTCCTGGGTGTTCAGCGTGTGCTGGGCCTCGCCGCCGCGCTGTCCGAGCGGAGCGCTGTTGTCGATATGGGTGGGCACGCGGCCACGCAGGTCGGGCAGGGCGAAGGTGTTGATGCCGTCGCCGCCGTAGGTGGCGCCAAGGATGGCGAACAGCACATCATTCTGGGCGATGGACATCAATTGGCCTTCGCACCTGGCCCAGCCCTGCGGCGCGAAGTTGAACCCGGCCATGCGGATTTCGCCGACGTATTGTTCTGGCATGATGTCTCCTTAGCTCCGTTGGCGCGCCAGGCGCATTGTCAGCAGGCCGGCGCCGAGTAATGCCAGCGTGGCTGGTTCGGGAACGCGGCCGGGATCGGGATCGGGATCGGGATCGGGGTCGGCTGCCGCGACGACGGTGATATTGTCCCAGGCGTTCCAGGCCGACAGGTTGTAGCTCGAGAAAACCAGCTCGGTGCTGGTTCCGGTGGCCGTCACGCTGTAGCTGAAGTGGGTCCAATCGCTTTCAATGTCGTGCTGCTCCAGTTTGATCTCGCCGCCGAACGAGGCGATGACGTGGTTATCGAGCGTGGGGTCTTGGAATGGATTGTGCATACGCTGCAGGTCAAAGCTGAAGGTATAGGTGGTGCCGATCACGGTGGCGATGGTCTGGCGGAGCGTGCCCATATTGTTGGGATCAGTCCAGGTGCCGTCCGAAAATACCCAGTTGTTCGCGTTTGCGAGCGGCGTGCCGGACGTATCCTTGGCAAAGAACTGCAGCCCGTCCGGCGATGCGATGGTCCAGCCGGTGCCCGATGCTTGCGGTGCGGTCTCAAAGTTGCCGTTGGTGACAAGGTTGGCATGGGCGAAGGGTGCCGCCAGCAGCATGGCCGCGGCTAGCACACTGATGCGACGGAGCTTCATGAGATTCCCCTTATTGTTTGGTGGAGGAATCTTACGAGCCTACATTGTCATTCCGATATTTATTTGCGGCAATGTGGTGAATGTGCAAACATTGGCTACCAGCGTCGTAGGCACTGCGCCGCATTTGCCGGGCGGATAGCAGATAATGTGCGGAATTCAAGGTATGCCGACGATAGCTGCGGAGCCTAATAGTTATTTGATAGAAACTTCCCTATGCGTATTTTTTTACTGGCGCCATTCGCGGTAGTGCTGGCCGCCTGTAGCCATGTGCCTGGACGCGTTCCGGCAGGTGCCCGGGCCAGCCTGGCTGTGCTGGAGACCACGGACTTGCACGCCAATGTCCTTGGCTACGACTATTACAAGCTGGCGCCGGACGCCTCACTGGGGCTGGAGCGCACTGCGACCCTGATCCGCCAGGCGCGGCGCGAGTTCCCCAATTCGCTGCTGCTGGATAACGGCGACACCATCCAGGGCACGGCGCTGGGCGATTACCAGGCGCTGGTGGCGCCTGTCGGCTGCGATCAGCCCCTGGCCATCCATAAAGCCATGAATGCGCTGGGCTTTGAGGGCGGCTCGGTCGGCAACCATGAGTTCAACTGGGGCCTCGGCTTCCTCGGCCAGGTCACGGCCAGCGATTTTGGCGCCGACGGCACGCCGGCCCGCGCCAAGCCTTGCGCCGGCCCGGCTTTCCCTATTGTGCTGGCCAATGTCGTCAGCGCGCAGACCGGCAAACCGCTGTTCGCACCGTACCGCATCCTCGATAAGCGCATCAGCGCCGCCGGCCCGGATGGCAAGCCGGTGCAGTCCACCGTCCGTGTGGGGATCATCGGCTTTACCACGCCCGCCATCATGGGCTGGGACCAGCGCTGGCTGGAGGGGCGTGTGCGTACCGAGGGCTGGCGTGAGGCGGCCGAGCGCTACATCCCGGAAATGCGCGCACGCGGCGCGGAAGTGGTGGTCGCTATCTCGCATGGCGGGCTGGATGGCGCGGCTTATGCGCCGTCGATGGAGAACGGCAGCTGGCACCTGGCCCAGGTGCCGGGCATCGACGCCATGCTACTGGGCCATTCGCATGATGTCTTCCCGAACGCCGCCAGCAAGGCCGCCGGTTTCAATCTCCCGGGCGTGGACAAGGCCCAGGGCAGGGTGCACGGCGTTCCAGCCGTGATGCCGGGACTGTGGGGCAAGCACCTGGGCGTGATCCAGCTGTCCCTGCGCCACGATGGCCAGCGCTGGGTGGCCGACGCCGGCGCAGCGCGCGTCGAGACGCACAGCATCCAGCGCCCCGACCGCAGCTTTGTGGAGCCGGATCCTGAGATTGCGAAGCTGGTTAAGGCGGAGCACGAGGCGACCATCGCCTACGTCAAGACGCCGATTGGCGCGACTGATTTCCGCATGTCGGCCTATTTCGCCGATGTGGGCGATGTGTCGGCGATCCAGGTGGTGAACCAGGCGCAGGCTGACTACGTGCGGCGCCATGTGCAGGCCAACCTGCCTCAGTATGCAGGGTTGCCGGTACTGTCGGTGTCGGCCCCGTTCAAGACCGGCGCCGCGGGGGCGGCCGATTACACCGACGTCGCGGCGGGCAGCATGGCGCTGAATAATGCCGCTGATTTGTACCTCTATCCAAACGACCTGCATGCGGTGAAGATCGATGGCGCGGGCCTGAAGGCCTGGCTGGAGCGCGCGGCAGGACGTTTCAACCAGATCGACCCGGCGCGCAGCGAACCGCAGGAACTGGTGAATACCGTTTTCCCGGGCTTTAACTTCGACATGCTGACCGACGCCGACGTGCGGTACCAGATCGACGTCACCCAGCCAGTGGGCCGGCGCATCAAGAGTCTGGCCTGGCGCGGCCAGCCGGTCCGGCCGGAGCAGGAATTCATCGTCGCGACGAACAATTTCCGCGCCAGTGGCGGCGGCGGCTTCCCGGGGCTGGATGGCAGCAAGACCATTTTTGCCTCGCCGGACAACAACCGCGCGGTGCTGATCGACTATCTGAAAAAGGTGCGGCAGGTGACGCGCGCAGCCAATGGCTCGGCGCGCAGCTGGAGCTTTGCGCCAGTGAAAACGAGCGGCCCGGTGGTATTCCGCTCCGCCCCCGGCAAGCTGGCGCTGGCGCGCGAAGCAGGCCTGGGGTTTGTGCGGGAGTTGTCAGCCGACGGCCAGTACGAGATCGTGCTGGAGGGCGGTTAGCTTGCCTTCAGCGCCTTGAGGCGTTCGACGGCGTTGAAGTTCTTGGGGTTCAGTTCCAGCGAACGGCTGTAATTGCGGATGCCCAAGGATGCGAACCGTGCCGCCGTATTGATGCGGGAGTCAGCCGAATTAGGGCATGGTGATGCGCAAGCTCGCCTTGCAGCCTATTATCGCCATGGCTTTGGCGTCGATACTGATCTTGAACAGGCACGATATTGGGCAGTCCGTGCTGTCCAGCAGGAGTCGCCGCGCGGCTATTATGCGCTGGGCTTGCTGCTGAAAGAGGGCTCCGGGGTCAAGCAAGATCCTGCTGCGGGCTTCGAGCTGATCCGCAAAGCGGCAGATATGGGGCATGACGAGGCGCAAATGCAGGCCGGTTTTGAATACGAGGTTGGAAAGATCGTCGCCAAGGATCTTTCGAACGCCCGGAAGTATTATCAGTTGGCGGCTGACCGGGACAACGGAACTGCCATGATGCGCCTCGGCCGACTTTACCGCTATGCCATTGGTGTTGACAGAGACCTTGCCAAGGCCCGTTACTGGTTTGAGCAAGCCCACCAAAGGGATGTGCCCCATGGCACTTACATGTTGGCCGATATGATGTATTGGGACCAGGGTGGCGGGAAGGATGTGAAAGCTGCCATTGAACTGTGGAAGCAGAATGCGGACTATTGGCCGCAGTCGGCGCATGACCTTGGCGTAGCCTACCATTTCGGCTCGGACCAAGTTGAAGCAAACCCGGTACTGGCGGTGAAGTATTGAGAACGGGCTGGGTGTCGATCAGGACTACGCCAAAGCGATCAAACTATACAAACTAGCGGCGGAGACGGAAGAGGCTATCGCATTCTTCAGCTTCGCACATTTGTTTGGCAACGGCAAGGGCGTTCGGCAAGACCTGCGCCTCGCGTATATTTATAGCCAGATCGCAGTCCGTTATGGTTCAAAGAGGGCCGGCGAGTACCGTGACGCGCTGGCCGGGCAGCTGACAGCCGAGGTTAGGAAAGAGGCTGATGTGTTTGCCGCCGCCTGGACGGTAAAGCAGCCGCTGCCTGGCATCAGTGAGGCTTCCGCTTCTCCTGTTGGACGAGAATGAAAGGGCTGACGACGCTGGCCCACAGGTTGGCGTCGCTGTCGATCCATTGCTGGCACTGGGCGTCGGAGACGCGCGCTACCTGGCCGGCTTCCATCCAGGCCGAGATGCTGGCCTTGTCGTCGTGGGCGATGCGCACGGCGACGTCCACCAGGTCCAGTTCATCGGCGACCCAGACCACATTGCCCTGGGCGAAGTGCTTGAGCAGTTCGCTCCAGGGGATGCGGGCGGTTTCGCGGTTGACTTTGGCGCGGAGCTCCGCGTCTTTTTCTGGTTTCAGCTGCATGGTTTACTCTTAAATCGGTGGAATCTGCTCGACGATGGCCGCCGGGCTACCCCGCCATGTTAACCGATAGGCCGGTCCTTTGCGAACATTGCCTACCAGCGCGGGGCGGAAGCAGGCCAGGTTGGTGCCGCCGGGGCGCCGTACGCTCGGGTAGATAATGCCGGTCGAACCCTCCGCCAGCAGCTGCCGCGCCAGGCGCTGAGAGGCCACATAGCTGTCGGGGTCCAGGCAGGTTTGGTATTCGGCCAGGCCGCAAATGTCGTGGAACTGGGCGCTGAAGTCGGACAGCAAGGCCTGGTAGCTCACGCTGTCGTCGAAACGGTCGATCTCGGCGTACTCAACGGTTTTGTGGAAGATCACCTCGGCCAGCGCTGTCTCGTGTTCGAAAGCGCAATACCAGGCGCCGCGCTGGCCGTCGTTAAAGCGGCTGCCTTGCGGGCGGGCATAGGTAAAGGCCGCGTTGATGCTGCGGTAGTTGGGGACGTAGTACACCAGCTCCTCGATGCCGATGCCGAGCGCGCCGCCATGTTCGGCGCGCAAGCGGGCATTGGTGGCGTTATCCAGTTCAAACAGCTGGCGCAGCTCGTCGTCATTGTCGGCGAGGGCGGCCAGCACGGAGTCTTCTTTATCGACAAAGCGCGAGGGAATCAGGCGCACCGTGTCGAATTGGCGCAGCAGGCGGAATGGCGGCAATTACAGCCCTCCGCGGCGGGCGTCGAGCAACTGCCGCACCGTTTGCATGGCGAGGATGCCGCCGGATTCCATGTAGTCCAGCGGCGTACGGCCTCCGAAAACGCTGTTGCGGTTGGCAAGGCTGATCCATTCGTCGGCCAGCTTGTCGCCGTAGATGATGTGCAGCGACTTGTAGATGCCCAGCAGGTAGGAAATGCGCGTAATGCGGTCTACCTCAAGCACCCGGTCCGGGTGCTTTTTCCATTCGTAGAAGGCGCTGCTGGACAGGCCGCCCAGCAGTTCGCGGGCGTCGTCGTCGCGCAGTTTCCAGGCGGTGGCGAGTTTGAAAAAGCCCTTGAGGGCGGCTTTGGACAGGCGTTCGCGCTCCTCTTTGCGGCTCAGGTCAACCGGCTGGGGGATGGCGTATTCGCTGTTGGGGTAGGCAAAGGCGGGATGCATATATCCTCCGTTTATGGATTCTTTATACTCCATTTCCGTATTAATTTCAAGTCGCCGCCCTTTGTCCGGTATCAAAACGCGGCTTGCTGCCTAGTGCCAATATTGCACCAGATCATCGATAAGGGCTTGCGATGGAGCAAATTCTTGCGGTTTTGGAGGGGCAGTTAAGGCGATTCCGCCGTAATTCGGCGGCGCTGGCGGCCGAGCATCCGCTTCTGGCGCGCCAGCTGGGTCCAGCCGAGGCTGTGCCGGACGCGCATGTGGATCGCATAGTGCAGGGCGTTGCCAGTTTGCATGCCCGCACGGCGCTGGCGCTCGAGCGTGCCGGCTGGCAGCGGGATGAACACTTGCTGGAGTTGCTGCATCCGCAGCAGCTACGGCCATTTCCGGCTTGCCGCATCGGTCCTGCGCCCAACGCGCCGCCCGTTGCGCTCAAATGCGTGCGTTTTTGTGGCCCGGAGCTCGAACTGGACTTTGAATGGGAGGCCGCGCCGGACGTCCGCAGCGTCGATATATATCTGGAGGGCGACGCATCGTTCTGCGCCGCCTTGCGAAGTGCGCTGCTGCGCAGTTCTTTTCTGCCTTGCGGCCTGGATCCTGCCGAGGCCTTGCTGCCGCGCCCGCCGGGAGGCCATGCCGGGCTGGCGCTGCTGCGCGAGTTCTTCGTCGCTCCTGAACGATTCAATTTCGTGCGGCTGGATCTGCGCCCATACGCCGGGGTGGAACGTTGGACTTTGCGCGTGCCCTTGCCGGATATCGCGGCCTCCCGCCTGCTGCGCGATGTGGGCGCGGACCATTTACGGGTCGGGTGGGGCGTACGGGCCAGGTTGGCGCCTGCAGCTGCCGCGCCCATACTGCTCGATGGCCGGCAGGCCGAATACCTGCTATCAGTGCCGCCGGAGCTGGAAATCTTTTCCATCGACAGGGTGCAGGTCAATGGGCGCGAGCATCCGTGGGTTGCCCGGCGCGCGGCCGGCGCTGTGCCGGGGCATGAGTGGCGCATCGCTTTCAATGGCGGCGCGCCTGTGGATGCGGTGGCATCGGTCGATGTGAGCTGCTGCCACCGTGCCGATGTGCTGGCGCGTCCCGCAGGCGGCGCCGGCTGCCGTTGGCAGCTCAATTCCCTGCTGGCGCTGGATATGCTGCCGCTTAATGCGCCGGGCTTGCGCGAACTGATGGCGACACAGGCCATCAACCGCTCGCCCGCATCGCAGGCGATGATCGCGGCGGTGAAATCGCTTACCGCTCATCCGGCCTTGCTCAAGCCGGAGCGGGCGGCGCCGGTGCCTGGCACTGAGCTGCACTTGCAGGTCGACGCAAGCCCGTTTGCTGGCTGTGGACTATTGCTGTTTGCCCAGGTGATGGACTGCTTCTTCGGCGAATGCGCCCACCTGAATACATTTACGCGGCTGGTGCTGGTTTCGGCCGGCAGCGGCGAGGAGCTGATTCGATGCAGAGCGAGGAATGCGGGGACGGTGCTGGAATAGCGGCGGACGATGCGCACCGTTATGGCTTGTTCCGCTTGGCCGCGGGGCTGCCGGCGGCGCGCTGGCGCAATGCTACGTCGCTGGCTTTTCCGCCCAGCGATATCACGGCCATTGACGGCCAGGCGGTGACGCTTGGCTGTATCGGCTTGCTGGGGATGGCGGGTGCGCTGCCGTACGCCTATACCGAAGCCGTTGCCCGCGCTGGCGGCGGGGCGGCGCGGGAGTTCATGGACCTGCTTTCTGCGCCTGCTGTCGGTGCGTTTTGCGATGCCTGGCGGATGGCGCGTCCCGAGCATGAGCCGCTGCCTGCGCTGCCGTTGCGGGGCGGGCCAATGCGTGGGCGTGCGCTGGGCGAGTTGTTGTCGCAGGCGCTTGGGGTGCCGGTCCATGTCGAGCAGTTCGCCGGCCGCTGGGAGGCGCTGCCGCCGGAGCAATGCAGCACCGTGGGTGGGGCCTTTGCCCGTTGCGGGGGCGGGGCCTTGCTGGGCGGGCGCTTGTGGCGGATGGATGGGGCGGTGCGGGTGGTGGTGGGGCCGCTAGGGCGGGCGCCGGCGCTTGACTTCGCGCCGGGCGGAACGGGCGCGTTGGCGCTGGCGGAGTCCTGGCGGGCGCTGACTGGTGCGACGGCGGGTGCGGGTGCGGGTGCTGGCGCTGGCGCCGAGGCGAGCGCGGTCACGGGCGTGTCCGCTGATGCTTGCATTCGCCTACAGGCGGGCGCCGCCAGCGGGACGATGCTCGGGGCGGGAGCGCGGCTCGGCTACGATGCGATGCTGCTCGCCGGCCACACCTCCTCCGAACGGGATGACTTGCGCTACGCCCTTTGCTAGCATGAGCCCACCCGACATCAATAGGAGACGATATGAAGAAGACGGTATTGCTGGCGCTCGCCCTGGCCTGCACCAGCGCCCTGGCCGCACCCGGCAACGCGGAATTGAAGCAGCAAGTAGCTGACACTGAGCGCGCCTTCGCCGCCACCATGGCAAAGCGAGACCACCAGGCCTTCATTTCCTTCCTCGCCGAGGAAACCATCTTTTTCAACGGCCCGAAAGCATTGCGCGGCAAGGACACCGTAGCCGCCGAATGGAAAGCCTTCTATGACAAGCCGGAAGCCCCGTTCAGCTGGGAGCCGGACACCGTGGAGGTGCTGGATTCCGGCACGCTGGCCCATTCCTCCGGCCCGGTGCGCGACCCGCAGGGCAAAGTCGTGAGCCGCTTCAACTCCATCTGGCGCCTGGAGGCGCCGGGCAAATGGCGCATCGTGTTCGACAAGGGCGAGCGCGTCTGCGACTGCAAGAAATGAATCAGGCAGATTCGGCGTGTTCCACCAGCAGCTGCACGCGGGTCACGCCGTTGTACTCATTGGCATCCAGGCGGAAGGCGACGCGGGCGCGCTCGCCCAGCGCATCGGTATGGCCGAACCAGATCGCGTCATAGCGCACGCCATTCTTCTCCAGCATCAGCTTCAGGTGGCGGTCCTTCAGGATGCGCTGGCTTAGCACGCGGAATTCATCGCAGAACACCGGCGGCGCGAAGCCCTGGCCCCACACCTGGCCATCCAGCAGTTCAATGAACTGGGTGGTATAGCAGCCATCCTCCAGCGGGCCGTCGGTTTCCACCACGCGCTCCAGCTGTGATTCGGTCAGCCACGCCTGGCCCACCGCCTCAAACGCGGCGCAGAAATGCTCAAAGGCCTCGGCGCGCAGGCTAAGGCCGGCCGCCATGGCATGTCCGCCGAACTTGTCGATCACGCCGGGCGCGCGCTTGGAGACCAGGTCCAGCGCATCGCGCAGGTGGAAGCCCGGGATTGAGCGGCCGGAGCCTTTGATCATGCCGTCGCCTGCCGGCGCAAAAGTGATGGTCGGGCGGAAGAAGCGCTCCTTCAGGCGCGAGGCCACAATGCCGATGACTCCCTGGTGCCAGCTGTCGTCGTAGACGCAGATAGTGGTGCGGTCGGCAGGCTGGAAATCGTCCAGGTGCAGCAGGGCGGCATCCTGCATCTCCGCTTCGATCTCGCGCCGTTTCAGGTTGATGTCGTTCAGCTGCTGCGCCAGTTCCCAGGCGCGTGCCTCATCGTCGGTGATCAGGCATTCGATGCCGAGCGACATATCTTCCAGGCGGCCGGCGGCATTCAGGCGCGGGCCGAGGGCAAAGCCCAGGTCGAACGGCGAGGCGGTACGCGCGTTGCGGCCGGATACGCGGAACAGCGCTTCTACACCGGGGTGCATGCGGCCGGCGCGCATGCGTTTCAGGCCTTGCGCTACCAGGATGCGGTTGTTGGTGTCCAGCCGCACCACGTCGGCCACGGTGCCCAGCGCGACCAGGTCGAGCAGCGAATCCAGCTTGGGCTGGGTCTGGGCGTCGAAAATGCCGCGGCGGCGCATTTCGGCGCGCAGGGCGAGCAGCACGTAGAACACCACGCCGACGCCGGCCAGGTGCTTGGACGGGAAGCCGCATTCAGGCTGGTTGGGGTTCACGATCACGCGGGCGTCGGGCAGGGCGTCGCCCGGCAGGTGGTGGTCGGTGACCACGACGTCGATGCCGCGCCGTTTGGCTTCTTCCACGCCTTCGATGCTGGCAATGCCGTTATCGACGGTGATGATGATGTCGGGCGACTTTTCGCGGGCGGTCAGTTCGACGATTTCCGGCGTCAGGCCGTAGCCGTATTCGAAACGGTTGGGGACGATGAAGTCGACCTTGGCGCCCAGCGCACGCAGTCCGCGCAGGGCGGTGGCGCAGGCGGTGGCGCCGTCGCAGTCGTAGTCGGCCACGATCACCATGCGCTTGCCGGCGGCGATCGAATCGGCCAGGAACTGGGCGGCGTGGTCGATGTGCAGCAGGCGCGATGGCTGCATCAGGGCTGCCAGTTCGCTGGACAGCTCGCCCGGGTCGCACAGGCCGCGCGCGGCAAACAGGCGCGCCAATACAGGGTGGATGCCGCCCTGGCGCAGCAATTCGGTTTCGCGCGTTGGGCAGGGGCGGATGGCGATTCGGGTCATTGCGTAAGGTTCTTCAGGTTCTGTGCGCGCCAGAATTTGCGCAGGGCGGATCTGGTGGTGCGGATTTCTTTCCAGCCGTCGCGGTCGGTCAGGATCAGGGTCAGTTCGCCGATGCGGCTTTCTTGCAGGGCGGAGAGCAATGGCGCGAACCATTCCTGCTCCAGTTGCTGCATGGCGCCCAGCCAGGCGCCCCAGTCATTGCCGGCGCCGGCGGAGATCAGGTGCGGCAGAAGCAGCACGCCCGGTTCGCCCGGGGCAACCTTGGCGCCCGGCGTGCCCAGGGCGCGCATCCAGGAAGGTGCCGGCCCCGCGACAGCCAGGCGAAAGCCTGCGCCGTCCGCCGCCGGGCTGGCGTCTGGGGAGACTTCGCCGCCCCACATCCAGAACGAATTGACCGGCGCCAGGCCGCGCTGTTGGCGCGCCTCGTTCACCGGATGCTCGTGCCACAGCATCTGGATCTCGTTCTGCAGCTTCTTGAAGGCCAGGGCATTCGGCCCGACCGGCATCCAGTCAGCCAGGTTGCTGCCCATCGCCGCATCCGGTGATGCGGCATCCAGTCCATGCCAGGCGTCGGCCCGCATGAACCATGTTTCAGCATCCCCCCACAGCAAATCCTCGAAAAACGGCTTGGCCAGCTCAAACAGCACCCGGGCATCCGCTTCATCGAGCCGCAGGCGGCGCGAATCGGCCAGCACCAGGTGGTTGCGCGCCAGTTGGATATGCACCGGATGCACGATGAACCACTTTCCCCCGGAAGGCGCCAGGCCGAAACCACGCATGACCGCAGCGGCCAGCGACGCACCGGCAGCGCGCGTCAGCCAGGTTTCATGCGGCAGCACGCGGCAGTCATCGCCAAGTACATGCCTTTTAAGCAAGCTGTTGCGTGAGAGTAATGCCGCTAAAGCAGGCGCCTTCAGGTTGCGGGACAGTTCCTGGGCCAGTTCGGCGGGAGGTAAAGCGAAAGGGAGGACGACGGTCGTGGAAGCCATGCGGCATTGTAGTGGAATCTCTTTATATGGCAAACTGCGGGCTTTACTGTGTCAATTTAATAAAAATGCCGTTTGAATGGCTGGTTGGCCTGCGCTACACACGCGCCGGCAGGCGCAATGGGCGCAATAGTTTCATCTCTTTTATCTCAGCGATTTCGATGGCAGGCATCGCGCTTGGCGTAACCGCCTTGATTGTGGTGCTGTCGGTGTATAACGGCTTCCAGCAAGTAGTGACCGAGCGCATGGTGTCCGTGCTGGGGCACGTGGAGCTGTATGAGGTGAGCGGCACCGGCATCGGCGACTGGCATGCGACAGCTGCCGCAGCGGCCCGCAATCCCCAGGTGAAAGGCGCGGCACCCTTCGTTGAGATGCAGGGCATGCTGGTGCATGGCGGCGACAAGCTGCGCCCCTCGCTGGTGCGCGGCATCCTGCCCGGCGAGGAACCCAAGGTTTCCGACATCGGCAAGCAAATGAAGCAGGGTAGCCTGGATATGCTGCAGCCGGGCGCCTTCAACATCATCCTCGGTGTGGAACTGGCGCGCGAGCTGGAAGCCAAACCGGGCGACCGTGTGGCATTGGCGCTGGCGCAGGGTAATTCGCTGTCCAATATGGCGCCGACCCTGCGTACTTTCACTGTGGTGGGCATTTTCGAGGCGGGCCACAACGAATTCGATGCGGGCCTGGCGCTGGTGCATCTGGAAGACGGCCAGCAGCTGGTCAAGATGAGCGGCCCATTCGGCATGCGCCTGCGCCTGCACGATATGCAGCAAGCGCCGCAGGTGGCCAATGAACTGCGTGCTACGCTCCCGGGCCAGCTGGTGGTGCGCGACTGGACCAAGCTGAATGCCTCATGGTTCGCCATCGTGAAGTCGCAGAAAACGATGATGTTCATCATCCTGACCCTGATCATCGCTGTAGCGGCCTTCAACCTGGTGGCGACGCTGGTCATGACGGTGACCGATAAACAGGCAGATATCGCCATCCTGCGCACGCTGGGTGCGTCGCCGTTCTCGATCATGAAGATTTTCGTGGTGCAGGGCGCCCTGGTCGGCATTCTCGGTACGGCAATCGGCGTAGTGGCCGGCGTGGCGCTGGCGCTGAACGTCGGCGTGATCGTGCCGGCCATCGAAAGCCTGTTCGGAGTGCATTTCCTGTCCAAGGACATTTATTTCATCAGCGCCGTGCCGTCGGAGCTGCGCTGGAGCGATGTCGGGGCCATTGGCGTGACCTCGTTCCTGCTGGCCCTGGTCTCCACCCTGTACCCAAGCTGGTGGGCTGCCCGCGTCAAACCTGCGGAGGCCCTGCGTTATGAGTAAGAACCTACCTTTCGAATGGCTGGTCGGCCTGCGCTATACCCGGGCGGGCAAGCGCAGTGGCCGCAATAGTTTTATCTCGTTTATTTCCCTGATCTCGGTGGCTGGCATTGCCTTAGGTGTGGCGGCCATGATCATCATCCTGTCGGTGATGAACGGTTTCCGCAAGGACGTGACGGGGCGCATGCTGTCGGTGCTGGCCCACGTCGAAGTCTTCGAGCGCGGATCGAGCCTGCCGGACTGGCAGGACTTGTCCAAACGCCTGCAGGCCAACCCCGAAGTAAAGGGTGTGGCGCCTTTTGTGCAGGCGCAGGCCATGCTGTCGCGGGGCGGCGAGTCGCTGCGCCCGGCTGTGGTGCGCGGCGTATTGCCGGAGCAGGAGCCGAATGTCTCCGACCTGGTTCGCACCACGCGCTATGGCAGTTTCAACGACCTGCAGCCGGGCGAATTCCGTATCGTGCTGGGCATCGACCTGGCGCGCGCCCTGCAAGTCAACCTGGGTGATAAGGTGACCATGGTGCTGCCGCAGGGGACGGTTACGCCAGCCGGCATCGTGCCGCGCATGCGCAGTTTCACCGTGGCGGGCGTGTTCGTGGCCGGTTTCCCGGAATTCGACGCCAACATGGCCTTTATCCATATCGAGGATGCGCAAAAGCTGCTGCGCCTGGAAGCTCCGGCGGGCTTGCGCTTGCGCCTGGCCGATATGCATAAGGCGCCCGAAGTGGCGCAGGAGCTGCAAAAGCTGGTTCCGAAGGAACTGACTGTACGGGATTGGCCAAAACTCAATGCGAACTGGTTCGCCGCCGTGCAAACTGAGAAACGCATGATGTTCGTGGTGCTGGCGCTGATCGTCGCGGTAGCGGCTTTCAACCTGGTCTCGACCCTGGTCATGACGGTGACGGACAAGCAGGCCGATATCGCTATCCTGCGTACGATCGGCGCTTCGCCGGGTTCGATCCAGAAGATTTTCATGATCCAGGGCGCCCTGGTCGGCCTGCTGGGCGCTGCGCTCGGCGTGGGGGGCGGCGTGCTGGTGTCCCTGAATATTGATGTCATTGTTCCATTTATTGAAAACCTGTTGGGAGTGCAGTTCTTGTCGAAGGATCTCTACACAATCAGCACCGTGCCGTCGGATATGCACTGGTCTGACGTCGGCGTGATCGGCGTTGTGGCCGTGCTGCTGGCGTTCGCGGCGACCTTGTACCCAAGCCGCTGGGCTGCCAATGTCAAACCTGCGGAGGCGCTGCGTTATGAATGATGTGCTGAGCTGCCGTAACCTCGGCAAGACTTTCACCCAGGGCTCCTATGCCGTGAAGGTGCTGGAGAAGATCGACCTGTCGGTGCAGCGCGGTGAGCGCGTGGCTATCGTTGGTGCATCCGGTTCCGGTAAATCGACCCTGCTGCACCTGCTGGGCGGGCTGGATACGCCAAGCACCGGCAACGTGGTGCTGAAGGGCAGCGACTTCGCCTCCCTGAACGAGACCGCGCGGGGCGACCTGCGTAACCTTGAACTGGGCTTTGTCTACCAGTTCCACCATCTGCTGCCGGAGTTTTCGGCGCTGGATAATGTGGCGATGCCGCTGCTGATCCGCCGCGTCAAGCGCGCCGAGGCCGAGCGCCGGGCGCAGGAAATCCTGGCGCGCGTAGGCCTGGCCAAGCGCGTGAGCCACGTGCCGGGCGAACTGTCCGGCGGCGAACGCCAGCGCGTGGCATTGGCGCGCGCCCTGGTGACGCAGCCTTCCTGCGTGCTGGCCGACGAACCAACCGGCAACCTGGACCATTCGACGGCGGAACAGGTGTTCGACCTGATGCTGGAATTGTCGCGCACCCTGGGCACCGCCTTCGTGATCGTGACCCACGACCCGGCCCTGGCGCAGCGCTGCGACCGCATGCTGCGCCTGACCGACGAAGGCCTGAACCCGGCCTGATGGAGCGCGCCATGTGGATCGACACCCATTGCCATCTCGACGCCCATGAATTCGGCGACCAATCGCTGGCGCTAGCGGCGCGTGCGCAGGAGGCTGGTGTCGGCATGGTGGTGATCCCGGCGGTGGCGCGCGACAATTTCGATATCGTTCGTGCGCTCGCGCACCAGGCGCCCAATGCCTGTTACGCGCTGGGCATCCATCCGATCTATGTGCCGCATGCGGTGGAGGATGACCTGGTCTTTATGCGCGAGGCGGTGGCTTCGGCCATGGCCGATCCGCGCTTTGTGGCGATTGGCGAGATCGGGCTGGACTTCTTTATTCCCATGCTGTGCGAGCCGGAGATGCGGGAGAAGCAGGTGTTCTTCCTGCGCGAGCAGCTGAAGATCGCCCGCGATTTCGCACTGCCGGTGCTATGCCATGTGCGCAAGTCGCAGGACCAGGTGCTGAAGCATGTGCGCCAGATCGTGCCCGCCGGCGGCATTGCGCATGCTTTCAATGGCAGCTTCCAGCAGGCGCAGGCCTACATCGAGGCCGGTTTCAAGCTGGGGTTCGGCGGCAACCTGACTTTCACCCGCGCCTTGCAGATCCGCAGGCTGGCGGCGGAATTGCCTTTGTCTTCCATTGTGGTGGAGACGGATGCGCCCGATATTTCGCCTTCCTGGATCCATCCAGCGGTGAATACTCCGGCAGAAGTGGCCGGGATCGGGGCGGTGCTGGCCGACCTGCGCGGCGACGGGGCGGCATGTGTCGCCAAGGCCACGACCAGGAATGCTTTGGACGTTATGCCGCGCTTGCGGGCCTTGATGGCCGCCTGACCGGCCAGCCAGCCGGGGAGGGGAGATGCGTTGCGCGATCCTCGGCCTGGTTGGCGGCGCAGCGTGGCTGCAGGCGCAGGCGAGCCTGCCCGCGGGTTTGGCGCAGGCGATGTGCGTGCTGGTTGCGTTGCTGGCGTTGATGCTTGGCCGCGCCACTTCCGTTGCCTTCCTGCGGCCAGTGCTGGCCGCTGCCGCTGGCGCGCTGCTTGGGTATGCCTGGGCGGGCTGCGTGGCGCAGGGGGCGCTGTCCCATGCGCTTGCCAAGTCGGACGAGGGGCGCGATGTCGAGATCGTCGGTACCGTCGATAGCCTGCCGAGCCGGCAGGCGGGCAGCACGCGTTTCAATTTTGCGGTGGAGTCGCCTGCGGCTGTGCCGCCGCGCATCGTGCTGTCATGGTATGCGGGACGGGGCGAGGGCAATTTCCGGCCGTTGCCCGAAATGCTGCCCGGCGAGCGGTGGCGGCTCAAGGTGCGCTTGCAGCAGCCGCATGGCAACGCCAATCCTTTTGGGTTTGACTACGAACTCTGGCTGCTGGAGCAGGGCATCCGTGCCACCGGCTATGTGCGTTCGGAGGGGCGCAATGAACGCTTGGCCGGGTTTGTGCCTTCGCCGCATAACCTGGTGGAGAGGATGCGCTACCAGATCCGCGAGCATATTGCTGCGGCGTTGCAGGGGCGCCGCTACGCCGGGGTGATCGTGGCGCTGGCGATGGGCGACCAGCGCGGGATTTCGCAGCAGGACTGGCAGGTCTTCAGCCGCACGGGGATTGCGCACCTGGTCTCGATTTCGGGGCTGCATATCACCATGATTGCGGGGCTGGTGGCCTGGCTGGCGAGCTGGCTTTGGCGGAAGTCGTTCCTGGTGGCGGAATGGCAGTTGCCGTTGCGGCTGCCGGCGCCGCGCGTCGCGGTGCTTGCCGGGTTCCTCGCGGCTTGGGCTTATGTTGCGCTGGCCGGCTTTGGGGTGCCGGCGCAGCGGACGCTGTATATGCTGGCTGTTGTGGCTCTCGCGATGTGGATGGACCGGCTGGCGGCCATCTCGCATGTGTTGGCGCTGGCGGCGGGCGTCGTGGTGGTGCTGGATCCGTGGGCCGTCATGTGGCCGGGTTTCTGGCTGTCGTTCGGCGCTGTCGCGGCGATTCTGTACGCGACGGTCGGCAGGATGCGGACGATCCACCGGTCTGCGGCCGATGCCGATGCACACGACGTGGCGGGGTGGCGCGCATGGTGCTGGCGGCAGTGGTCTAACCTGCGCCTGGCAGCGCTGACGCAGTTTGCGGTGACGGCCGGCCTGGTTCCTCTGACGATGCTCCTGTTCTCGCAGGTATCGCTGGTCAGCCCCGTGGCGAACGCCGTAGCCATCCCCGTCATCAGCCTCCTGGTAACGCCCCTGGCGCTGCTCGGCAGCATCCTTCCACCAACGCTGGCCGCACCGGTCCTGCAAAGCGCGCACTGGATGCTGGAACAACTGCTCGACATGCTACAGCTGCTCTCGAACCAGTCCCTCGCCGTCTGGTCCGCACCAGCACCAGGCTGGCCGATCTTCACATTCGCCCTTGCCGGAACCGCCTGGATGCTGGCCCCGCGCGGCTGGCCGATGCGCTGGCTGGGAATGGCCTGCTGGCTCCCGCTGCTGGCCGCCCAGCCGGAAAGCCCGCCGCCCGGCACCGTGCGCGCAATAGC
The DNA here is from genome assembly GCF_038440195.1 of Pseudoduganella sp. OTU4001. NCBI lineage: Bacteria > Pseudomonadati > Pseudomonadota > Betaproteobacteria > Burkholderiales > Oxalobacteraceae > Pseudoduganella > Pseudoduganella sp. OTU4001. The sequence continues at coordinate 129,053 of NZ_JASATG010000003.1, read as the reverse complement.
ATTCGACGTCGGCCAGGGCATGGCCATCCTGATCGAAACCGCCGCGCACCGCCTGCTGTACGACACCGGCCCAAGCTACACGCCGGAAGCCAACGGCGGCAACCGCGTCATCCTGCCTTATTTGCGCGCACGCGGCATCCGCAAGCTCGATACGCTGGTGGTCAGCCACAGCGACAGCGACCACTCCGGCGGCGCCCAAGCCATCATGGCCGACATACGGGCCGACAAAGTACTGTCGTCACTCCCCGCCGGCCACCCCATCATCACCGCCGCGGCGCACCATGGGTCCTGCACGGCCGGCCAGGCCTGGGAATGGGACGGCGTGCGCTTCGAAATGCTCCACCCCAGCGAAGAAAGCTACCGTGACCCAACCCTCAAGCCCAACGCGCGCGGCTGCACGCTGCGCATCGATGCACGGGGCGGCAGCATCCTCCTTCCAGCCGACATCGAGGCGGCGCAGGAAGCGCAGCTGCTGGCCAGCCTGCGGGAAAAGCTGCCAGCCGATATCCTGCTCGCCCCGCACCACGGCAGCGCCACCTCATCCACCGCCGCATTCCTGGCCGCAGTCAGCCCGCAGCACGGCATTTTTCAGCTGGGCTACCGTAACCGCTACCACCATCCCCGCGCTGACGTCGTCGCGCGCTACCAGGCGCTGGGCGCCACCGTCTGGCGCACCGATGAACTAGGCGCGGTTTCGCTCGAAATTGGCGAAAACACAAAGCTCAGCGCGTACCGGCGCGAGCGCGCCCGCTACTGGCATGGCCGCTGAACCTGAGCGATAATTAGAGGCTTAGTACAAAATGTTTGCAGCCAATGCTTTTAGAATAAGTTGATGACGAAACCGAAAGTTCATTTCGCCCACGCGAACAGCTATCCGGCCGGCACCTATCGGCAATTCTTTGAGTACCTGAGCAGGGATTTTGAAGTGCAGGCGCTGGATATGCATGGCCACAATCCGCAATACCCGGTAGAAGACGGTTGGGGCACACTGGTCCAGGAGCTGATAGACGATCTGGAAAAACGCTATACCGAGCCGGTCATCCTGGTCGGCCATTCGCTGGGCGGCCTGCTTAGCCTGATGGCAGCGGCCAAACGCCCCGAGCTGGTGCGCTGCGTAGTGATGCTCGACTCGCCGGTTGTCGCGGGCTGGCGCGCCAAGGTCTGGCGCCTGTTCAAGGGCACCCGCGTCGCCGACCGCTATTCGCCGGCCCGCTTCTCTGCCAAGCGGCGCAATGTCTGGCCCGACCACAAGGAAGCGCTGCGCCATTTCGCCAGCAAGGAAATGTTCGCCGCCTGGGCGCCCGGCGTGCTGCAGGATTATCTGGAGCATGGCTTGGTCGAGCATGCGGAAGGCCTCCAGCTGCGCTTCAAGCGCGAGACCGAGACCGCGATCTACCGCACTTTGCCGCACCATATCGGCAAGCTGGTCAAAGGCACATTCCCGGTCCCGGTGGCCTACGTCGCCGGCGATAACTCGGCGGAAAACCGCCAGGCAGGCCTGGAGCACACCCGCAAGCTGGTTGGCCGCAACTTCCGCGTGATGCGCGGCTCGCACCTGTTCCCCATGGAGATGCCGCGCCAGGCGGCAGAACTGACGCGCGACCTGATCCGCCAGATGCTTCCACCCCCGCGCCTGCGCGCTTAATGTAAAATTCGCACCACTATTTAAACTAGAAAGTCCCAGCGATGACGATTAAAAGCGACAAATGGATTCGCCGCATGGCGGAACAACACGGCATGATCGAGCCTTACGAACCAGGCCAGGTCCGCGCCGTCGATGGCCGCAAGGTCATTTCCTACGGCACCTCGTCGTACGGCTACGATATCCGTTGCGCCGACGAGTTCAAGGTGTTCACCAACATTAACAGCACCATTGTCGACCCTAAGAACTTCGACTCGAACTCCTTCGTCGATGTGAAGAGCGATGTCTGCATCATCCCTCCGAACTCGTTCGCACTGGCCCGTACCATCGAATACTTCCGCATTCCGCGCAATGTGCTGACCGTCTGCCTGGGCAAGTCGACCTACGCGCGTTGCGGCATTATCGTCAACGTGACCCCGTTCGAGCCGGAGTGGGAAGGCTACGTGACCCTGGAATTCTCGAACACCACCCCGCTGCCAGCCAAGATTTACGCCGGCGAAGGCTGCGCCCAGGTGCTGTTCTTCGAGAGCGATGAAGTCTGCGACATCTCGTACAAAGACCGTAACGGCAAGTACCAGGGCCAGCACGGCGTGACCCTGCCGAAGGCTTAAGGCCTGAGCACCGGGAGCGCAAGCTCCACGCACAGCCCGCCGCCGCTTCGATTGGCGGCGGCTATGCGGCCTCCATGCTGCTGCACCACCTGCTGGGCGATCGCCAGGCCCAGTCCATGTCCGTCCACGTCCTTTTCCGTGTGGTTGCTGCGGTAGAAGGGCTCGAATATCTTCCCCAGGTCTTCCTGCGCCACGCCGGGGCCGCTGTCTGCCACCTTCAGGCGGATATAGCGTCCGTCCAGCGCCGATTCCACTTCGACTTTGCCGCCTTCCGGGCTGTGCTTGATGGCGTTGCGGACCACGTTTTCAATTGCCCGCGCCAGCAGCTCGGGCTGGCCCTTCAGCTGGGCGTCGGTGGTGGCGGTGACGCGGACCTGGCGGCCGTGGCTGGCGGCTTCGAACTGCGCGTCCTGCAGGATGTCGTCGAGCAGTTCGCCAATGCTGAATTCCTGCTGGGGCGCGTCGAAGGCGCCCGCTTCCAGGCGCGATAGCGTGAGCAATTCTCCAACCAGCTTGTCCATACGGACGCTTTCGCGTTCGATGCGCTCCATCGAGGCGGCGGTCTTGTCGGGCTGCTGGTGGGCGAGGCCGATGGCGGCCTGCAGGCGCGCCAATGGGGAGCGCAGTTCGTGCGATACGTCGTGCAGCAGGTTTTTCTGGCCGTCGAGCAGGGCGCGCAGGCGGCCTGTCATGCGGTCGAAGTCGCGGCCCAGTGTGGTGAGTTCGTCGCCGCCGGCGCGCGGCTTGCCGTTGAAGCGGGGCGCCAGGTCGCCGCTGGCCGCTGCGTCGAAAGCCTGCCGCAGGGCGCGGATGGGGCGGGCGAAGTACCACGCCAGCAGGGCGGCGAACAGGAGGCTTGCCAGTACGGCGGCGGCAATCGGGATGAATGGCGTCAAAGGGCGGAAGCGCGGCGGTGGCCCGCCAGGTCCGCCAGGCTCGCCACGGCCCAGGCCTGGCCCGAAGCCGGGCGCAGGGGGCGGGCCAGGCGGGACGCCGCCAGCGCCTTGGGCGGCGGCTGGCGCCGGCGGGGTGTCTGGAGGGCGTGCGGCATCGCCAGCCGGGGCGCCTGTGGCGGGCGGCGCTTCGGGGCGGCGGAACTCCTGCCGGCGATAGGCGCGCGGATCGAGACCAGGGATACCGGAACCAGCCAGCATCGCGCGTGAATCCGGCACATCCAGCCCGCCTTGCAAACGGCGCGACGGCAAGAACAGCAAATACCGCTTGCCATCATGGGACGAGACCTGCCGGACCCCGCGCGGATCGGCACTCGCCAGCATCTTCTGCGCTTCCGATAGCACATTCGGACTGATAATCCGCCCCAAAAGCTCCTTCCCATCATCGCCAACCGCGAACACCCGATGGCGCGGCATATTCTCCAGCAGTTGCCGCAAACCCTCCGTACCGCCATAGGCCAGCGTTGCCGCGGCAGACTCGATCGCCAACTCCGCCGGCGGCCCCGTTTCCAGGTCCGACGGCCGCGCCGCCATCTCATTGCGGCTCTTGAGCCAGACAGCGCCGCCGATTGCCGCCGTCGCCGCAATCTGCGCCAGCAGGATGGAAAAGAAGAACTTCCAGAACAGTCGTCCCACGGCTTACTCCCGGATCAACTGGTAGCCCAGGCGGTACACCGTCTGCAGGCACGAACGTCCATCGGCAATGGTGCCGAGCTTATGCCGCAGGCTGCTCATATGCACATCGATATTGCGGTCGAAGCGCGCCATCGGCCGCCCCAGACCCTGTTCGGACAGGATGTTCTTGCTGACCGGTTTGCCGGCGTTGCGGGCCAGGACTTCCAGCAGGTTGAATTCAGTACTGGTCAGGTCCAGCGGCATGCCCGCCCACGCAGCGCGGCGCTGTTCCGGCCACATGCTCAGCTGCCCCACCATCAGCGGACCGGTTCCGGTATCCGGCACCGCCTGCGTACGGCGCAGGATGGCCCGAATGCGGGCCGTCAGTTCGCGCGGCGTGCATGGCTTGGTCACGTAATCGTCGGCACCCAGCTCAAGGCCGACGATGCGGTCGGTATCGTCGCCGCGCGCCGTCAGCATCAGGATCGGCATGCGGCTCACCGCGCGGATACGGCGCAGGGTTTCCAGGCCGTTCATACGCGGCATCATCACATCAAGAACGGCAATCGCATACAGGCCGGTCAGCGCCGCAGCGGCGCCGGTTTCGCCATCGTGGGCGGTGGTGACCTCGAAGCCTTCCTGCACCAGGTATTCCTGGAACATGTCAACCAGTTCGACGTCGTCGTCAATCAACAGGACCTTATTCATGCGGCCATCATAACAAATCGGTCCCGCTGGATTCCCCCATCTTTACACGGTTTTACGCGCGACTTACGGCGCTTTACAGACGGTGGCCAGAGAATGGAATCTCCCAACCACCTTGAAGGATTGACATGAAAAAGAGCAAACTGATCCCATTGCTGCTGGCTGCCGCCATGGCGCTGCCGGTGGCGTCCCATGCGCAGGAGCGCATGCCGCCGGCGCCGATGGGCGACCATGGCCCGCGTGGCTTGCCATTCCTGCGTGGCCTCGACCTGTCCGATAGCCAGGACGAAAAACTGTTCCAGCTAATGCATAGCCAGGCGCCGTACCTGCGCGAGCAGCATCGCGCCCATGAGAAAGCGATGCGCGCCCTGCACGAAATGCGCAATGCCGAGAAATTCGACGATGCCGCTGCGACCCGTCTGGCGCAGGCGGCGGCACAGGCGCAAGCCAACATCACGCTGGCCCATATCCGCACGCACCAGAAGGCGCTTGCCCTGTTGACGCCTGAGCAACGCGCCAAGTTGGACTCACGCCCACCGCGCGGAGGATTCCATGAACGTTAATTCGATCACCGGCAGCGGCTTTGCTAGCCAGGTGCCCGCTACCGGCACCGACAAGGCCCGCCAGCCTCCGCCGCCCCCGCCACCGGACGGTCCGCCACCGGATGGCAGTGGTCTTGCCAATGCCATCGGGCAGGCCTTGCAGTCTCTTGGTGTGACCGATGTCGCCACTAGCGAAAAGGAGAGCGCGGCCGCCTCGCTTGGCGCCTTCTTGCAGGAGCTGATGGCGTCGTTGCATGAGCAGGGCACCGCAAAAGGGGCAGGGGCTGGCGGGCACCCCGGCCGCCTGTCGGAGGATTTGCAAAGCCTGATCTCGTCGCTGCAAAGTGAATCCGGGTCCGGCGAGGCCAGCGCGCTGGAGACATCGTTCTCTGCGCTGCTTGATTCGCTTGGCGCCGATAGCAGCGACTCCCAAACCAAGCTGGCGAGCTTCCTGCAAACGCTTGCCGGCCAACTGCCGCAATCCGGCAGCACCGGCAATCTAATCAACACGACAGTTTAAGAGGGAAACGTAATATGGACGCGCATGACCACAGCCTGGCGGCGGATCTTGAAGCAATGATGAATATGGGGAGCAGCCGTCGCCGCTCGCTGCGCTGGTTGCTGGCCGGCGCGGCCGCGCTGCCGCTGGCTGGATGCGGAGGCGGCTCGGGTAGCGCGGGCAGCGGCACGGCGACCGGCAGTACCGGCAGCTGCACCGTCATCCCCGAAGAAACCGGCGGCCCGTATCCTGGCGACGGCACCAACAGCAACGCCAGCGGTATCGTGAACGTACTGACCCAGAGCGCCGTGGTGCGCAGCGATATCCGCAGCAGTTTCAATGGCGCCAGCGGCACGGCAGCCGGCATTCCGCTGACGGTAAAGCTGAAGATCGTGAACGCCTACGCCAGCTGCGGCGCGGCCGGTAGCTTCGCCGTCTACTTGTGGCACTGCGACCGCGAAGGCCGCTATTCGCTGTACTCGCAGGGCGTGACCGACCAGAACTACCTGCGCGGCGTACAAGCCGCCGATGCAGACGGTAACCTGACCTTCACGACGATCTTCCCGGGCTGCTATGACGGCCGCATGCCCCACATCCATTTCGAGGTGTACCGCAGCCTGGCGCAAAGCAGCAGCGCTGCCAACCGCATCAAGACCTCGCAATTCACCTTCCCGCTGGCGACGATGAATGAGGTTTATGCGACAAGCGGCTACGCCAGCTCCGCCAGCAACCTGTCGCGCATCAGCTTCGCCACCGACAACATCTTCAGCGATGGCTACTCGCTGCAGCTCGGAAGCATGACCGGCAACGTGACAGACGGCTACATCGTAACGCTGGTGGTTGCCATTGCGGCGTAAAAAAAGCCCGCTACACAAGCGGGCTTTTAGTTTTACTGCTTGACGCAGTCTACGAAGTAATCGCGTTTGCCGTTCACTTCGCGCTTGACCAGGCCGTGCACGTCGGTCTCGAAGCCAGGGAAGCGCTCGTTGAAATCGCGCGCAAAGCGCAGGTAGTCGACGATGGTCTTGTTGAAGCGCTCGCCCGGGATCAGCAGCGGGATGCCCGGTGGGTATGGCGTCAGCAGGATCGAGGTGATGCGGCCTTCAAGTTCGTCCAGCGCCACGCGCTCGATCTCGCGGTGCGCCATCTTGGCGAAGGCGTCCGACGGCTTCATCGCAGGCACCATGTCCGACAGGTACATCTCGGTGGTCAGGCGCGCTACGTCGTAGGCCTTGTAGAAATCGTGGATCTGCTGGCACAGGTCGCGCAGGCCCATTTGCTCGTAGCGCGGGTTGGCAGCCGAGAACTCCGGCAGGATACGCCACATCGGGGCGTTCTTGTCGTAGTCGTCCTTGAACTGCTGCAGCGCGGTCAGCAGGGTGTTCCAGCGGCCCTTGGTAATGCCGATGGTGAACATGATGAAGAAGGAGTACAGGCCGCACTTCTCAACGATCACGCCGTGTTCGGCGAGGTACTTGGTCACGATGGACGCCGGGATGCCGGATTCGCCAAACTGGCCGTCCAGCGACAGGCCTGGGTTGACGATGGTGGCCTTGATCGGGTCGAGCATGTTGAAGCCCGGCTTCAGGTCGCCGAAGCCGTGCCATTTCTTGCTTTCCTCGGTGAAGATCCAGTCTTCCTGCGAGCCGATGCCTTCTTCGGCGAAGGTGTCCGGGCCCCAGACCTTGAACCACCAGTCGCTGCCCCATTCCTCGTCGATCTTGCGCATGGCGCGGCGGAAGTCCAGCGCTTCCAGGATCGATTCTTCCACCAGCGCGGTGCCGCCCGGCGCTTCCATCATGGCCGCTGCCACGTCGCAGGAAGCGATGATCGAGTACTGCGGCGAGGTCGAAGTGTGCATCAGGTACGCTTCATTGAAGGCGTCCTTGTCCAGCTTGACGGTTTCGGAGTCGCGCACCAGCACCTGGGAAGCCTGCGACAGGCCGGCCAGCAGCTTGTGGGTCGACTGGGTCGAGAAGATCATCGACTCCTTGGCGCGCGGACGGTCCTTGCCGATCGCGTGCATGTTCTTGTAGAAGTCGTGGAAGGTGGCGTGCGGCAGCCATGCTTCGTCGAAGTGCAGGGTGTCGATCTTGCCGTCCAGCATTTCGCGCAGGGTTTCCACGTTGTACACCACGCCGTCGTAGGTCGACTGGGTGATGGTCAGGATGCGCGGCTTTTTGTTGGCGGCGGCTTGCGCGAACGGGTTGTTGGCGATCTTGCGCTCGATGCTCTCCATCGAGAACTCTTCCAGCGGGATCGGGCCGATGATGCCCAGGTTGTTACGGGTCGGCATCAGGAACACAGGGATCGCACCGCACATGATGATCGAGTGCAGGATCGACTTGTGGCAGTTGCGGTCCACCACCACGATATCGCCCGGCGCCACGGTCGAATGCCACACCATCTTGTTGGAGGTGGAGGTGCCGTTGGTGACGAAGTAGGCGTGGTCGGCGTTGTAGATGCGGGCGGCATTGCGCTCGGACGCGGCCACAGGGCCGGTGTGGTCCAGCAACTGGCCCAATTCTTCCACCGCGTTGCAGACGTCGGCGCGCAGCATGTTCTCACCGAAGAACTGGTGGAACATCTGGCCGATCGGCGACTTCAGGAACGCCACGCCGCCGGAGTGGCCCGGGCAGTGCCAGGAGTAGGAACCGTCGTTCGCGTAGTGCACCAGGGCGCGGAAGAACGGCGGCGCCAGGCTGTCCAGGTAGGACTTGGCTTCGCGGATGATGTGGCGCGCCACGAATTCCGGGGTGTCCTCGAACATGTGGATGAAGCCGTGCAGCTCGCGCAGGATATCGTTGGGGATATGGCGTGAAGTGCGGGTTTCGCCGTACAGGTAGATCGGGATGTCGGCGTTCTTGTGGCGGATTTCCGACACGAAGGCGCGCAGCGATGCCAGCGCGGTGTCGGTTTCCTCCAGGGTGCCGCCGCCGAACTCCTCGTCGTCGATCGACAGCACGAAGGCCGAGGCGCGCGACTGCTGCTGGGCGAATTGGGACAGGTCGCCGTAACTGGTTACGCCGAGGACCTCCATGCCTTCCTTTTCCATCGCTTCAGCCAGGGCGCGGATGCCCAGGCCGGACGTGTTCTCGGAACGGAAATCCTCGTCAATGATGACGATGGGGAAGCGGAATTTCATCAGTGGTCTCCAGGCGCGACCAAGCGCCTCAAAAAAATTAAGACCGGGAGTATCGCAGAAATTCGGCTCCCGGGGGAAATTAATTTACAACATCGCAAGGCCGCCCAGGCCCAGGCCAATCGCGGCTACCGCGTAGGTTGCGTACATCAGCCATTTGCGGTGCGTCAGCAGGGTGATCGCCGCCAGCGCGATGGCTACCTGTTCCGCCGTGGTGGCCTGCGCCCACTGGTGGTGCTTGTGCAGCGCGTGGTCGGATTTATGGTCCCATTCCGCCGATTTGGCTTCCCACTGCTCGGCGTCCTTCTTGATGGCGTCCTTTTCTTCCTTATAGCGCAGCACTTCGGCCTTGTACTTCTCCACGTCCGCATTCGGCAGCAGCATGGCCAGTTCCGCCAGGTTCTGCTTGGAAGACTTGGCCTGGTAATAATTCCAGCGGTTGGAGGCCTCAGTCTTGGCGATGGCGGCATTGTTCTTGAACAGGGCCGCATCGTTCTGGGTTGCGCCGCCCTGGTAGCCGAAGATGGCGCCTACCGTCGCCAGGATGGCCGTTGTCACGGCGATATTGCCCGAAAACTTGTCGTTGCTGTGTGCTGCGTGTTCCACGGCGTGGTCGTGCGGGCCGTGGACGTGAAAACCGTGTCCGGACATTTTATTTCCTGGTAAAGCTGATAAAGGCATACGGCAGCCCGGCTGCCGAAACGTGTTCTTCGCGGTCCGCTGGCTTCCACTCGGCGTCGGACAGGGCCGGGAAGAAGGCATCGCATTCATAAGTGTGGCCAATGCGGGTAATTACAAGCTTGTCAACCAATGGTAAGGCTTGCTGGTAGACCTGGGCGCCGCCGATGACGAACGCTTCGTCCACACCGGCCACCAGCGCGCGCGCTTCCTCCAGCGAGCCGACGCGTTCCACGCCGGCGTGCTGCCATTCGGCGTTGCGGCTGATGACGATATTGCGGCGGTTCGGCAGCGGGCGTCCGATGGAATCGAAGGTCTTGCGGCCCATGATGATCGGGTGGCCTGAAGTGAGGCGCTTGAAGTGCGCCAGGTCCTCCGGCAGGTGCCAGGGCAGGGTGTTGTTGATGCCTATGCCATTGTTGGCGTCAGTGGCAACGATGATGGTCAAAATTGTCATGGCCGACATTATATATCGGAGCACTTTGCAGCCCAGTCATGTTGCGGAATTGCGGCACCGCAAGTTTTTTGCGCATTGATTGGGCCCTTGTGACCATTGGAGAGTTTTATGCGGGGGTCTGTGACGTATCTTGAATCCAGCGCGCTAGGAATTGCCGTCCGGCAATTCTATTTGAAGGTTTCATAACGATACGAAGTAGGAGACTCCCTCAATGAAACACCCACTCAAGCCTGCCTTGGGTCATTCCGGGCGCGCCTTCCTGGCATTGGCTGATGGCACCATCTTCAGCGGCATTGCGATTGGCGCCAGCGGCGCCACGGCCGGCGAAGTCGTGTTCAACACCGCCATGAGCGGCTATCAGGAGATCCTGAGCGACCCAAGCTACAGCCGCCAGATTGTCACGCTCACCTATCCGCATATCGGCAACACGGGCGTAAACCACCAGGACGACGAGGCGCCGCGCATCCATGCGGCGGGCCTGGTGGTGAAGGATTTGCCGCTGCTGGCGTCGAATTTCCGCAACGAGCTGGATTTGTCGACGTGGCTGGCGGAGCAGGACATTGTCGCCATCGCCGGCATCGACACGCGCAAGCTGACCCGCATCCTGCGCGAAGGCGGGGCCCAGTCGGGCGCCATCCTGGTGGGCGGCACGCCGGAAGAGGCGCTGCGCCTGGCGCGCGCCTTCCCGGGCCTGTCCGGCATGGACCTGGCGCAGACCGTCAGCACCGCCGAACCTTATGAGTGGATCGAAACCGAATGGATGCTGGGCCACGGCCATGGGCGCCAGTTGCAGCCGCGCTTCCATGTGGTGGCTTACGATTTTGGCGTCAAGGCCAACATCCTGCGCATGCTGGCGCAGCGCGGCTGCCGGGTGACCGTGCTGCCTGCGCAGGCTGGCGCCAGTGCGGCGCTGGCCCTCAAGCCGGATGGTATTTTCCTCTCGAACGGTCCTGGCGATCCGGAACCCTGCACCTACGCGATCGACGCGGCGCGCGAGCTGATCGAGCGCGGCATCCCGACCTTCGGCATCTGCCTCGGGCACCAGATCATGGCGCTCGCCTCCGGCGCGCGCACCGTCAAGATGAAATTCGGCCACCACGGCGCCAACCATCCGGTGCAGGACGTTACGAGCCGCCGCGTCATGATCACCTCGCAGAACCACGGCTTTGCGGTCGATGCCGAGTCCTTGCCCGGCAATTGCGAAGTCACCCATATCTCGCTGTTCGACGGCTCGCTGCAGGGATTCCGCCGCACCGACCGTCCGGCTTTCTGCTTCCAGGGCCACCCGGAAGCCTCGCCCGGCCCGCACGACCTGGCGCCGCTGTTCGACCAGTTTGTCGCGATGATGGAGGGTGCACGCCATGCCTAAGCGTAGTGATATCCAACGCATCCTGATCATCGGCGCCGGCCCGATCGTGATCGGCCAGGCCTGCGAATTCGACTACTCCGGCGCCCAGGCCTGCAAGGCGCTGCGCGAAGAGGGCTTCGAAGTGGTGCTGGTCAACAGCAACCCGGCCACCATCATGACCGACCCCGGCATGGCCGACGCCACCTACATCGAACCGATCACCTGGGAAACGGTGGCGCAGATCATCGAGAAGGAGCGCCCGCAGGCGGTATTGCCGACCATGGGCGGCCAGACTGCGCTGAATTGCGCCCTCGACCTGCACCGCCATGGCGTGCTGGACAAGTTCAATGTGGCGCTGATCGGCGCTACCCCCGAGGCCATTGACCGCGCCGAGGACCGTTCCAAGTTCAAGGCGGCCATGGAGCGCATCGGCCTGCAGTCCGCGCGCTCGGGCATCGCCCACACCATGGCGGAAGCCTGGCGCGCGCAGGAGAAGCTGGGTTTCCCGGTGGTGATCCGTCCTTCGTTCACCATGGGCGGCAGCGGCGGCGGCATCGCCCACAATGCCGACGAATTCAACGCCATCTGCCTGCGCGGCCTCGAGCTGTCGCCGACCTCGGAACTGCTGATCGAGGAATCGCTGCTCGGCTGGAAAGAGTACGAGATGGAGGTGGTGCGCGACCGCAAGGACAACTGCATCATCGTCTGCTCAATCGAAAACCTGGACCCGATGGGCGTGCATACCGGCGACTCGATCACCGTGGCGCCGGCCCAGACCCTGACCGACAAGGAATACCAGCTGATGCGCGACGCGGCGCTGGATGTGCTGCGCGAGATCGGCGTCGATACCGGCGGCTCGAACGTGCAGTTCGCCATCAACCCGCAGGACGGGCGCATGATCGTGATCGAGATGAATCCGCGCGTCTCGCGTTCGTCAGCCTTGGCATCCAAGGCGACCGGCTTCCCGATCGCACGCGTGGCGGCCAAGCTGGCGGTGGGCTTCACCCTCGACGAGCTGCAGAACGATATTACCGGCGGCGCCACGCCGGCCTCGTTCGAGCCTGCCCTCGACTATGTCGTGACCAAGATCCCGCGCTTCGCCTTCGAAAAATTCCCCGGGGCGAACGACCGCCTGACAACCCAGATGAAGTCCGTAGGCGAGGTGATGGCGATCGGCCGCACCTTCCAGGAATCGTTCCAGAAGGCCTTGCGCGGCCTGGACGTCGGCGTCGACGGACTCCAGCGCATCGCCACCGGCCGCGACGTGATCGAGCACGAGCTGCGCCAGCCGGGCCCGCAGCGCATCTGGTACGTCGGCGAGGCGTTTGCCCAGGGCATGTCGCTGGTGGAGGTGAACCGGTTGTCCCACATCGACCCCTGGTTCCTGGCGCAGATCCAGGACCTGGTGGAAGTTGAGGAATGGGTGGCCGCCCAGAAGCTGGACAGCATCGAACCTGAGGCGATGCATCGCCTGAAGCAGCAGGGCTTCAGCGACCGCCGCCTGGCAAGCCTGCTCGGCACCGAGGAAGCGGCCGTGCGCACACAGCGTCAGGCCCAAGGGGTGCGCCCAGTCTACAAACGGGTCGACACCTGCGCCGGCGAATTCGCCACCCGCACCGCCTATATGTATTCGACCTATGACGAAGAGTGCGAAGCCCAGCCCAGCCAGGCGCGCAAGATCATGGTGCTGGGCGGTGGCCCGAACCGCATCGGCCAGGGCATCGAATTTGACTACTGCTGCGTGCACGCGGCGCTGGCCATGCGCGAAGACGGCTACGAAACCATCATGGTCAACTGCAATCCCGAAACCGTCTCCACCGACTTCGATACCTCCGACCGCCTGTATTTCGAGCCGGTGACGCTGGAGGATGTGCTGGAGATCGTGGCGCTCGAAAAGCCGGAAGGCGTGATCGTGCAGTACGGCGGCCAGACCCCGCTCAAGCTGGCCCTGGCGCTGGAAGCGAACGGCGTGCCGATCATCGGCACCTCGCCCGACATGATCGACGCGGCGGAAGACCGCGAGCGCTTCCAGCAGCTGGTGCATGCGCTTGACGTGCGCCAGCCGGCCAACCGTACCGCCCGTACCGGACAGCAGGCTGTCGCCATGGCGGAGGAGATTGGCTATCCGCTGGTGGTGCGCCCATCCTATGTGCTGGGCGGCCGCGCCATGGAAATTGTGCATGAACGGGCCGACCTGGAGCGCTATGTGCGCGAGGCGGTCAAGGTTTCGCATGACTCGCCGGTGCTGCTGGACCGCTTCCTGAACGATGCGATCGAGGTCGATGTCGACTGTGTCAGCGATGGCGGCCAGGTGGTGATCGCAGGCGTGATGGAGCACGTCGAGCAGGCCGGCATCCATTCCGGCGACTCGGCCTGCAGCCTGCCGCCATACTCGCTGGCCGAGGCCACCGTGGCCGAAATAAAGCGCCAGACGGTGCGCCTGGCGCATGGCCTGGCCGTGGTCGGCCTGATGAACGTGCAGTTCGCGGTGCAGCGCCAGAAGGTCGACGGCCGCGTGCTGGACCGCATCTATGTGCTGGAAGTGAATCCGCGCGCATCGCGCACCGTACCGTTCGTGTCGAAGGCTACCGGCGTGCAGTGGGCCAAGGTTGCCGCGCGCTGCATGGCCGGCCAGCAGCTGGCGGAGCAGGGCGTCACGGGCGAAACTGTGCCGTCCTGGTACAGCGTCAAGGAATCGGTCCTGCCGTTTGCCAAATTCCCTGGGGTTGACACCATCCTCGGGCCGGAAATGAAATCCACCGGCGAGGTCATGGGCACCGGCAAAACCTTCGGCGAGGCGTTTTACAAGGCCGAACTGGGCGCCGGCGTGCGGCTGCCGCAGCGCGGCCATGTCTACCTGCGCGTGCGCAAGGCCGACCAGGCGCGTGCGGTGGCCCTGGCGCGTGAGCTGGCCGAAGCCGGCTACACCCTGTGCGCCAGCGAAGTCACGGCCGCCGTGCTGGAAGCGGGCGAAGTTCCGGTCAATACGATCGAGGATGAAACCCTGCTTGGCCTGCTGGCCCTGCGCGAAATCGCCATGGCGGTGGTCACCGTGGATGAAAAGCGCAGCGCCATCGCGGCCACGCACAGTCTGCGTAGCGCCGCGCTGACTTCCGGCACGGTGATGTTTACCACCATTGCGGCGGCGGAAGCGGCCATGGAAGCGCTCAAGCACATGGGCTCCACCAGCGTGCACTCGCTGCAGGAATTGCATGGGCTGGACGGTGGCCGCGTGGCGGCGCCGCGTCCGGTGCCTTCAGCGCGCGACCTGGCGGCGGCAGCGCTGCAGTTGCCGGAGCGCCGCTCCAGCTTGCGCCAGCGCAGCGTGGGCGTGGCCCCGCTCAAGGTCTTTATCCGCCAGCCTTTCACCGAGTCGGACGAGCGCGGACAGCGCATGGTGGCCGAGATCATGCAGATGATCGACAGCGCCAATGGCTTGCCGCATCCGTTCGACTACCTGACCGGCCTGGAGGCGGAAAGCGCCGATACCTTCCGCGCATCGTTCGAGCGCAAGCAAGGCATGCCGTTCACGCCGCAGAACTTCCGCCGCCACCGCCTGGCATTGCTGGACCAGGCCGATGTCATGGTGAATATCCGGGTCGGCATGAGCGAAAGCAGCGCTTTCGAATTGAGCTACCACATCTTCAAGGGCCGCCGTACGCCGCTGCTGTTCCTGGTGTGGCGCGGCGCGCCGATCAAGACCACCTTGCTGCGCGAGCTGGAAGACCTGGTCGACGTCACGTATATCGAGTTTGATGAAGTGCAGGAACTGCGGGGCAAATTGCATCAGTTTTTCAAAAATCTGGTAAAGGAGTAAGCGATGTTTAAGAACCTTAAAATCAAAACCCTGCTGGTCGGCGTGCTGGGTTTGCTGATCGGGATGCTGGCGGTCATTGGCGGCCTCGGTATCCTGAGCGCCGAGCGCTCGGTGGGGCTGGTGAAGGATGTCACCGTCGCCGACCAGAAGAACATCGCTGAACGCAATGCCATCCGTCTCGACATGGAGACGGGCCGCAGCCAGATCCTGCAGGCCTTGCAGCACAACCCGGACCTGTCCTGGAGCAAGCTGCACGACCATCCGCTGACCAACCACTTCAACATCGTGGACGAGGTCACGGCCCGTGTGAACAAGCGCTGGGAGGGCTACCTGGCGAGCATCAAGGTGCCGGAAGAGCGCAAGCTGGCCGAGGAATGGTTCGCCAAGAGCGACGGCCTGGGTGTGGAGCATATCCGCGCCGCCACCGCAGCCGTCAAGGAGAACCGCTGGGACGACGCTGAAACGGTGCTGATCAAGAGGATCAACCCGTCCTACCGCATCGGCGACGGCGCGCTGAAGGCGCTGGCGGAATACAGCGGCAAGCGCACCACGGAGAATGAGGAGGCCGTTGCCGCGAGCCTGAAGCGCTCCAGCACCACGGTCACCGTGGTCCTGCTGGGCGGCCTGGTGCTGGGCGTAGTGGCCGGCATGATGCTGATGAAGGCCATTTCCGAACCGCTGGCCGAGGCCATGGCGGTGGCGCACCGCGTGGCGGAGGGCGACCTGAAGGGCCAGTCCACGGTGCATGCGACCAATGAATTCGGCCAACTGCTGGACGCGCTGGACAAGATGCGCGACAACCTGGCGGGCATCGTTTCCGAAGTGCGCAGCGGCAGCGATACCATTTCCAGCGCTTCCGGCCAGATCGCGGCCGGCAATATGGACTTGTCCGACCGCACCGGCGAACAGGCTGCCTCGCTGGAGGAAACCGCATCGTCGATGGAGCAGCTGACCGGCACCGTACGCCAGAACGCCGACAATGCGCGCCAGGCCAACCAGCTGGCGGTTTCCGCCTCCGAAGTGGCGACGCGCGGCGGCGTGGTGGTGGAGCAAGTGGTCGATACCATGGGTTCGATCAACGATTCCTCGCACAAGATCAAGGACATCATCGCCGTGATCGACGGCATTGCGTTCCAGACCAATATCCTGGCGCTGAACGCTGCGGTTGAGGCGGCGCGCGCCGGTGAGCAAGGCCGCGGTTTCGCAGTGGTGGCGACCGAGGTGCGCAACCTGGCGCAGCGCTCGGCGGCGGCGGCCAAGGAGATTAAGGAATTGATCGACGATTCCGTCGGCAAGGTGGAAACAGGCGCCAAGCTGGTGGGCCAGGCCGGCACCACCATGAAGGAAATCGTCAGCAGCATCCAGCGCGTGACCGACATCATGGGCGAGATCACTTCGGCCACCCAGGAGCAGACGGCCGGCCTGGAGCAGATCCACCAGGCGATTTCGGAGATGGATACGATCACCCAGCAGAATGTGGCCCTGGTGGAGGAGGCTGCGTCAGCCTCCAGCGCACTGCAGGACCAGGCAGGCAGCCTGTCGCGTGTCGTAAGTGTTTTCCAGATTGACAATAGCCGACGCCATGAGCATCCTGCTGCCGTACAGGCGCGTGCCGTCATCCAGGCCGTGCGTACCAAACCGGTAGCAGTGCCCAAGCCTGCGCTGCGCGAACCTTCGGTGCCAGCCGCATCCGGCAAGCGCGCCGTTGCGAACAGCCAGACCGGCGATTGGGAAGAATTCTGATGGGGAGAACGCTTGGACCATAAGGCATTTGAACACCTGGTGCGCCGCCTGGAGCTGGATTCCCATGCCAGCCCGGCGGCTTTTCGCCGTAAAGTCTTCGCGATCAGTATTGCGGCCTATGTGGTGCTGTTTGGCGCGCTGGCCGCGCTGGTCGCCCTGTTCGTGGTGGCCACGCAGTGGGCGTTGGAATCCCACCGTACCTTTAGCACCATCAAACTGGGCCTGTTCGGGCTGTTCCTGCTGCCGCTGATCTTTGTGGTGCTGCGCGTGATGTTCATGCGGCTGGATGCTCCGACGGGCCGATCCCTCGAGCGCGCCGAAGCGCCCAAGCTGTTTGAGATACTCGATAAACTGCACGGCAAGCTGAACGGCCCGCCGATCCACCAGGTGCTGGTGACGGACGAGTACAACGCGGCGATTTGCCAGCATGCGCGTTTCGGCATTTTCGGCGGCAACCGCAATTACCTGATCGTCGGCCTGCCATACCTGCTGGGCGCGACGCCCAAGGAAATGCTGGCCACCCTGGCGCATGAGTACGGCCACCTGTGCGGCAACCACGGCAAGGCGTCGGCCTGGGTCTACCGGCAGCGCCGCCTGTTCGTCAGCCTGTACCAGCATGTGGAAGACAGTGCCGAAGACAATGTGGTGAGCGCGGCGATCGCCGGCGCGCTGTCACGCTTCTTCCCGTATTACAGCGCCTACACCTTCGTGCTGGCGCGCCAGGATGAATACGAAGCCGACCGCACCGCGACGGAAATGGCCGGCCGCACCGCCAATGCGCATGGCCTGGTACGCGGGCACTTGCTGGGCGCCTGGGTCGCGCGCTCGTTCTGGCCAAAGATGTACGAGAACGCGGACCGCTCCGAGGGTCCGCCCTTCATGCCGTTCGCCTCAATGCGTCTGGCGTTCAAGGCAAACTACGACGAGTGGGCCACCAGGGCGGCGCTGGATGCCGCCTGGGAGGAGCGCTCCGGCGTCGACGATACCCACCCCTGCCTGCGCGAGCGCCTCGATGCGATCGGCGCCGCGCCGGCCCTGCCGGAGCCGGTCGAGCTCAGCGCCGCCGATGTGATGCTGGCGGCGGGCCTGGGCAAGAAGCTCGAAGCGGAGCTGGACAAACAATGGTGGGATGCCAATGCGCGCGGCTGGGGCGAGCGCTATCGCCATGTGACGCACTCGTAGGCCCGTATCGGAGAGCTTTCCGGCCAGCCGCTATCCAAACTGACAGTGGTGGAGCTGCAGGAGCTGGCGTTGCTGAAGCTGGAATTCGACAGCGCCGATGCAGCCAAGCCGGTGTTGATGGAGCAGCTGAAACGCCCGGGAGGCCCGTATCCCAAAGCGACGCTGCTGTACGGCCGTGTGCTGCTGGCGGAGGGCAACCGTTCCGGCGTTGACCATCTTCGCCAGGCCGCACTGGACGACCCAAGCCTGCTCAATGAAGCCGCGCAGCGCGGCTACCATTACCTGCTGGAGAAGGAAGGGGAAGACTCCGCCAACCTGTGGTGGAGCAGCGTCGTCCCCGAGGAAGCGACGGCTTAAACGGCCATCGGCGCCGTCAGCGGCGCGTGGTGCTGGTAGCCTTCGAGCGTGAAGTCGGACGGCTCGATCTTCTCCAGCCATTCCGGTTCATACTTGCCGGTTTCCGCGAACGCAGGCACGCGGCTGTTGATATGCAGCTGCGGCAGCGGCAGCGGCTCGCGCTTCAGCTGTTCCTGCACCATATCCATGTGGTTCTCGTAGATGTGGGCGTCGCCGATGAAGTAGCTGAACCAGCGTGGCTTGTAGCCGGTCAGGCGCGCCACCAGGTGCAGCAGGGCGGCGCCTTCCGCGATATTGAATGGGGTACCGAGGCCGATATCGTTGCTGCGCACGTAGAGGCACAGCGAGATTTCGCGCGTGGTGGCGTTCGGGATGAACTGGTACAGCAGGTGGCAAGCCGGCAGTGCGACCTGGTCCAGCACCGCCGGGTTCCAGCCGTGGAACAGGATGCGGCGGCTGGACGGGTTGTTGACAATGGTGTCCAGGCATTCGCGCAGCTGGTCGATGGCCTTGTACATCAACACTTTCTGGACGCCGTCTTCCGCCAGCGGGGCGACCTGGCGGAAGCCATTGCGCTCGGCGTCGGTAATCTGTCCGGCCGCCGCAGCGTCCAGCAGCTTGTAGCCTGGCCACTGGCGCCATTGCACGCCGTAGACCGGGCCCAGGTCGTCGGTGCCGGTGCGGTAAGGGTTGGCCAGCCATTGCTGGTTTTCGTTGGCGTTCTGGTCCCACACCTTGCAGCCCAGCGCGCGGAAGTCGGCCGCGCTGCGCGAGGCGCGCAGGAAGGCGCACAGCTCGCCGACCACCGATTTGAAGGCCAGCTTCTTGGTGGTGACGGCAGGGAAGCCGTCGTTCATGTCGAAGCGCATCATGGCGCCGGGCACGCTCAGGGTGCGGATGCCGGTGCGGTTGTCCTGCCAGCTGCCTTGTTCCAGCACGGTGCTGATCAATTCCTTGTACTGCTTCATGCGTCTCTCCGATTATCGTTTGTTTCCACGGCCGCCGGTCTTGACGGCGGCGCGGCCTGCAGCATGTGCGGCCGACTTGGCGCCGCGCGTCGCGGTCACCACCACTTTGCCTCCGCCACCCGAGCGTCCACCAGCCGCGCTGGTCGGCCCGCCGCCGCGCTTGGTGCCGGTGCCGGCGCCCGGGCTGCCTGGCCGCGCGCCGTAGATCGGCCCGCGCGAGCGCTGTTTTTCCTTTGGCGGTAATTCTTCCTTCAAGCCGCCAAAACCGCCCGCCGGGCGCGGCGTGTTATCAACCGCGGCCGCCGCCGCACGTGGCGGTGCTGCTTTGGCCGGCTTGGCCGGCTTGGCCACCGGCCGCGCCGCAGCAGCAACCGGCGCACCGGTCGACGGCACGCGATGGTCTGCCTCAAACCCTTGCTCCTCCGCCCGCGGCAGCACATTGCCGATCAGCTTTTCGACCGCCCGCAGCAGCTCAACTTCATCCGCACAAACCAGCGAAATCGCCTCGCCCTCAGCCCCGGCGCGGCCGGTACGGCCAATCCGGTGCACATAATCCTCCGCCACCGTCGGCAGGTCGAAGTTGACCACTAGCGGCAAGGCTTCGATATCCAGCCCGCGCGCCGCAACGTCGGTCGCCACCAGCACCTGCACATCGTTCGCCTTGAAACGCTTCAAGGCCTTGATGCGCGCCGGCTGCGGCTTGTCGCCGTGAATGGAATCCGCGCTGACGCCTTCGCCCTGCAGCAGGCCAACCAGTTGCTCAACACCCTTGCGTGTCTTGACGAACACCAGCACCTGGCCCCAGCCCTCCTTGCGCAGCAGGTGCACGAACAGCTCCGGCTTATTGCGCTTGTCGGTGGTGAAGACCATCTGGCGCACGGTACGCGCGGTGGTATTGGGCGCGCTGGCCTGCACCGTCAGCGGGTTGCGCAGCAGCTGGGCAGCCATCTTGCGGATCGGTTCCGGCATGGTGGCTGAGAACAGCAAGGTCTGGCGTTCGGGTGGCAGCACCGCGAACAGCAAGTCCAGGTCCGCCGCAAAGCCCAGATCCAGCATCCGGTCCGCTTCATCCAGTACCAGCGCCTGCAGCTGGCCGAATTCCAGTGCGCCCTTGCGGTGCAGGTCCAGCAGGCGGCCAGGCGTCGCCACCAGCACGTCCAGTCCCTTGCGCAGTTTTGTCAGCTGCGGCTCCATCGGCACGCCGCCATAAGCCACCGCAGAACGCAGTGGCAGGTTGAAGCCGTAGGTATGGAAGCTTTGATAAACCTGTTCCGCCAGCTCGCGGGTCGGCACCAGGACCAGGCAGCGGATATGGTTGGGCGCAGCCTGGTCGCCCTCCATGGCCAGCCGCTGCAGCAGGGGCAGGGCGAAAGCAGCGGTCTTGCCGGTACCGGTCTGCGCCGCCGCCAGCAGGTCTCGCCCCGCCAGTACCGCCGGAATGGCTTGTTTTTGCACCGGGGTCGGGGTCTTGTAGCCGATCGACTCCAGGGTGCGCAGGAGACCGTCGATCAAGTCCAGCGAGGCGAAACTCATAATGCATCGCTCCAAAGTGTCAGCGCATGGCGGATCTGTTCGTCCGACAGCGTCATAAGGTTATCGCCCACATACCACTCGGTATAGCTGGTACCGGGCAATTGCGCGTGCGCCGCGCGGTTCAGCAGCCAGACGCCATGGCGGGCCGCGATCTCATTGCGGATTTCCAGCAAGCGGTCGCGTTCAGCGCCCACGTGGATATGCAGCATATTGGCCTGCGGCTGCGCAGGATTGGCGCGCAGGCGAGGGAATTCTTTCAGGGTCTCGTACAGCCATTGCGTGCGGCGGAAGTAGTCCGGCATCGCCGCCAGGCGGGAGTCGAATTGCATGGCCGCGGCAACCACGTAAGGCGTGCGGTGGATCACGTTGCCGCCCTGGCGGCGAAACCATTCCTGCGCCTGCGCGATGAAAGCGCGGCTGCCCAGCAGCATGGCGCCACCCAGGCCGCCGATGCCTTTGTACAGAGACACATACACACTGTCGAAGCCAGCTGCCACTTCGGCCGGGGTGCGGCCATAGCCGGCTGCCGCTTCCCACAGGCGCGCGCCGTCCATATGCAAGTGGATGCCCTGTGCGCGGCAGTGCGCCTTGATGCCGGCCAGCTCGTCCCAGGCAGGCGACTGGCCGCCCAGCTCGCGCGCCGGCAGTTCGAGCGCGACGGCGCCCAGGCGGTCCGGCACCGCTTGCAGTTCGCCCAGCGTAAATGGCCGGTGCAGGTCGCCCAGTTGCAGCGCCTGGAAATGGTCCAGCAACTGATGGTTGCTGCGTTCGTGCTTGAAGATATGCGCGGTCGGATGCAGCCCCACCAGGCGGCTGCCGCGCTCCAGGCAGGCCAGGCGCAGTGCCGTGACCTGGGTCATGGTGCCGGTGATGACAAAGGTGGCGGCTTCAAAACCCAGCAAACCGGCGACCTTGCGCTCGAAGGACTGGATCAGTTCCCCTTCGCCATACACGTCGTGCGCGACGCCATTGGCTTCGCACCACGCGGACATGGCGGCGAAAGTCTCCGCCGGCGAAGGCTGGCGGTGTCCCGGCAGGACAATTTGGCAGTTCTGGCGCAGTTCAACGTCGGTCACGGCAGCCTCAGTGGGTCACGTGCACATTGTGGAACTGCAGCGCAGCCAGGTTGGCATAGATGCCGCCCAACGCCACCAGCGACTGGTGGGTGCCGGTTTCGACGACCTTGCCGTCTTCCATCACGATGATGCGGTCGGCGCGCTGCACGGTGGCCAGGCGGTGCGCGATGATGACGGTGGTGCGGCCAACCATGGCCGCTTCCAGGGCGCCCTGGACCAGGCGCTCGGATTCAGCATCCAGTGCGCTGGTGGCTTCGTCCAGCAGCAGCAGCGGTGGATTCTTGAGCAGCGCGCGCGCGATGGCGATGCGCTGGCGTTGGCCGCCCGACAGGCGCACGCCGCGCTCGCCGAGGAAGGACTTGTAGCCGTTCGGCAGGCGCTCGATGAATTCGTGGGCGGCGGCCAGGCGTGCGGCCTGGATCACTTCCTGGTCGGTCGCATCGGCGCGGCCGTAGCGGATGTTTTCCATCGCATCGGCCGAGAAGATCACCGTATCCTGCGGCACGATGCCGATGGCGCCGCGCAGGGTATGCAGGTCCAGCAGGCGGATATCGGTGCCGTCCAGGCGGATCGCGCCCGATTGCGGGTCGTAAAAGCGCAGCAGCATCTGGAACAGGGTGGTCTTGCCGGCGCCGGAAGGGCCGACCACGGCGATGGTCTCGCCCGGCTTGATATCCAGTGTTACATGGTCCAGCGCCATGGTGTCCGGGCGCGAAGGATAGCTGAAGGACACGTCGGCCAGGCTCAGTGCCGCGCCATTGGCGGCGCGCGGTGGCAGGGCTTGCGGCTGCGCCGGGTTCTGGATGTCGGAACGCACCGACAGCAATTCCAGCAGGCGTTCGGCGGCGCCGGCAGCGCGCTGCGCTTCACCCATCACTTCGGACAGGGCGCCAATCGAGCCGGCGACGATGGATGCGTACAGGATGAACTGGCCCAGGTCGCCGCCGGTCATCGAGCCTTCCAGCACGGCGTGGGCGCCGAGCCACAGCACGAACACGATGGTGCCGAACACCAGCACAATAGCCAGCATGGTCAGGAAGGCGCGCGCCTGGATACGGCGCATGGCGGTGGCAAAAGCGCCTTCAACGGAAGTGCCAAAGCGGGAAGCTTCCAGCTTTTCATGGGTGAAGGCCTGCACAGTCGGCATCGCGTTCAGGATTTCACCGGCCATGGCGGAGGCGTCGGCCACGCGGTCCTGCGAATCGCGCGACAGCTTGCGCACGCGGCGGCCGAACACCACGATCGGCAGCACGGTCAGCACCAGCAGGCCGAGGATGATGGAGGTCAGCTTCGGGCTGGTGACGAACAGCATGACCAGGCCGCCCAGGAACAGCAGCGTATTGCGCAGCGCCATGGAGATGCTGGTGCCGACCACGCTCTGGATCAGGGTGGTGTCGGTGGTCAGGCGCGACAGCACCTCGCCGGTCTTGGTGGTTTCAAAGAATTCGGGGCTCTGCTGCACCACATGGCTGTAGACCGCGTTGCGGATATCGGCCGTGACGCGCTCGCCCAGCCAGGACACGCTGTAGAAACGCGCCGCCGTCGCCAGCGCCAGCACCGAGGCCACCGCGAACAGCACCAGGAATACTTGATTGACATGGTCCGCGCTGTGCACGCCGGCGCTGGCGCCGAAGCCCAGGTCGATCATCTGCTTGAATGCATACGGAATGGCCAGCGTGGAGCCGGCCGCCACCAGCAGGGCGATGCCGGCCACGATGAAACGGTTACGGTATGGCTTGAGGAAGGGCATCAGGCCCTTGAAGGCGGCCAGGCTGCCTTTCTTCAGTTCTCGGGCTTCTGGCTGGCCGGTGGTGGTGGTGCTCATTGCGTGTTTTACGTTCTTGTTCAAAGTTTTATCGGACGGACATAGCCCGTCATTTCCAGGTAGCCGCGTCCTGCGGGCTTGCCGCCGCGGCTTACCGTCACCGCGCCTTCCCAATACACCGCGCCGGTCGAACGGCGCGAATCCAGCTCCTGGTCCTGCTGCAAAGGGCTGGCCAGCCACTGTTCGGGGCCGGTGGTGATCAAGGTGGTGACGGGATACTCGGCATGCGTGCGCGGCGACCGCCAGCGCACTTGCGGGGCAAAGCTAACCTGGTCCTGCGAATAGTGCGTGATCTTACCGGATGCGTCGCGCCATGTCGCGTGGGCCCATAGTTTACCACCTTGGCGGTCCCTTATCTGGAATGCCATCAGTGCGCCGCCGTCGGCGAGGTTGATGCCGACCCAGTCCCAGCCCGCGGCGGCCGGATCCAGCACCTCGCTGGACCATTCGTGGTCGAGCCATGTGCTGCCCTGGACGGCTTGCGGGGCGCCGCCGCGCCGGGCCAGGGTGCCGCTGGTGCGTAGCTGCGGCTTGCTATAGTAATAACTTGCCTGGGCCGGGCGCGGGCCCTTGCGCGAGTAGCCGGCGTCGCCTTGCAACAGGATGGGCTGGGTGGGCGCCAGCTGCAGCGCCAGCGTGAATTCGGCGGCATCGATGTCGATATGATAAGTGCCGTCGGCGGCGCGGCGCATGCGCCAGCTATCCAGCCGGACGTCGGTGTCTTCGGTCGCGGCGCCGGCCAGGCCGAAGCCGGCGCGCACGGTGCGCTGGTCGTGCAGCAGTTTGCCGAGGGCGGGGTCGGACAGGGCGACGTGGGCCACGATCACGTCTTTCGGTGCGAATTTGCTTGGGTTGCCTTGTCCCTGGCCGGTGCCGCTGCGGAAGAGGGTGACCTGGTAGCCCAGCTGGCGGCCGTCCGGCGTTGCCAGCCAGCCGGTGGCGTACCACCACTCGGTCTTGAAGTCCGGGTGGGCGCCAAAGTCGCGCGGGAATTGCAGCGGCTTGCCCGGCGTGACCGGTGTGAATTCGGCCGCGCGCAGCGGTAGCGCAAGCAGCAGGAACAGCCAGAGCAGGGCGCGACGCATTACCAGTCCTCCCTTACGGCGCGGATCGGACCTGCGGACAGGGCCTGGCGGCCAGCCAGCAGCGCGGTGACGGTTGCCGACAGCAGCAGGGCGGCGGCCACGGTGGCCAGCAGGGGCCACGGATAGTGCATTTGCATGGTCCAGTGGAAGGATTGCGGGTTGATGACGTGGACCAGCACCAGGCTGATCACCCATCCGAGCGCAAAACCGGCCAGTATGCCAAGCGCCGTCAGTGCGCTGCCTTCCAGCGCCAGGATGCCCAGGATCTGGCCGCGTGTGACGCCGACGTGGCGCAGCATGCCGAACTCGCGGCTGCGCGCCAGCGTCTGGGCCGAAAAGGTGGCTGCCACGCCGAACAGGCCGATGACGATGGCGATACCTTCCAGCAGGTAGGTAACGGCGAAGCTGCGGTCGAAGATTTTCAATGTCAGGTTGCGGATCTCCGATGGCACGCTGGTTTCCAGCGCCGCGCCGAATGGCAGGCGGCGCAGGCCTTGCTGTACCTGGGCTGCCGTGGCGTCCTTGGCCAGCCAGATTGCCGCGTTGCCGACTTCGTGGTCGCCGGTCAGTGCGATGTAGTCGGGGCGCCGGATGATGACCGTTCCCGCCGGCCGCGCATAGTCGCGCCAGATGCCGGCCACGCGGAATTCGCGCAGTTCGCCCTGCAAGGGCAGGCGCAGCGTGGACCCTGGCTGCAGCCCGTACAGGTCCGCCATCGCCTCCGACACCCAGGCTGGCAGCCCGGCGTCCACACCCGCAGTTTCGCCAACCAGGACGATGGCGCTGCCCGCCGCCGTCGGGTCCTGGTCGCGCGCCAGCACCATGACGTTCGGCCGGTCCGCTGCCAGCGACACGGCGCGCATGCGCATGAATTCGACCCGCGCCACGCCGGGAACGTTCCGGATTGCCTCCTGCTCGGCGGGCGAAAGACCGCCGGCCTCGCTGCTCGCATAGACATCGGCCGGAAGGATGCGCAATACCCACTGGTCGACCGAGGTACGGAAACTGGCCACCATAATCGCCATCGCCACCATCAGGCTGAAACTGGCCAGGACGCCGCCCAGCGCAATGCCAGCCTGGCCGGAAGCATTGGCCAGCCGGTTCGATGCGAGCGAGGCGACCGCGCCACCCGGACGGCGGGCCAGGGGATGGAACACCATGCTGGTCAAGCGCGGCATCAGTGCAATCGCCCCCACCAGCAGCAAGGCAATGGAAAAATACCCGAACAGCGGCAGCTCGTACACCGGTGGCGCGAAAGCCATGGCGCCCGCCGCAGCGAGGCAGGCGATGCCAGGCCATGGCCGCGCCAGTGGCCGTAGCGCCGTTTCGTCGGTGCCGGCCTTCAGCGCGACGGCGGGACGGGCGCGTGCGGCGTCGAATGCCGGCGCCAGGCCACCCAGCAGCGCCACCCCAAGGCCAAGGCCGAAATACGCCAGCGCTGCAAGCGGTTCCCATTGCACCGTTGGCTGCACGCCGGAGAAGAATCCCGCACCCAGGTCGCCGCCGAACAGGCGCAGCACCGCAGCGCCCAGTGCGTAGCCGCCCGCAATCCCGAGCGCCGAGCCGATGCTGCCCAGCAGCGCACCTTCCAGCAGTACTTGCCGCAGCAGCTGCCCGCGCTCCAGTCCCAGCACGCGCAGCAAGGCGAATTCACCGCGCCGCCGCAGTACCGACAGTGCCTGGGAGGAAAAGACCAGGAAAGCGCCGGTGAACAGCGCCACCAGCGCCAGCACGCTCAGGTTGACGCGGTAGGCGCGGCTCAGGTTCGCGTGGCGTTCGTCCTGGTCGGCATTATTCGGCTGCATGACCCGGAAACGGCCCGGAAAATCGCGCTCCAGGCGCGCCGCAAGGCTGCGTTCAAAGGCGCCGCGATCGACGCCATCGCGCAGCTTCAGGTCCACGCGCGACAAGCGGCCCAGGCGCTGGAAACGCCACTGCGCCGCAGCGATGTCCATCACGGCGAAACGCTGCCCCACGCGCGCCCGCTGCAACGAGCCTGCCACGCGCAGGCCAATGGTCGTGGTGCCGCTCCGCAAGCGGAGCTCCGCGCCGGGCTGCACCGACAGCCAGTGCATGGCGGCCGGCGACAGGAAAATCGCATCATCCGCCAGCGTGTCGTAGGGCCGTTCCGCGTCCGGAACGCCAACCAGGTCAGGCGTGATGAAGCCGGCCCTGAAAATATCGAGCCCGATCATCCGGATCGGTTTCTGCTGTCCCGGCAAGCCTGCCTGGAATTCCAGCAGCGGCGAGGCGACGGCCACTTCGGCCATGCGCGCCAGTTCCGGATAGATCGCTTCGTCAAAAGTGGTCTCGGTGCCGGTGACCTGGATATCGGCCTGGCCCGCCAGGCTGCGGATCGCCGTGGAGAACTCGTTCAACGCCGCGGCGTTGACCAGATGGATGGCAAAGCCCAGCGCCACCCCGATCGCAATTGCTGCAATGGCGGTCAGCGCCCGCACCGGGTGCGCGCGCCACTCGCCCAGCGCCAGCCAGCCGGTCAGCCGCCGCATTCCAGCTGGACCATCTCGGCAGCGCGTTTCGCCTTTTGCCGCGAGCGTTCCAGGTTCTGCAGCGTCGCGCCGCGCGCGTCCTCCTCAGCCCATTTCTGCTGCATCTGGAGCTTCTTGCATTTCTTATTGTGGCTGGCCACAGCCCGCGCTTCGGCCAGCGATTCGCGTTCCTCGCGCGCTTCGCGCTTGCGGCGTTCGCTGGCCAGCTTGTTCGCCTCACGGGCCTGGCGTTTCAGGTCGGCCGCCGCGGCGGGATCGGGCGACGGCGCAGGCGGCACCGCAATGGTGGCGGCCACGCCTTTCTCGCACGGCTGCTGCGAGTAGCTGACTTTTCCGTCGATGGTGCACTTGTGCAGGGCTTGCGCCCCGGCAGGAAGCGCCATCGCCAACAGCAGCAAGGGCAGGAGTTTCATAGGACTTTTCCTGGATTCATCAGGCCCAGCGGATCAAGTGCGGCTTTAATCGCCCGCATCATATTCAGTTCAACCGGCGACTTGTACCGCGCCAGTTCGCCGCGCTTTAAAGCGCCGATGCCATGTTCGGCCGAAATCGAGCCGCCGAATGCAGCGACCGCATCGTGCACCACACGGTTGACTGCCTCCTGGCTATGCAGGAAGTCTTCGTGCGCCACGCCGGGTGGCGGCGCGACATTGAAATGCAGGTTGCCGTCACCCAGGTGGCCGAAGCACACCAGCTGGCAGCCGGGAAAAGCCTGCTGCAGTTTCGGCTCGGTTGCGGCGATGAAATCGGCGATCGAGGAAACCGGCAGCGAAATATCGTGCTTGATGTTCTTGCCATCCGCCGCCTGCGCCAGCGGGATATGTTCGCGCAGGTCCCACAGGCCGCGCGATTGCGTTGCCGAGCTGGCGACCACCGCGTCCTGCACCACGCCGTCACCCAGCGCCACACCCAGCGCGCGCTCCAGCAGGGCGGCCGCATGCGCTTCCGATTCGCTGCTGGAAAGTTCCAGCAGGGCATATTGCCGGTGGCCGTCCGCCAAAGGCTGCGGCAGCGTCGGGAAGTGTTTGCGTACCAGCTGCAGGCAGTACGCCGACATCAGCTCGAAGCCGGTCAGGCTGGCCGCGCAGTAGTCCTGCATGATGGACAGCAGGCGCAGGGCTTGCGCCGGCGACTCCATCGCCGCCAGTGCCGTTACGGACGCTTTCGGCTGCGGGTAGAGTTTGAGTACCGCGCCGGTAATGATGCCGAGCGTGCCCTCGGCCCCGATGAACAGGTCGCGCAGGTCATAGCCGGTATTGTCCTTGCGCAGTCCGCGCAGGCCGGACCAGATTTCGCCGTGCGGCGTCACGACTTCCAGCCCAAGGCAAAGCTCGCGCGTGTTGCCATAGCGCAGAACGCCGGTGCCGCCGGCATTGGTCGACAGGTTGCCGCCGATGGTGCAGCTGCCTTCCGCCGCCAGCGACAGCGGGAACAGGCAGCCTTCCGCTGCCGCTGCTTCCTGCGCCCGCTTCAGGATCACGCCGGCATCGACCGTCATGGTGCGGTTGACCGCATCGACCTGGCGGATGTTCTGCATGCGCGCCAGCGACAGCACCACCGCGCTGCCGGTGGCATCTGGCACGCTGCCCAGTACCAGGCCGGTGTTGCCGCCCTGCGGCACGATGGGGGTGCGGGCCTCCGCGCACAGGCGCACGGTGGCGGCGACCTGGCTGGTATCGGCCGGCCGCAGCACGGCCAGGGCGCGTCCGGTAAAACGGCCGCGCCAGTCGCGCAGGTAGGGCGCCATGCCTGCTTCGTCGGCGATGACGTGCGCCTCGCCCAGCAGGGCGCGGCAGGCATCCAGGAAGGCCGTCGAGTCCATGGTCACTTGGTCTTGCTGGTGTTGACCTTTTCCAGCAGTTCTTTGGCGGCCTGCTTGGCAGCCCGCTTGTAAGGACGCACGTACAGGATGGCGCACAGGAAATAGACGACAACAATCGCCGCCTCGCCCCAGCCCAGCCACGGCATGGCCTTGTCGCTCCAGCCGCGCACCACGCCTTCGGTGAAGTACAGCAGGATCATCATCGAGGTCCACTGCAGCGTATAGATATCGCGTTTGATCACGCCCAGCAGGGGGAACAGCAGCGGCACGGCTTTGAGGACCATCCACGACCCGCCCGGTTTCAGCGGCGAGACCCACATTTCCCACGCCGCGCACCAGATGATGAGCAAGACCAGGCTGCCGATGGCGCCCCAATGGAAAAGTTTATGTTTGGTGCTGTTCATTTTTGTCCCCGCAGCTTCACGGCCGCTTCGGCCAGCCGGCGGCCCATTGCGAGCGCCAGGCGTTTCTCATCTTCCGTGAACGGTTTCTTGCCGTCCAGTCCCGACCAGTGGGTGGCGCCGTAAGGCGAGCCGCCGCTGGCCGTCGTCATCAATTCCGGATGGGTATAGGGCAGGCCCATCACCATCATGCCGTGGTGCAGCAAGGGCACCATCATCGTCAGCAGCGTCGACTCCTGGCCGCCGTGCTGGCTGCCGGTCGACGTAAACACGCAGGCCGGCTTGCCGGACAGGGTGCCGGACAGCCATTGGGCCGACGTCCCGTCCCAGAAATACTTCATGGCCGCCGCCATATTGCCGAAGCGGGTAGGGGAGCCCAGCGCCAGGCCGCCGCACTCCTCCAGGTCCTGCAGTTCGACATAGGGCGCGCCTTCCGCCGGTACTTCCGGCGCGGTCGCTTCCGTCACGGTGGAAACGGCCGGCACGGTGCGCAGGCGGGCGTCGCAGCCAGGTACCGATTCAATGCCTTGGGCAATCAGTTCCGCCAATTTGCGCACGGAGCCGTGCCGGGAATAATACAAAACAAGAATTGTGAGGTTAGTTCGGTTCATCAGCGCTATTATATGGCCCTTTACCAAGTAGCATAAAGATCAACAACAAGAACTGATGGCTCTAAAGTCTCTCTATACCAATGTCGCCCGCGCCTGCACCAAGGGCGTGGCGGAACTGCGTGCCCTGTCCTGGGGCGAGTTGCGCGACCTGCTGCGCTTTGCCCGGCGCCGCCTGCGCGAGGAAAGCCTGCCGCAGGTGGCGGGCGGGCTGACCTTCACCACCGTGTTCGCCCTGGTGCCGGTGCTGACCATTGCACTGGCGATCTTCACGACCTTCCCGATGTTTAATAGCTTCCGCACAGCGCTGGAGGCCTATTTCATCAAGAGCGTGATGCCGAAGGCAATCTCCAACACCATCCTTGGCTACCTTACAACGTTTGCCGCCAAGGCGACGCGCCTGTCGGCGGTCGGTGCGGTGACCCTGGTGCTGACGTCCGTGGCCATGCTGAGCATGATCGAGCGCGCCTTCAACCGGATCTGGCGCGTCAAAGCCGAGCGCCGCCTGATGCGGCGGGTGCTGGTGTACTGGGCCCTGATCACCCTCGGCCCCTTGTTGCTGGGCGTGTCGCTGACGCTGTCGAGCCATATTTTCGATGCCACCAGCGGCCTGATTGGGGCCGTGACGGGACCGGTTTTCTATACCCTGCTGTCGATATTGCTGACGACACTGGGCTTTACCTTCCTCTACATGACGGTGCCGAACCGGATGGTGGACTGGCGCGACGCGCTGTGCGGCGGCGCGCTGGCGGCCATTGCGTTCGAGCTGGCAAAGCGCGGCTTCGCCGTCTTTATCACCCAGGTGCCGACCTACTCGAAGGTGTACGGCGCACTGGCGGCGCTGCCCCTGTTCCTGTTGTGGATCTACCTTTCCTGGCTGATTACTTTGCTGGGCGCCTTGCTGACGGCGGCGCTGCCGGTCGTCAAATACGAACGCTGGTGGCATGAGGCGGTGCCGGGCGGCGAGTTTGTCGACGCCATGGCGGTGCTGAAAGTGCTGCACGAGGCGCGCGAGCGGGGCGACAACGCTGCCGTCAGTGCGGCGGAAATGCGGGGCCGTACGCGCCTGGGCTTTGATGAAATGGATGCCTTGCTGGAGCGGATGCTGGCGCCGGGCTGGGTGGCGAAGGTGAAGATCAAGCCGCCGCCGCGCGTGCAGTTCGGTAAGCGGGTCAGCGAAGGGGTTGATAACTGGGTGCTGCTGGCGAATGTGAACAAGGTGACGGTGGCCGACGTCTATCGCCTGTTCGTGTTCGGCGGCATGGCGCTGAACGCAGGCGTGCTGGCGGACTCCGACGACGAGATCGACCGCGCGGCCAGCCGCGATGCCGCCAACCTGGCGCGCCGGGTCGAAACCGCGGTGGAGTCAGGCCTGGGCGTGAGTCTGGCGCAGCATTTCGCAGCCGCCTGAGGCGGCTTAGCGCAGGAAGCTGGCCAGCGCGTCCAGCACGGCGTCCGGCTGCTCGGCCATCATCTGGTGGCCCGCATCGACGGTAACGGTGCGGGCGCCCGGCATTGCCGCCAGTAGCGCCTTGGTACTGCGCGGAGGCGTCATCATGTCCTTGCTGCCGAAAATGAACTGTACCGGGCAACGTATGCTAGCCGCTGCAACATCGCCATTCGCATAGGCATTACAAGCGGTAAAGTCGGTATGGAACAAACCAGGCTCGCCCTGGGCCGAGATCCGCTCCATCAGCCGCTTAGACATCCCCATCACCGAGAAGCCCGGCCCCGGGCAGGACGGTTTCTGCGCCATCGAGCTATGCGACCAGATATTCACCATATCGATCGCATCGCCCTCCGCATTCAGCGCCGCGTCGAGCAGCGCATCCGACACTTTCATCGGATAGGTGGCGCCCAGCAGCGCCAGGCGCGACACCCGGTCCTGCGCACGGTGTGCGGTTTCCAGCGCGATCAGGGAACCCATGCTGTGCCCCACCAGAGCCGCCTGGCCCACGCCCGCCGCATCCAGCACGGACAGCAGCCAGTCCGCCATCTCCTCGACGCTGCGCCGCGCCGGGCCGCCGCTGCGGCCATGGCCTGGCAAGTCCACCGCCAGCACGCCGAAGCCGTGATGCGCCAGATAGCGCGACTGCAGCGCCCACACCGAATGGTCATTCTGCGCACCATGGATGAAAACCACGGTTGGCAGCGCGGGGTCGAAGGCCTTGCCGCCTGTGTAGCAGTACGAATCACCGAGCATCATGCTCAAGCCCCTTTCTGCGAAGCTTTGAGCCCGCGCGCCAGGTCCTCCAGCAGGTCATCGGCATCTTCCAGCCCGACCGACAGCCGCATGGTGCCCTCCGCGATTCCGGCCGCCGCCAGCTGTCCGGCAGGCACACGGAAATGCGTGGTCGAAGCAGGGTGGATTACCAGCGAACGCGCATCGCCCACATTGGCCAGGTGCGAGAACACCTTCAGGCTGTCGACGAAGCGCTTGCCCGCCGCACGGTCGCCCTTGAGCGTGAAGGAGAGCACTGCGCCGGCGCCTTTCGGCAGCAGGCGCGCCGCCAGCGCGCGGTCTGGATGCGAATCCAGCTCGGGATACACCACCGATTCCACCGCCGCATTGGCAGCCAGGAATTCGGCCACACGGCGCGTATTGGCCACGTGCCGGTCCATGCGCACACCCAGCGTTTCGATCCCTTGCAGGATGGCGAAGGCATTGTGCGGACTCATGGCCGCGCCGAAATCGCGCAGCCCCTCGCGCCGCGCGCGCAGCGCAAACGGCGCCACGGTCGATTCCTCGGCAAACACCATGCCGTGGAAGCCGTCATACGGTTCGCACAGCTCGGCAAAGCGCCCGGTGGCGTTATATGCAGCCTGCCAGTCGAAGGTGCCGCCATCCACCAGCACGCCGCCGATGGCGGTGCCATGCCCGCACAGGAACTTGGTGGCCGAATGGAACACCAGGTCGGCGCCATGCTCGAAAGGGCGCAGCAGGTAGGGCGTGGTAAAGGTCGCATCGACCATCAGCGGCAGGTGGGCTTCATGCGCAATGGCTGCCACGCTGGGGATATCCAGTACGTCCAGCCCTGGATTGCCGAGCGTTTCGCCGAACAGCACCTTGGTATCAGGCCGGATCGCCGCGCGCCAGGCATCCAGGTCGCGCGGGTCGACGAAAGTGGTTTCAATGCCGAACCGCTTCAGCGTATAGCCAAGCAGGTTGTGCGAGCCGCCGTACAGCGCGCGCGACGATACGATGTGCGAGCCGGCGCCGGCAATCGTGGCCAGGCCGAGATGCATGGCCGCCTGGCCGCTGGCCGTGGCGATGCCCGCCACGCCGCCTTCCAGCGCTGCCATGCGCTCCTCCAGCACCGCATTGGTCGGATTGGAGATGCGCGAATACACGTGGCCGGCCCGTTCCATATTGAACAGCGCCGCCGCATGGTCTGAATCGCGGAAGGCAAACGAGGACGTAAAGTGGATGGGAACTGCGCGGCTGCCAGTGGATGGATCGGGCGTTGTGCCGGCATGCAGGGCCAGGGTATCGAAACCGGGATAGTTTGGTTTGCTCATGCGCGACATGCTATCGTGTTATTTATAATGTGAATACTGTTGCGTATCGATTAATCCAAAACTGGATTTTTCGCTTGGCTTACGCTAAATTCGATGGTAAGGCTTACAATAAAACCATAATCACCACCACAGGACGGCCCAAAATGAAAGTATCCGAAATTCTCCAAGTCAAAGGGAACATCCTCTACACGATTACGCCGGACCAGCCCCTGGTGGAAGCTGCGAATACCATGGCGGAAAAGGACATCGGTTCGCTGGTGGTAATGGAATATGGTGACCTGGTCGGCATGCTGACCTTCCGCGAGGTTCTGAAGGCCCTGCATTCGAACCAGGGTTCGGTCGGTGGCGGCACCGTGCGCAAGCACATGGATGACCACCCGATCACCGTTACCCCGGACACCGAGGTTAACGAAGTGCGCCGCATCATGCTCGAAAAGCACGCGCGCTACCTGCCGGTGATGAATGCCAAGACCCTGCTGGGCGTGATTTCCTTCTACGACGTGGCGCGCGCGGTGCTGGAAGCGCAAAGCTTCGAGAACCGCATGCTGAAGGCCTATATCCGCGACTGGCCGGCCGAGGAAGAAGAGAAGTCGGAGAACTAATTCAGGCGGCGCCAGCGAGGGCGTCGTTACTGAGCCAGCCCGACAGGGCTTCACCCGTCATCGGACGCGCAAACAGGAAGCCCTGTCCCAATGGACAGCCCAGGTTGTGCAGGATCTGCGCCTGGCGTTCGTCCTCCACCCCTTCCGCAATCACCGCCAGGCCCAGGTTGCGGCCCAGTTGCACCACCATTTCCGCGATGCTGCTGCCGCGCGCGGAGTTGGTGATTTCGGTGACGAAGGCGCGGTCGATCTTGAGCCGGTCGATCTGCAGCCGCTGCAGGTAGGACAGCGACGAGAACCCGGTGCCGAAGTCGTCGATCGCAATCGTGACGCCGGTTTGCTTGATCTGCGCCAGCATCTTGATCAGCAGGTCCGGTTCTTCCATGGCCATCGATTCGGTGATTTCCAGCTCCACGTACTCCGGTGGCGCACCGGTGTCGTGCAGGGCGTTGCGCAGCGTGTCGAGGAAATGCGGATGGCGGAACTGCACCTGCGACACGTTGATCGACATGGTGAATTCGGTATGGCCGGCAGCGCGCAGCGCCACCAGTTCCTGCATCGAAGTGCGCATCACCCATTCGCCGATCTCGATGATCAGGCCCGAATACTCGGCAATCGGGATGAAGCGGTCCGGCGAAACGAATTTGCCGTCCGGCGTCTGCCAGCGCAGCAGGGCTTCCGCACCCGAAGGGCGGCGGGTAGCCAGGTCGACTTGCGGCTGGTAGACAACAAAGAGTTGGTTCTGGCTGAAGCCCGTCCGCAAGGCGTGCATCATGCGCACGCGCTCGCGGATTTCCACGCCCATGCTGCGCGAGAAGTAGAAGTGGCCGGCGCGCTGCTGCGTCTTGGCGCGTTTCAGGGCGATGTCGGCGTCTTTCAGCGCATCGGCGCCGCTGCCGTCGTGTTCCAGCAGGCGCACCAGGCCCAGCGTGGCGGAAAGCTGCACGTCCTGGCCGTCGATGCTGAACGGGGTCGAGAACAGGCCGAGGATATTGGTCGGGTTGACCTGGCTGGCATCGCCAAGCACGCAGAAGATGTCGCCGCCAATACGCGCCACAGTCAGTTGCTTGCCAAGGCTGTTTTGCAGGCGCGCTGCGACCGACGACAGCAGCAGGTCGCCAAACTCGTGGCCAAGCGCATCGTTGGTTTCGGCGAAGTGGTCAAGGTCGACCAGGCATAGCGTGGCGTCCTGCTTGGCCGGGCCGGCCAGGGTGGCATCCAGGATTTCGATCAGGCGCGTGCGGTTCGGCAGCTTGGACAGGTTGTCGTAGAAGGCTGCGGTATGCAGGTGCGACACCAGTTCCACATTGTCCAGGCCCACGGCCACGTTGCTGCAGAAGACCTCCAGCAGGCTTTCTTCCAGTGGGGTTGGGGCGCGTTCCACGTCCATGTAGGCGACGAAGGTGCGGCTGGCCTTGCCGGCGAAATACAGCACGATACTTTCGCTGCTATAGATGTTGCGGCGCGCCGCCAGGCATTCTTCCATCGCCTTGTGGATGCACGGGTCGTCGCTGGCGAGCAGCTGGGAGTCGTAAAGATTGTGGTGGCTGCCTGTGGCTGCCATCACGACCAGCTCATGGCAGCCCGCATCCGGGCATTCCTGCACGCACAGCACACCGTGCGCCGGCTGGTCCAACAGCTCCGCAATCTGTATCAGCACACCGGAGGCGAAATTCTGCACGCCGTGCAGCGCCATCAGCTCGGTGCTGGACTGCACGATGCGCGACAGGCCGCGCCGGCTCTCGTTGATATTGCGGATCTGTTCATACGAGCGGATCGCCGCCGTCACGGTGGTGAACAGCTTGATGCGGGTCAGCTCGGACTTGGTCTTGTAATCGTTGATGTCGAAATCGCGGATGGCGTCGATCTCCGGCGCATAGCCAGGCTGCCCGGTGCGCAGGATGATGCGGACGTCGGCCAGTTTCAGGGTTTCGCGGATATAGCGCACCAGGTGCAAACCGGCGTCATCCTGCTCCATGACCACATCGAGGAGGATCACGGCGATTTCCTGTTCGTGCTGCAGCATCTCGCGCGCCTGGGCGGCGGAATAGGCGTGCACGAACTCCAGGGGACGATGCTGCATATCCAGATTGCCAAGGGCGAACGTGGTCGTCGAATGGACGTCTTCGTCGTCATCGATAATCATCACGCGCCAGACATTGCGCTGTGTTGTGGGAGCTGGCTGAGCCGTGTGCTCTTCTAAGAAAACCAGATCATCCTGATCGTCGTGGCCAGTGTCGGAGGCCGTGATCGAAGGGGGCATGTGTCACTTCTCCAAGGGGACTCGGTGTTCTTACGACTTAGTATATAGCGAATTGTTCCTGAGAACGACCATTAAAACACTTTCACAAGAGTTAACGAATAATGGTGTGCTACTTTTACCATAGATGTAGCTAAAAAGGCCAGCTTCTGCGGGTTTTGCCATTCCGCGTTAGAATGGGGAGTTCCCCTAAGCTACTTTTGCTCTCCATCATGTCTGGCAACTCCTTTGGCAAGCTGTTCACCGTTACCACCTTTGGCGAATCCCACGGCCCTGCAATCGGCTGCGTGATCGATGGCTGCCCCCCGGGCCTGGTCTTGTCGGAAGCCGACATCCAGCCGGAGCTGGATCGCCGCAAGCCTGGCACCTCGCGCCACGTGACCCAGCGCCAGGAGCCGGACACGGTGCAGATCCTGTCGGGCGTCTACCAGGGCGTCACCACCGGCACCCCGATTGCATTGCTGATCAAGAATGAAGACCAGCGCAGCAAGGATTACGGCAACATCGCGGAGAGCTTCCGTCCCGGCCACGCCGACTACACCTATTGGCAC
Source organism: Pseudoduganella sp. OTU4001 (assembly GCF_038440195.1). NCBI lineage: Bacteria > Pseudomonadati > Pseudomonadota > Betaproteobacteria > Burkholderiales > Oxalobacteraceae > Pseudoduganella > Pseudoduganella sp. OTU4001. The sequence continues at coordinate 92,002 of NZ_JASATG010000003.1, read as the reverse complement.
AAGTATGGCGTGCGCGACCCGCGCGGCGGCGGCCGCTCCTCGGCGCGCCTGACCGCTCCGGTGGTGGGCGCCGCGGCGATCGCCAAGAAATGGCTGAAGGAGAAGTACGGCACCGAGTTCGCCGGCTGCATGAGCCAACTGGGCGAGATCGAAGTGCCGTTCGAGGGTTTTGAACATGTGCCTTCCAACCCGTTCTTTGCCGCTACCTCGGACGCGGCCCTGATCGAGCGCATGGAAGACTATATGGACAGCCTGCGCAAGGATGGCGATTCCATCGGCGCCCGCATCGACGTGGTGGCGCGCAACGTGCCGGTCGGCCTGGGCCAGCCAATCTACGACAAGCTGGATGCCGACATCGCCTACGCCATGATGGGTATCAACGCGGTGAAGGGGGTGGAAATTGGCGCCGGTTTCGACAGCGTGGCCCAGCGCGGTTCCGAGCATGGCGACGAACTGACCCCGGAAGGCTTTGTCGGCAATAACGCCGGCGGCGTTCTGGGCGGCATTTCGACCGGCCAGGACATCACTGTTTCCATCGCCATCAAGCCGACTTCCTCGATCCGCACCCCGCGCCGCTCCATCGACAAGGAAGGCAACCCGGTCATGGTCGAAACTTTCGGCCGCCACGACCCATGCGTCGGCATCCGCGCCACGCCGATTGCGGAAGCGATGCTGGCCCTGGTGCTGATGGACCACGCGCTGATGCACCGCGCGCAGTGCGGCGACGTGGAAGTCGCCACCCCGGATATCGCAGCGGCGCATAAGGCGTGATCCCGGCGCAGGCATTCGGGTTCGCGCTTTTCCTCTTCTGCTATTACGCTTACGCCGGAACCTTCTCGACTTACGCCAGCCTGTATTTCCAGGGCAGGGGGATGTCGGTAGCGGAAATCGGCGTCCTGATGTCGCTGATCCAGGTGCTGCGCATCTTCGGCCCCAATGTCTGGGGCTATGTTGCGGACCACTCAGAGCGCCGCGTCTTCGTGCTGCGCCTGACCGGCGCGGCGGCCCTGGTCACATTTTCCGGCTTCATCTTCGGCTCCACTTTCGCGCATTTCTTCGCTGCGATGGTGCTGGTGAACCTGTTCACCAGCGCCCAGGGCCCGATCTGCGAGGCGCTGATGCTGTCCGAAATGCGCGGCGACCTCACATACTATGGCCGCATCCGGCTGTGGGGCTCGATCGGCTTCATCGTCACGGTCATGCTGTCGTCCTTCCTGATGGACTGGCGCGGCACCGGTGCGCTGATCTGGTTCTGCGCCGTGTTGCTGGTCTTCGTGCTGGCCTCCGCCTTCCGCCTGAAGGAGGTGCCGCGCCTGCTGCACGCGGGCAAGCCGCCGGCCCTGCTGTCGGTGCTGCGCAGGAAGGAAGTGCTGGCCTTCTTCGCTTCCACCGCGCTGATGGTGGCGGCCCACAGTTCGCTCTACACCTTCTACTCGCTGTATCTGGAGAAGCAGGGCTATAGTAAAACCGTGACGGGCCTGATGTGGTCCGTCGGTGTGGTGGCTGAAGTGCTGCTGTTCTACTACCAGGCGCCCTTGTTCAAGCGCTGGGGCGCGAAAAAGCTGATGTATGCCTGCTTCGCCTTCGGCGTGGTGCGCTTTGCCATGATCGGCGCCGCGCCGCATGCGCTGGCCTTGCTGGTGGCGGCGCAGGTCATGCACGCCGCGTCGTTCGCGCTGCACCACTCGGCTTCGGTGCAGACCATGCAGCGCTGGTTCGGCGGCGCCTTGCAGGCGCGCGGCCAGGCGCTGTACATCAGCATCTCCTACGGCATTGGCGCGACCTGCGGCAGCCTGGGTTTGACCCAGGTCTGGCAGGCGGCCGGACCGCAAGCTATCTATTACGTGGCGTCGGGGCTGGTGGCGCTGGGCGCCGTCGCTGCTGCCTTGAGCTACCGCTGGCAGCGGACTGATCAGGCAGCGCGGTGGACGGTGCCCACCTGGTGGCGGCGCTCGGCCGCTTTCATCACCACGGAACGGATGTCGTTCAGCAGCGAGAACTCGGTCGGGCTGAGATGGATGGCCGGGAATGAATCATCCCAGTCACCGTACAGGAAGCCGGTCGGCTGGCCGTTGGAGCACAGCGGCAGGATCACAAAACTGCGCGCATCGCTCAGCGTATCGCGCCACCATGCCGGCAGCTTGGCCGCGAATTTCGGATCGGCCGCATTTTCGATAAAGATCACGCGGTCGCTGCTCAACGCGGCATGGAACACATTCGGCTCGTAAGCGTCGGCAAACTGCATGGCCGGCAAGTGCTCGCGCACGTTCTCACCCAGGCACATGCGCGCCGCGTACTTGTTCTCGCGGCGGTTGCGCACAAAGGCCACCGCGCGGGTGAACTGCAGGCCCTTGAACACCGTTTCGAGGGCGATCGACACCATCTGGCCCGGGCTTGCGGTCTCCAGCGAGTCGCGCATATCGGACAGGCCGCTGAGCAGGATATTGTTGCTGGCATCGCGCTGGCGGGTTTGCGCCAGCGCCTTGGCGCGGCGTTCGGCCGGCTTGGACAGCGGGGCGATCGACAGGTCGCTGGCCGCCACCACCTTGGCCTGTTCAATGGCCTGTTCCAGCTTGTCGGCGCTGACGCCGATCATGCCGGAATAGCGCGCGGTGATGCGGCGTACTTCCGCGGCGCCTTCCTCATCGTCGTGCCATAGGGCGCCGGCGCAGGCGCAGGACATGGTCGACACGCCTGCCACCCAGTCCTCATGGCTCAAGGGTTCGGCCGGCGCGTCGCCGGCCGGCGGTTCCAGCGTGCGCATGCCGCTAATCAGGTTGCCTGGCAGGCCCCAGTGCTGCGCTGCGGCGCGGCCGATATCCTGCAGGCTCAGGCCGAGCAACTCGATGGCGGCGCTGTCTTCCTTGCCCTCACCGGTTGCTTCCTGCAGCGCGGTCCAGCGCTCCGGCATATAGAAGGTGACCATCATGCGGCCCAGCGTTTGCAGCATGGAGCACACCACGGCTTCTTCGCCATGCTTGTTCTCGGCCGATGCGGACACTTCACGCGCGACGATGCCGGCCAGGACGGCCTTTTCCATTTCAATGTGGGCCATGCCGGAATCCGGCGACACCACGGACAGTTCCTCGATCAGCTTCAGGCCCAGGGCCAGGTGGCCGATGGCCTCGGTGCCCAGCACCAGTACCGCCTTGCTGACGGTGTTGATATGCTGGCCAAAGGCGGAATACATGCCGCTATTGGCCAGGCGCAGCACTTTCTGCGTCAGGACAGGGTCCGACAGCACGGTGCGCGCCATATCGAATTCGCTTTCGTCTTCGCCGCGCATGGCGCCGAGGATGGAGGTGATTGCCTTGGCGAAGCCCGGCATATCGCCTTGCAGGCGCGTGCGTTCCCACAGCGTGTTCAGGGTCTGGGTGCCGAGCGTGCTCATTGGGCCACCTGCCGCAGTTCTTCAGTGGCCTGGTGCTCCGGCATCAGCGACGCGTAGGTGCGCTCCTTGAGTGCCGCCATCGCCGTATGCGCAGCCATTGGGCGGCCGGTCAGAAAGCCTTGCACGTACTGGCAGCCGCGCTGTTCGACATATTGCAGCTGGTCTTCGGTCTCCACGCCTTCCGCTACCACGGACAGGTCCAGGTGCTTGGCCAGGTCCAGCACGGCGTTGCAGATCGCGCCGTCCTTTTCCGAGCCAGGCAGGTCGCGGATAAAGGTACGGTCAATCTTCAGGACCGAAATCGGGAAGCGCTTCAGGTAGGACAGGGATGAGTAGCCGGTGCCGAAATCGTCGATCGCAATGCGGGCCTTGCGTTCGGCCATCTTGGAGAGGATGGTTTCGGCATGCACCGGATCGATCATCAGCGTGCCTTCAGTAATTTCTAACACCAATTGTTCACCAGGCAGGCCGGAAAAGGCCAGCGCATCGTCAAGTACATCAAGGAATTTATCATTGCGGAATTGCCGCGGGCTGATATTAACAGAAATGTAAAGCGGCCGTTTGGCCACTTCCTGGAACTGTTTCAGCTGCACGCAGGCCGACTTCAGCGCCCAGGCGCCAAGCAGGTTGATCAAGCCATTGGTTTCGGCAATCGGGATAAAGCGTCCAGGCGGCACCATGCCGAGGGTAGGGTGCTTCCAGCGCATCAGGGTTTCAAAGCCCTCGATTTCGCGCGTGCCCGAATTCACGATCGGCTGGTAGTACAGCAGGAATTCACCCTCGCGCACCGCCTGGAACATCGCTGCTTCCAGCGAAATATCGTGTTCCGGCGGACCGCTATGGCGCTGGCTGTAGACTACGCAGCGCGCCTTGCCGGTTTCCTTGGCGCGCGACATGGCGGCATCGGCCAGGGCCACCAGGCGCACCTCGTCTTCCGCGTGTTCGGGATAGACCGAAATGCCCAGCGAGGCGCTGACATAGATTGTGTGCTGCTCGACTTCGAAAGGCGATTGCAGCGTAGCGAGCAGGCGGCCGGTCACCAGCTTGATCTGCGCCTCGTTGTAAGTGCCCGGCAGCACAGCGACGAATTCATCGCCGCCCACGCGCGCCAGGGTATCGCTGTCGCGCAGCGTTTTGCGCAAGCGCGCCGCAGCCATTTTCAGCACGGCGTCGCCGACTGGATGGCCCAGGCCATCGTTCACTTTCTTGAAGCTGTCGAGGCCAATGGTGGCCACGGAAAAGCCCTGGCCCGAACGGCGCGCCTGGGCGATGGTCATGCGCAGGCGGTCGGTCAGCAGCAGGCGGTTCGGCAGTTCGGTCAGCGCGTCGTGCGTGGCCATATGGCGCAGGCGCTCTTCGGTCGCATGCTGGGCCGTCATGTCGCGGCCGATCACCAGCAGCTCGTATGCCTTGGTGCCGGTGACGTAGCTGCTCACGCGCAGCTCGAACCAGATTTCCTGCTCGGGGGTCTTGAGGCGTACTTCGGCGCGGTTGGCGCCGCGCGCCTGGATGGATTCTGACAGGGCGGACTTGAGAGCGGCGTGATCGAGATCGGAAATGAATGCTAGGAAAGGCTGGCCTTCGAGTTCCTTGCCATTGCCCAGCAGGTTGATGCTGCGCTGGCTGGCGAACAGGATTTGCCCCATCAGATTCAGCCTGAACACGACATCGCCTGCTTCCTCGAGAAGAAGGTTGGCCTCATGATGCGATGACGGTAAGGGCACTGTCGGGGAGCTGGAAAGCATTGTTGCGCTCGATTCTTTCTCTTCAGGTCGTAACCAGAGAGAAATGTATCACTTAAAGCTCATGTTTTACATGAAAAACGACAACATTAGTGCATGTTTTTAAGAAAAATGTTGCCCTGCATCAGTTTTAAATGAATTCAGAAGAAGTTTGATGCTTTATTAAGCAATATTTCCGCTCCGCTGCACCTTGCTTGCTGTGAAAGTTTGCGTTAGCCTCGGGTTACACAGGAAGCCGAGGAGAGCGAAATGAACCGTTTCGACACGCACGAGGTTTTCAACCAGGTCGCACCGTTTGAAAACGTAAACCTGTTCACCTGCGACGTTGCGCTTCGCGAAGCATTGGAGCGTGAAGGCGGAGCGTTTGCCACCGCATCGCTGATGGAATTGGGAGCGGAACTGGGCACCTCGGCCATGCAGGAGCTGGCGCGGCAAGCCAATGAGCACCCGCCTGTCCTCAACAATTTCGACCGCAGCGGACGCCGCATCGACGAAGTCGAATTCCACCCCGCCTGGCACCAGCTGATGGAGATGCTGATTGCCGCCGGCGCCCATGCCTCGCCGTGGGAAGGCAAGCACCCGCACCACGGCTCCCAGGTTGCGCGCGCGGCCCGCTACATCCTGTTCGGGCAGCTGGAGAATGGCTCGCAATGCCCGGTCACCATGACCTATGCCAGCGTTCCCGCGCTGCGCCAGAGTCCCGGCCTGGCGGCGCGCTGGCTACCGAAGATCCTGTCGCGCGTCTACGATCCGAGCCCGCTGCCGATTGAAGAAAAGCGCGGCGCCCTGATCGGCATGGGCATGACCGAAAAGCAGGGCGGTTCCGACCTGCGCGCCAACACCACGCGCGCCGAGGCGGTGGCCGCCAGCGAAGTGCGCGACCTGTTCGGCGCCGACAGCGAACCGGTGTACCGCCTGACCGGCCACAAATGGTTTTACTCCGCCCCGCAATGCGACGCCCACCTGGTGCTGGCGCAGATCGAAGGCGAGGGCCTGACCTGCTTCCTGGTGCCGCGCTTCCTGCCGGACGGCGCCCGCAACCAGGTGCGCGTGCAGCGCCTGAAGCAAAAGCTCGGCAACAAATCCAACGCATCCTCAGAAGTGGAGTTCACCGGCGCCTATGGCTGGCTGCTCGGCGCACCGGGCCGCGGCGTGCCGACCATCCTGGAAATGGGCAACCACACCCGGCTCGATTGCGTGCTCGGCACCGCCGGCATCATGCGCGCCGCGCTGACCCAGGTGCTGCACCATGCCCGCCGCCGCAGCGCCTTCGGCAAACCGCTGGCGGAACAGCCGCTGATGCAGAACGTACTGGCCGACCTGGCGCTGGAGTCCGAGGCTGCGACCGTGTTCGCCATGCGCCTGGCGCGCTGCTTCGACCATATGGACAATCCCGCCGAAGCCTTGCTGGCGCGGCTGCTGACGCCAGCCGGCAAATACTGGATCTGCAAACGCGGCCCCGGTTTTGGCGCCGAAGCGATGGAAGTACTGGGCGGCAGCGGCTATGTGGAAGAGAGCTCGCTGGCGCGCCTGTACCGCGAACTGCCGGTCAACTCGATCTGGGAAGGATCGGGCAACGTGATGTGCCTGGACCTGCTGCGGGCACTGTCGAAGTCCAGCCAGGCGCAGGAAGTGCTGGCCGCCGAACTGGGGGAGGGCAGCCACGCCGACCCCGAGTATGTGCGCTTCACCAGCCAGTTGCTGGCCGACCTGCCAAAAGCGCGCGAGGACGAGTTCGGCGCCCGCCACCTGGCCGAGCGGATCGTACTGGCGATCCAGGCCGGCCTGCTGCTGCGCTATGCGCCAGGCTTCGTCAGTTCCGCCTTCGTCGCCACCCGCCTGGCGCGCGAGCCCGGCGGCGCCTACGGAAGGTTGCCTGCAGGCACTAACTGTGAAGCCATACTACAGCGGGCGCTGGTGGAAAACGCCTGAGACTGGGATAATGCCGCCACAACTTTCTTACGAATTAATATGAAACAAGATCCGCGCTTTCCTAACCTGTTCATTACCGACCACCCGCTGATCCAGCACAAGCTGAGCCATATGCGCGACAAATCGACGTCGACGCGTACCTTCCGTGAGCTGCTGAAAGAGATCACCCTGCTGATGGGTTACGAAATCACCCGTGAGCTGCCGCTGACCACGCGCGAAATCGAAACCCCGCTGCAGACCATCCAGGCGCCGGTGATTGCCGGCCGCAAGCTGGCGGTGGTGCCTATCCTGCGTGCCGGCGTCGGCATGAGCGACGGCCTGCTGAACCTGGTTCCATCGGCCCGCGTCGGCCACATCGGCGTGTTCCGCGACCCGGAAACCCACCAGCCGGTGGAATACCTGGTGCGCCTGCCGGACCTGGTGGACCGTACCTTCATCCTGTGCGACCCGATGGTGGCGACCGGCAATTCCGCCGTGCACGCGGTGGATGTGCTGAAAAAGCGCGGCGTCGCCGACGACCAGATCATCTTCCTGGCCCTGGTTGCCGCACCGGAAGGCATCGAAGTGTTCCAGAAATCGCACCCGAACGTGAAGATCTTCTGCGCTTCGCTGGATTCCCACCTGAACGACCACGCCTACATCATCCCGGGCCTGGGCGACGCAGGCGACCGCATCTTCGGCACCAAGTAAGCCATGGCCCAGCCAGTCGACCCAGCATTCCACGACCGGCTGCAAGCCTTGCGCGACAAATACGCCGCCAGCGTTCCCGAACGCATGGCGGCGATCCGTGACGGCCTGGCGCTCTGCGTCGAGGCCGGCCAAACCCCCGCTAATATCGAACAACTGCACCACGCACTGCACAGCGTGGCCGGCTCAGCCGGCTCGTTCGGCTTTCACGCGCTGGGCGACGAGTCGCGCCGCATCGAGCAAATGGTACGCGGCGTGATGGAAGCGGGCGCCCCCTGGGCTGGTATTGAAGTGGCCGTACAGGCACTGTTGCTATGGGCCGACAAGGACTTTCGCGCAGACAAATTTGGTACGCACGATTGATATTTATCAAACAAGATTAACAAATCTTGTCTATAGTTACATACACATGTGCGAGATCTGTTGAAATACAAGTGAATTAATTTTCGTTGTCACGTGTTTTTAACAGGTATTTCGGTATAATGCGGGATCGTTTTGATTCAGGTAACTGGGTTTAAACGGTATCACGGGCGAAAGCTCACTTAACTGTAATAGGAATTGTAATGGCAACTGGTATCGTAAAATGGTTCAACGACGCTAAGGGTTTTGGTTTCATCACCCCTGACGAAGGCGGCGAAGATCTGTTTGCTCACTTCTCGGCTATCCAGAGCAACGGCTTCAAGTCGCTGCAGGAAAACCAACGCGTATCTTTCGACGTGACCTCCGGCCCAAAAGGCAAGCAGGCGTCGAACATCCAGCCTCTGTAATCGAGACCGGATCAAACGATAAAAAATCCTCGGAATCCGAGGATTTTTTTTCGCCCCTACACCCGAGCCCGTGTCCCACCTTGGGGTCACACCCCAAGTGGGACACGGGCTGGGCAGTAGTCAGCGGCGATGGAAGTAGCCTGGCTGCGCGTAGGTGCGGCGCAGGAAGTCCACGAAGGCGCGGATGCGCAGCGGCAGGTGGCGGCGCTGGGTAAACACCGCGTAGATGTCGTTGCCCGGGGCTGCATACTGGCTCAGTACAGGCCTCAAGCGGCCAGCCTCGATATCCGCCCCCACTTCCCACATCGAACGCCAGGCCAGGCCTTTGCCGTTCAACACCCAATCGTGCAGCACTGCACCGTCGTTGCAGCTCATATTCCCCGAAATCTTCAGCGTGACGTTCTTGTCGCCATCGCGGAAAGTCCAGCCGCGCTGGCTGCCTTCGCTGCTGATCGTCATGCAGTTATGTTTGGACAAGTCGTCCAGCGATTTCGGCACGCCGTGGCGCTTCAGGTAGGCCGGCGTGCCCACCACCACGCGGTGGTTATCGGCCAGCTTCACGCTCACCAGGTTCGAATCCGATAGCGACGCGATGCGGATTGCCACATCGACGCCTTCGCCGATCAAGTCCACCACGCGGTCGTTGAGGTTGAGCGTCACGGACACGTCACGATGTTCCGCTACAAAGGAAGGGATCAGCGGCGCCACATGCTGGCGGCCAAAGCCGGCCGGTGCTGAAATCAGCAGATGCCCTGTTGCGCGGGCGCTGCGTTCCGCCACGGCGGCTTCGGCCGATTCGAGCTCTGCGAGGATGCGTTGGCAATCCTCAAGGAATGCCGTGCCTTCGTCCGTCAGCGCCAGCTTGCGCGTGGTACGCTGGAGCAGTTTGACGCCGAGCCGTTGTTCCAGCGCATCAAGCCTGCGCCCGATCATGGCCGGTGCGATGCCCTCCGCGCGCGCTGCTGCCGACAGGCTGCCCCGGTTGACGACTTCGACAAAGGTGGAGATTTGCTTGAACTGATCCATGGAACCTCATTTGTGACTAAAACGCACAGATGATGTGCGTTTTAGTCTTGTTTCATTATGTTTTTAGTCAATATACTGGAAAACATCAAATCACAACACTAATCGTCATTACTGGAGAAAGAACATGAGCATCACTTTGCCTGCAGGTATGCAAATCACCGGTGAAATCAAGCCGGGATTCGAACGCGTGCTGACCCCCGAAGCGCTGGCCCTGGTGGCTAAGCTGAGCCGCGAATTCGAACCGCGCCGCCAGGAATTGCTGGCCAAGCGCGTCGAGCGCGCCAAGCGCCTGGATGCCGGCGAGCGTCCGGACTTCCTGGCTGAAACCGCGCATATCCGCAATGGCGACTGGAAGATCGCGCCGATCCCTAAGGCACTGGAATGCCGCCGCGTGGAAATCACCGGCCCGGTCGAACGCAAGATGGTGATCAACGCACTGAATTCCGGCGCCGACTCCTACATGACCGACTTTGAGGACTCCAACACCCCGAACTGGGATAACCAGATCAGCGGCCAGATCAATATGCAGGATGCGGTCCGCAAGACCATCGCGCTGGAGCAGAACGGCAAGTCCTACAAGTTGAACGACAAGACCGCCACCCTGGTAGTGCGCCCACGCGGCTGGCACCTGGATGAAAAGCACGTGACGGTGGACGGCAAGCGCGTCTCCGGCGGCATTTTCGACTTCGCCCTGTTCATGGTCCACAACGCCAAGGAGCAGCTGGCACGCGGCGCCGGTCCGTACTTCTACCTGCCGAAGATGGAGTCGCACCTGGAAGCGCGCCTGTGGAACGACATCTTTGTCATGACCCAGAAAGAGCTGGGCCTGCCGCAAGGCACCATCAAAGCCACCGTACTGATCGAAACCATCCTGGCAGCGTTCGAGATGGACGAAATCCTGTACGAGCTGCGCGAGCATAGCTCCGGCCTGAACGCCGGCCGCTGGGACTACATCTTCAGCTGCATCAAGAAGTTCAAGCTGGATAAGGACTTCTGCCTGGCCGACCGCGCCAAGGTCACCATGACCGCACCATTCATGCGTGCCTATGCATTGCTGCTGCTGAAGACCTGCCACAAGCGCAATGCACCGGCAATCGGCGGTATGGCGGCGCTGATCCCGATCAAGAACGATCCGGAGAAGAACGAAGTGGCAATGGGTGGCGTACGTAACGACAAGGCGCGCGATGCGACCGATGGCTACGACGGTGGCTGGGTGGCGCACCCAGGCCTGGTGGAACTGGCCATGGGCGAGTTCAAGAAAGTGCTGGGCGACGCGCCGAACCAGATTTCCAAGCAGCGTCCGGACGTGGAAGTGACTGCCGCCGAACTGCTGGACTTCAAGCCGGAAGCGCCGATTACCGAGGCTGGCCTGCGCTACAACATCAACGTCGGCATCCACTACCTGGGCAGCTGGCTGAATGGCAACGGCTGCGTGCCGATCCATAACCTGATGGAAGATGCGGCGACTGCCGAAATCTCCCGCTCCCAGGTGTGGCAGTGGATCCGTTCGTCCAAAGGTGTGCTGGAAGATGGCCGCAAGGTTACCGCTGATATGGTGCGCGCGATGATCCCTGAAGAACTGCCGAAGGTGAAAGCCTCCGCACCGGACGGCTCCACCCCGGCTTACGACCGCGCGGCGCAGATCTTTGAGAAGATGTCGACTTCGGAAGCGTTTGAAGAGTTCCTGACGCTGCCGCTGTACGAAGAAATCTAAACCGGTACGCGGCAACCGCGAATACGGGTCAGACCCTTGGGTCTGACCCAGGTTTACCGGTTTGGGCGTGTCGCCAGCGGCGCCCGCGCCAAAAACTCCAGCAAACGCGCCTCGTCGATACGATGGCCCGCAATCCTGCGCAGCAGACCGTCCACCCGGTCCGCACCCCAGAACAGCTCCCCCTCATACACAAAGCTCGGCACACCGAAAATACCGCTGCCGATCGCCTGCTCGGTCGCCCGCGCCAGTTGTGCCTTCACCTCCGGCGTCGAAGCCGCTGCCACCAGCGCCTCCCCATCCAGCCCGCAATCCCGCGCCACACGCGCCAGCATGCTGAAATCCTGCGCATCCTGCCCCTGTTCCCAGCACGCCGCCATCACCGCCGTCACGAACGCGATGCGCTCCGAGCGCCCTGTAATCGCCGTCGCCATGCGCAGCATCGGCAGCGGATTGAACGGATGCCCCGGCGGCCCCGCAAACGGCAAACCCTGCGCATCCGCCTGGCGCATCACATCGCGGAAGGTCAGCGCCCGCTTGGCCGGCACCTCGGCCGGGCCAACCAGCCCATGGTGGGTCAACATGGCCGCAAACAGCACCGGCACCATCTCCACCTGCACGCCAGCCGCCTCAATGCGCGGCACCTGTTTGGTAGCCAGCCATACGAATGGGCTGATGGGATCAACGTACATGCGAACGGTCTGCATAATTCTCCTGGTCAGAAGTTGTTTTTCCACTCGCGCAGCGCCGCAAAGACCGCAACAGGAGCCTCCCCGCCGTGCAGCTTGCCCGCCGCGCGCAATTGCGCTGCGATTTCAGGCTCACGATAACGCAGGAATGGATTTGTTGCACGCTCCAGGCCGATGGTGCTAGGGACTGTCGGCTGCCCACGCTCCCGTGTCGCCGTATCCGCCGCCACGCGCGCCCGCAGCGCCGCATTGCCCGGTTCCACCGCGCTGGCGAAACGCAGGTTCGACAGCGTGTATTCATGGGCGCAAAACACCTTGGTCGCTTCCGGCAGCGCCGCCAGCTTGCCAAGCGAGGACACCATCTGCTCCGGCGTGCCCTCAAACAGCCGCCCGCAGCCGCCCGCAAACAGCGTATCGCCGCAGAACACCCACGGCTCCGCACCGTCGCGGACATAAGCGATATGCCCACGCGTATGGCCAGGTACCTCCAGCACCCGCAAAGCCAGGTCCAGGCCCGGCACCTCGAGCTGGTCGCCTTCGTCCAGCGGCACCGTAACAGCCCCAATCCCATCATGGCGCGGGCCGAAAACCGGCACTTGGAAACGCTCCAGCAGGGCTGGCACGCCTCCGATGTGGTCAGCATGGTGATGGGTGAGTAGAATGGCGGTAAGCGCCAGCTTATGTTCCCGCAAGGCAGCAAGGATTGGCGACGCATCACCCGGATCGACTGCCGCAGCGTTGCAGCCATCGTGGATCAGCCAGAGGTAGTTATCCTTGAAGGCGGGGACGGTGAGGACGGAAACAGGTTTGCTCATAGGTTCACTAAAGGGACTGCATGGATAGCGCAACATCGGACGAATCCATTATAGCGTTCGACAAATGGCTGGAAACACCGCCAGGGGCATACGTGCGCGCCTGGGAGCAGGCATGCCTGGACAAGATGGTAGCCGACATCTTCGGCTTCAACGCCGTCCAGATCGGCATGCCCCAGATCGATGCACTGGCCGCCAACCGCATGCCGCACCAGTGGCTAGCCGACATCCGCCTGCACCCGCGCCAATCGGGCAGCGAACGCGCCGTGGCGCTGACCCTGGATAGCGTTGAGCTGCCGTTTGCCAGCAATAGCATGGATTTGGTGGTACTGCCGCACGTGCTGGAGTTTTCCGCCGATCCGCACCAGGCGCTGCGCGAAGTGGAGCGCGTACTGATTCCAGAGGGGCAGGTCATCATTTGCGGCTTCAACCCGGCCAGCCTGTGGGGCCTGCGCCAGTTGACGGGGCGCCTGACTGGATCGCACTACCTGCCAAGGGCAGGCGAGTTCATTTCCATGCCGCGCATCAAAGACTGGTTAAAATTGCTGAATATGGGTGTCAGCCATACCCATCTCGGTTGTTACGCACCGGCCTGCCGCACCGAACGCTGGCTGGCGCGCTACGCCTTTATGGACCGCGCCGGCACAAAGTACTGGCCGTATTTTGGCGCCGTGTATATGGTGCAGGCGATCAAACGCGTAAAAGGCATGCGCCTGATCGGCCCGGCCTGGAAACAAAAACCGGCAGCTGCGCCAGTGGCAGTGCCGGCAACAAACAAACACAAAGAAAGCTTCGATGGAAAAAGTTGAGATTTACACCGACGGCGCCTGCAAGGGTAATCCTGGCACCGGCGGCTGGGGCGCCTTGCTGATCGCGGGCGACGCCAAGAAGGAACTGTACGGCGGCGAGCTGAATACCACCAATAACCGCATGGAGCTGACGGCGGTGATCGAATCGCTCAGGGCCCTGAAGCGGCCGTGCGAAGTTGTGCTGCATACCGACAGCCAATACGTCCAGAAGGGCATCAGCGAATGGATCCACGGCTGGAAAGCGCGCGGCTGGAAGACCGCCACCAAGGAACCGGTCAAGAATGCCGACCTGTGGCAGGCCCTGGACGCAGCCCAGGCGCTGCACACCGTGGACTGGCGCTGGGTGCGCGGCCACAACGGCCACCCGGGCAACGAACGGGCCGACCAGCTGGCCAACTTGGGCGTGGAAACGGTGCGCCGGAAATAAGGCCTGTTATACTGCTCAGCTTGCTACAGAACCTCTTCGCGAAGATTTATGCGTCAAATCGTCCTTGATACCGAAACTACCGGCATTAACCCAAAACAGGGTAACCGAATCATTGAAATTGGCTGCGTCGAGCTCTTCAACCGCAAGCTGACCGGGAATAACTTCCACTGCTACATCAATCCAGAGCGCGATTCGGAAGAGGGCGCACTGGCAGTGCACGGCCTGACCACCGAATTCCTGCGCGATAAACCGCGTTTCCACGAAATTGTAGAGGACCTGCGTTCCTACATCCAGGACGCGGAAGTCATCATCCACAACGCACCGTTCGACCTGGGCTTCCTGAACCACGAGTTCAATATGCTCAAGCTGCCGGCCTTCGATTCGCACATCAGCGGCGTGATCGACACCCTGGTTCAGGCCAAGGAAATGCGTCCGGGCAAGCGCAACTCGCTGGATGCGCTGTGCGAACACTTCGGCATCTCCAACGCCCACCGCAAGCTGCACGGCGCGCTGCTGGACGCGGAGCTGCTGGCCGACGTCTACCTGGCCATGACGCGCGGCCAGAACAGCCTCGGCATGGACATCGTGATCGAAGAGTCGAGCGGCGGCATTGCTGTTGCCGAGATCGCCCTGGCGGAAGTGATGGTGCTGCGCGCTTCCGATGCCGAGGCGGCTGCGCACGCCGAATTCCTCGACGGCCTGGACAAGGCTGTGAAGGGAACTTGTGTTTGGCGCACCCCTAGTCTATAATAGCGCCACTTCGGGAGGTTAGCTCAGGGGTAGAGCACTGCATTCACACTGCAGGGGTCGCAAGTTCGAAACTTGCACTTCCCACCAGAATTCAGTAGTAAAAACAAGGGCTTGCGAAATTCGCAGGCCCTTTGTGTTTTCTAGTCCGGAAAAAGTCCGGAAAGTCGTTTTAATGCCACATGTCGGCAGTTTTCAAGACTACCGACCGCGCAAGATTTCCTCTAGCCACAATTTTCCAGTTCATTGGGCCACTGCGGTCTGGCCCTTGTCCTTACTTTTGCCCTGTTGCTTCGCGTCATCAGCAAAGACCTTCGCCGTATAAGTCACGGTTTCGACCTCGCCCAGGAATTGAAGTTCGCAGGCGATATGCGAGACCAGGTAACCGAGTGAGGTTGTAGTGCGCGGTTCCACAAAAGTTTCCTGATTTTCCGATGCAATCGCCATAACTTGTCCGATTGCCTCAAGGCCCCTCAGGAGTGCATCTCGTGCGTTTGAGGCACAGGTTTCGGCGGCTTCGGATATTTGCTTCAGGTCCTCAGTCGAATCCCTGCGACCGAGTTTTACTAAAAGGTGGCCGAGGTGATAGGGAGCACGTTCCAGATCTCCGATATGCGGATTGGTAGTGGATCTCATTACAGGCCTCCCTTGACCAACCGGAGGGCTGGACGATGCGTTGATGCGCGCTCGATTACATAACGGGACTGAATCCGTGCCGCGCTCATGACGTAGTAGCGTCCTTCCGTGTCGATCGAACGAAACAAGTTGAGAAGGCTTTGCTCTTCAGGTGAAAGGCCTTGCGGCTTTGTATAAACGGTTTTCATTACAGGCCTCCCAGCAGACGATATGCGGGAGCCTGGCGGCGGAAGTCGCGGACGACCGAGGCCAGGAGGGACAAGTACAGGCGCTTTTGGTTTTCGTTCAGCCGGCGGAACATCTTGACCAGCTGCGCTTCCAGGGCGCCAAGCACAGATGCCGGCGCACTAGGTGGTGGGGGGAATGTCTTGCTCATGATGGGCTCCGTGTGTAGTTAGAGCCTATCCCGCCGTCGCCAAACGAGGGGAGAGGCAGATAGCAGGGTTGGCGAACAGGCACACACGGCAACCTGCGCATCCGAAGATGCCCCCACCACTGCCTCTCATGGAGGAATGGTGCTTGGACGAAAAAATACCGCCTGGTGGCGGTCGTCCGCCGTATGTATTCCGGGTCGCCAAACCCGTTCCCGCTTTCTAGGGACATTTCCAGCCTAGTACATCCTGGCGGGTTTGCAAGGATTTTTTCGTCTGGACCAATGGTAACAGGCTGGCGCGATTCCCCGGGCCGGAATCGAACCGGCACGCCCTTGCAGGCAACGGATTTTAAGTCCGGTGCGTGCCTGGCGCGTGAGCAGCCAGCAACCAAGCATGAGCCCACCGCAACGAAGCGTGGCGGCCCGTCGCGTGTGGGGCGGATATAAAGCGCTCTAGCGCCAGGCTGGAACGAAAGCGGGCATATGTGTG
Organism: Pseudoduganella sp. OTU4001; assembly: GCF_038440195.1. NCBI lineage: Bacteria > Pseudomonadati > Pseudomonadota > Betaproteobacteria > Burkholderiales > Oxalobacteraceae > Pseudoduganella > Pseudoduganella sp. OTU4001. Next base: position 75,763 of record NZ_JASATG010000003.1, on the reverse strand, counting down.
CTTGCTAAAGCAGGCCGCGTCGAAATGGATCATGCGGCCAGCTTATCTTGGCTCAACCGCTGAATCTTGATAAAAATCAAACTCCGTGCGGGTTGTTGAAGCCTTTAACAGCTTTAACAATCATCTGTTAAATCAAACGCGACGATTTTTCAAAGAAGGCCCGCCGTTACAGGCGATCTTTGATTAACGGGTGTTTGATTTGCATCCTGTTTGATTAACATTTTTCCCAAAGGGAAGAAAAAATCTGCGCGTGGAAGGGAGCGCGATGTCCGTGATGTTTCGTTTTAATTTTTACAACACCCCCCCGGCCTTTCAGTCGGGGATGAATCCACCAGCTGCTCTCATAGCAGCCTCGCGAGTCGTCTTTAATTCATGGCATGGCGTGCAAAGCGACTGCAGATTGCTTTCATCATCAGGACCGCCAGCCCACAGAGGAACCTTATGATCAACCTCATCGACTGGCCTGGTCCTACCTGCAGCCTCACAGACCACGCACAATGGATGCGCATCCTTCCACTTCTTGTTGCGGTCAACCCTTGCCCTACCTTCGAGCCGCTTTGTGCCGGTCTGCACTAAGGCCGGCGAGCGAGTTGCCTTAATCTCTTTGATGCGTGGTTTAAGGGTCTGGAGCTTCATGGCAGCATCCCTGCGAACGGCGCGCCTCGCGTGACAGCGATTCGCTCCTTCGTGACGTCAATAAATATCGGGCGTCCACCAATAGGCAGTCCTGGATAACTTCGTTCGAAATGATAGATCTGGCGATTCATGACCTCGATCATTTTGCACTCTGAGTCAAGTGGCCCCTGAATCTGTCGAAGATCGTCGCGCGACATACTGGGGCCGATAGACCAACCGGAAAGCACATCCGCTTCGAAGCGCAACTTACCGGCCGGCTTATACCAACGAATGGCGAGAAGTCTCTGGTGCGACTCACTCCAACCCACCAAAGTGATGTCTTGGCCTTCCGATAGCATTGGGTCAGTGGACTGCATCCTCTCAGCGTCAAGCCTCATATACTCCATGCACGATTCGATCTGCTTCATCATCACACGCACCAATTCGTCCACGCTTCCACCTGATGCGGACAACGCGGCAAAAAGAAGGAACTGGAAAGCGGCAACTCCACGCCCTGCCAAAACCGCGTGAGCCGGTTCAATAATCTGAAACTTCGTGGTTTCGCCCAGAACGCTTCCGGTAGCCATTTTGGTGTCGACAGCCAGTAGGACGCGGTCAGCAAGCACTTGAACGTTAAGGATGCTCATAGCTTTGACATAGGTCCGTTTGTTCTTTCGGATGCGGTGGCGCTTCGATTTGCGAAGGCTGCGTCGCCTCGTTTAACGGCTCATCGCACGCCGATCCGATCGAGTAACCAATTGCCGCGCCCTGTACTCCGTTGATGAAGAAGCCACCAACCGCAAGGGCTGTACCTAAAAGACTCATTTTGATCCCCTTTCCTAATTATTCCTTCGGTTTGCTCTTTCGATGGCCATTGCAGTCCTTGAAGCGATGGAATCAGCTGATTCTCGGCTTGTCCCGGCTGGTACTTGGACATTGATGTTGTTGATGGTCTGCGCTTCGCTTCCGTTCATCGGCACAGCCATCATGGCTTTGCTCGCCACGCTTATGCTTGGCATGCGTGGCATGTGCGCCGCCAGGGCCGACCTAGCATGTGCACCAAACACCCCACCGTGCGCAAATCGGTCAACTACGCTTAAGCTGCCGCTGCTATCACGGCCCAGTTGTAACAGTCGCTCGCGGCCACCGGGACTCAGCATCTTGACGGACAGGGCGCCATGCTCGTCCCGATGCAATGGCATGATCGCTTCCGGGCCAGCCTCGCCCATAAGGCCCAAGCGGCCACCAGCCATCGCGAAGAAGGTGGGTGCGTCCACTATGCCGCTTGGGATGCCGCCCTTGGCGAATGGCACGATATCTCCGGCGCTAAAGGCGTTGCCGTTCGCGTTCGGAAACAGGCCGGAGAACCATTTGACGACCCCGCCAAGCACGCCCTTATCGCCAAAGATGCCCTTGCCTAAGTCCTTAACCGCCATCCTGGCCATGTCCGCTGCGATCTCATTGAACAGAGATTTGAACGCGTCCTTAACCGACATAGTTCCGCTTATGAGTTTGTCGAAGAGAGATTCGAAGCCATTCTGGAATACACCCTGCATCTTGTCGCGCACCAGGTCAGCCGATGCAGCCATTTTGTCGGCCGCCAGCTGGAACTGTTTTGCCTGATCTGCGAGGCGCTGGTCCGGGGAATTCGCAGCAGCGGCAGCAAAGGCGGTTGCGGCGGCCTGTAGATCGATGGCCGCCTGCCGGCGCGCATCACTGATCTTCCTCAGTGCCTCAATCTGTGTGATGCTTCCCGCCTCGGCGGCCATGTCGGCGCGCTCCGTCGTGATTTGAAGGTCCGATTGAATCCTCGCCTCGTCCACCAGGAGTTCGTTGACGCGACCTTGTGCGACCGCTGCGGCGCGCATCATGTCCAGTTGCCGCATGGCCTGGTCGATCTCCGCGACCTTTTCAGTGTCACCGGCATCGACGGCCGTCTGTCGTTCACCTGAAAGGCGTTTGCTGACAATGCCATGCTCCGTATCGAAGCGCGCTGCTGCCACTTTTTCGAGGTTCCCCTGCATCTCAATGAACTGCAAGTTCACTTCGCTGATTTGGCGCCCGAAGTCTTTCATTCTAGCCTCGCGCTCAATGATTCCGCGCGTGACCTCTGTGTTGTAGCTGGCTTCGAGCTGCGCGGACTTCTCCTGTAGTTCTTTGATCTTGGATTCGTTTGAGACTCGCTCCGCCGGATCCTTTGGCTTTCGGGACTTCAGGAGCGCGATTTCCTTCTCGATATTAGCCTGCTGCGATTGGAGCGCTTCCTGCGCTGCTGCATTTCGCGCCGCGAAGTACTCGCTCGTGGAAAGCAAATCCTGCTGGTAGTAGATGTCGAGGAATTCCTTTCGCGCCATGAGTAGCTCGCGATCTCGGTCTAATGCGCGTTCTACTTCCCGCATTTGGGCTTCAAGGCGCTTGCGGCCCGGATCCTCACCGCCGCCGACTGGAATGATTGGTGCCGAGGCGGTGCGCTTCAGCGCGTCCATGATCTCGTCCGGGATCGAACCAGCGCCAGCTTTTTGACCTTTGTTCGGGTCCAGGATTTCGGCCATGATGCGGTCTACTTCTTCGCGTGCCTCCTTAGCCTCCAGTCGCATGATCTGGCCGATGCGTTCGAAATTCTTGAAGTCTAGCCGGCCAAGCGCGCCGAGTTGCGCGGCAATCCCGCCGATCTCGTTACCGACTTGCTTGAATACATAAGAGGTGTTGACGCCAAGTACAGATATGCCTTCAATCACGGTGTTGATAGCCTTGCCAACGCCGCTAAAGCCTTCGCTGCTTTCCTTGACCGCTAACATTTTATCCGCCAGCAGTTGCATCGTGGGCAGAAGTTCCGCCGCGATTTGATTTCCAGCCGCACCGGAAAGCAGACCGATCTTTGCAAGAGCGTCATTGAATTTGTCTGAGCGTTCGGCGATCTCAGTGGTTACGCCGCTGTATTTCTGGTAATACGCGATATTGTCGCGGAGTGATTGGGCGCCGTCGTCCAAGAGCGGCAGGAGATCGGCATAGGACTTCGTGAAGAGTTTGTTCGCCAGCGCGGCTTTAGCGGGCCCGTCCTCCAGCCCTTCGAAGCGCTTGGCGACATCCACTAGAAGTTCGTCAGCGCCTCGAAGTTTGCCGGCACTGTCTTTGATCTCGATGCCAAGAGCGCGGAACGCCGCTGATGTTTCCTTACCACCTCCTGCAGCGTCGGCAATCTGCAGATTGAACTTGCCCATCGCCTTTGCGACGGAATCGAGATCCGCTCCGGCCTGCTTCGCAGCGAAGCCAATACCGCCCAAGGTTTCGACCGCAATTCCGGTTTTCTTGGAAAGATCGTTCAGGTGATCAGCAGCATCGATTGCGTTTTTAACTATGGCAGCCAGGCCTCCAGCGGAGATACCGACACCTAGACCCGCGAGGGCAGCGTTCGCGCTGGAGAATGAGCCTGAGATGACGCTAGCCGACTTCTTCGCGCTGCGCTCGATGGCGTTCATCGCGTCCTGGAACTGGGCGACACGCGCCTCAACGTCGATTCTCAAAAGTGGCATAGTCGGCCTCAGTGTTTAGGTTGAGTGGTGGACTCGCCCCAGGCTGCCAGCACTTGATGGTTGTTGCCGACCAGCGCCATGAGCCTTTTAGCTAATGCATCATGCAAACCTGGTGCTGGGCGGAGTCCAGTCGCTTCTATGACTTCTAAGATGTATTGGCCGGAGATGATATAAGCCCAGTCTTCCGTCAGGGGCTTTTGCTTGGCAATGACCTCCAAAAGATCCTGCGGCGATACTTCAATCCAGTCGAAATTCACGAAGAGACCTCCTGTTGAATTGGTGCCAGCCGCGACGGCGCTTCGTCCGCTGGCGCTCCCAGTCTCCCGAGAGTTCTCAACCGGCGGCGTTGACACCGGCTGAATTTTGCATTCGCACACCCGAAAACCATCCACGGGGAAAAGGATGCGCGAAGCATTCGGCTCAAAGCTATTCAGCGTCGTGCCGCATGTCCTTGGTTTGGTAGTTGCTGTTACGCGTGTTGCGGATGACAGCCTTCTGGCCGTCGACCGCCCGCAAGCGCTCTTCCAGGTCGATTACTCGTTGTTCTAGGGACCGGATCTTTACACTCGCTTCACGCTCCACGTACGATTTAATTCCTGCTATGGTCGCGTCTGCCAGCGTCTTTAAGTCTTTGCGCATGTCGATTCCTTCCGTCGTTAGCTGACTACGCCGCCGTATTCAGCATCGGCCAGGTACGCCACGGCGGTGGAACGACGCTTGCCGTAGTTGATGCGACGGACCACCTTGAAGCCGACCTGCTCGGTCTGCCACAGGGACATCAGGGTTGCCGATGCGGCGGTCGGGGTGTCGCCAGCGCCTTGTGGTGCGCTGTCCTGCTCGATGGTAGCGGAATCGGACATCGAAATTTCGATGCCGGTGTCACCGATCTTCCAGATGTCGGAAGGCTTCAGCAGAATCCAGTTGCCTGGGGTGACGTTGTCGCCGGTATAGACAGTGTCGCCAAGCAGTTTGCCACCTTCGGCGCCGAGGCCAGGGTAAGCCGGGTTGTTAAGCGCATCGCGCATCAGGCCGACTGCCTTGGCCATGCTCGGGGTCATGATCTGGACCAGGCCCGACACGTTTTTCGCGGCCAGGAATTGAGCGTACAGCGCCAGTAGGTCATTGTGGAGCGCGGCCTGATCGGTGCCGGATGGCGACAGGGCTGACAGGCCGTTGAGGATGCCGGCTGGTGAAACGCCATCAACACCAGCGCCAGCACCTAGGAACGTTGTGTCAACGCGCTGAGAGATCGCCTGTGCAATCGAGTCGCGGACCCAGATTTCCGCAGCGAGGCTGCCGTCCAGGATCATCTCCTTGGAGCAGACCGCGATAGTGGCCGCTTTCAGTGGTTTCAGTTCGATGTCGCTAAAGCCGACATTCGTTACAGGGATGCCCTTGGATTCACCGACCCAGAAGCCGGTCGACGCGCCGTCCTGGCCCTTGATGTGGATGTTGGCCGGCACTTCGCGCAGCGGCAGACGGTCGAAGATCGTCATCGCGTACAGGAAGTCGATGAAGTCGCCGGTATAGCGGGTGTTGGACGAGGCCAGTTCGGCACCCCATTCGCCGGAACCGGTGCCGCCGCCTGCAACGCCGGACTTGATGACGTTGACCAGGTGTGGGTGGGTTTTTCCCCAGCGCTTCTTCGCGATATCGGCGGGATTGGTGAAGTTCCCTTCGCGCATGGCGATGTAGCTGGCAGCGCGGGCGATCACACCACGGATGTAACTCTGGCCGGGATACGCATCGTCCGGGTCGCAGTGCTTCGCGTAGCTCATGCCGCTCAATTCGCTGGTTAAGTCCGACAGTCGTTGCATTGCGTTTGTCCTCAAGGTGAAAATTTCGATGACTCTATGTTTGTCCATTCCGGCGCGCTATTCAACGACCGGTGCGGGTTTGCGGGTTTCACTCTCGCAAACCCGCAAGGCCCAAATTGCGCCTTGTCGATCCACTCCCACTCGCTCAATGCGATATCCGCCGATGGCTTTTCCTTCCAGGCCGCGCAGCAGTTTGCCCACGCGTTTCCCACTCATGCCGGCGAGGTCACTCAGTGCGGCTTTGAGTGGCCGACCCTGCTCGATCTTGGCGTGTGCCAGTAATTCTGCGACCGAGAACAGACGATCACCGACCACCGCGGCGATTGTGCGGATATTCGCGGCCAGGTCAGGCTTAACGGCATCTTCTTGGGTTCGGGTTTGCTGAAGCGCGGCACGCAATAATCGAAGCTCGTCACGGATTTCATGCAGCGCTTCGAGTTCTGCAGGTTTGGTCGATGGAGTTGCTGGCAGTGGCTCGGTGCCATCTGCTGATTTTTCAATTGCGACGACGTTCATGCTTTTTCCTTTCCGGAAAGATTTTCAGTGCGTTCCGACCAGCGCCAGCAGTCACTGGACCCATAGCAATTCGAGGTTGGTTATGTCGAAGTTTGCGAAGATTGCATACTTCTGAGAGTACAAACTTCGCAAACTTCAGGGCGGTTTTGCCAACTTCGGCGAGGGCCAGTACCAGCCACCTTTCATTGATTCCTTGTAGGGCATGATCCCGAGCTTTTTCGCCGCTCGCCTCGCTTTGTCCATCGAATAGCCGGCGCCCCGGACATCAGCCTCAATTTGTTTTGCGCTGAGTGGGCCGTGAGCCAGTAGATCGCACAAGAAGGTCTTGATATCTTGGCGCTCTTCATCGTCCTCGGCCGGGGTGGCGTCGACGTGTCGGAGAATTTCTCGCGCCGTGCCGTCCAATGCTTCGCCGAACACTGCGACCGATGCGAACAGACCGACATGGCCCGGGACTGGAATCTGCTCCAGGTGATACTTAAACCCGCCTTCGTCCGTGCCAATGTTGGACTTTGCGATCATGAACACGCAGCCGGTGCCAATCTCGGAATCCTCTGGCAACTTTGCGCAGATCATGACCACGCGAGCGATCGCACCTACAGCGATACTGCCGTTGACACGCTCAGTCGGATCGCGTCCTTGCGTCCCTTTGCTGAAGTGCGTGATTCCCAGTACGGCAGCATTGTGGCGCCGAGCCAGATCAGCGACTGGTTGCATGCTCCGACGGACCTCTGCGTTCTTATGGCTATCGCCCGCAAAGGTGGACACAATCGGGTCGAGCAGGATCATGCCTACGTCGAGGTGCGCCCTTAAGATTGCATCATCCAGAAGCGAGATATCGCGCGACGGATCGAACTCACGCGGGCCATTAGCATCCTGCGCGCCTTCAACGAAGTGAATGCGGCGCATGTCAGCCTTCATGGCTACGAGGCGCGGTGCCAGGGTGTCGGCAACTCCATCCTCCCCGGTCCAGACAATTACGTCGCGTTGCTCAGCCTTGCTTCCATCAGGTAGTACGCCGCCTGCGGATATGGCTGCGGCCATGCGCATCGCGCAGGTCGTTTTTCCTACGCCTGGTGGTCCAGCAAGAATATGGATCTTGCCGGAGGCGAGGTACTGTGGCCAGAGCCAGGTGATGCGCTCGACTTCAACGTTGGCGCCGTTTCTAAGTACAGCCGTGGCCAGATCAGTCGGACGAACCAAGCCGATGGCTGCGCGGGATGCGGTTAGTTCTGGGTCTGCCGGCACTGCTGCTAATACGCTTGTTGGCTGCGTCATACCACCCCCAACTTGAGGAAGGCGATGCGTTTTCGGTCCAGGTCGATCACCTGCAGCCGGCGCGGGTTGGCCGAGTGTAGGTGATGGCAGAGGCTGCGAAGGATGGAGTAGCGCGTGGTGTTGCCGTGGTAAGTAACGATCACGTCAAGACCCACCACAGACCGGCACTCACACATGGTTGGCAACCTATCTGGGCTGACTGCCAGTCCGCATGACTTTGCCGGCCTAAATCCAAGGCCGATCCACACCTGGCGCAACATCGGTTGGAGTCCGTTCTTAGCGAGGTTTGCGAGGGGAAGTAGCGGATTCATCTGCCAGCCTCACTTCAACCACTCACGAACAATGCGGCGATCCTTCGCAGTCAAGCTGTACAGTCCGGTTCGGACTTCAACGCCATCTCGATTGAGCACTCTGATGAGTGTGCAAGGGATATCAAGCCCACGGTTCCGAAGCCCCAGGATGCGGCTTGGCGCATGATTGCAGCCGGCTTGGATCTGAAGCTGCATGGTGGTCAGTGCTTGCTTGACCAGGAATTTGAGAATGCGCAGATCGATCAAACTTGTAGGGGCGCCCTTCATTTGGCACCACCGTTTTCGGACATGGCGCGAGATTCCATCAGCTTGCGCCATTCAGCCGCAGCCTCGGCGCTAATGAGTGTTCGACGGCCAACCTTCATGATTCGTGGGCCATCCCCCTCACGCCAAAGTTTGAAGAGTGACGAACGGGAAATGCGATGTGCTTCGCAAAATTCGTCGGTGTCAAACACTGGATTTTCGGTGGCAATGCTCATCTGAATCTACTCCTTAAGAATTTACGTGCGTGCGAATCCGCGCGCCTGAGGCAGGCGCGAATTAAATAACCTTTAAGGTCAAAAGGTGCAGCAGGTAGGAGCGTGAAACGAGGATCTTCGTCAGAGATCCCGAGGGATGGTAAAGCAGGGCTCCTAAACGTCTTTTATTGTTCGTTGACCCACCTTGGCGGGTTGGCGCGCATTATACGTCTGCATTTTTTAAAATGCAGCACAATGCTAGGACATTTCGATGTCGAGCAGACTAGAGAGCGAGTTTTGCTAGTGCGTCAGTTACGATATCGTTTCGCAGATGTCCGTAGTGCTTTTCGATCATAGCGACCGAAGTCCCGCTGATTTGCGCGACGGTGAGGAGGTTCAGCCCGTCCGTCACTAAGTCAGTCAGCACGGCGTGGCGTAGCGTGTAAGCCGTGACTTCCGCTGGCAGCCCCGCTGCTTTGGCCGCCTCTTTGATTGGGCTCTTCCAGGAATCCTTATCCCAAGCCTTTCCGTCCTCGCGAGATAAGAGTGGCGCACCCGGAAGTTTGTTGCGGGCGACGTCGTTGAGCAAATTGGAGAGATTAGTGGGCAGCGTGATCCGGCGTTGTGCGCCATGCTTGTCTTTACCGACACGTAATTCATGAAGGCGCGAATCGAAGTCACCAACAACAAGGGCCGCAAGCGCGCCAGGGCGCAAGGGGAGAGTGGATAGACACCGCAAGAATGCGGCGAGATCAGCAGGTGCGGCGTTGACCAGCGCCAGCCGTTGTTGCTTATCGAGGTAGAGCGTGCGGCGCTTGGCCACATTTTTGAATGCCTTCAGAGGTTCCCTCCACGCAAAATCTGATGTGACGAATCCTTCTTTGAATGCGTAGTTGAGGGCGGCTCGAACGGCTGCCATGTCGCGGTTCACGGTGTCCCTCGATCGCGTTTCGGTCGAGCCTTCCTTGGATTTTTTCGGGCTCTTAACCAGGCGAAGGCGAAAGGCTTTCACGTCTTGCCGATCGAGCATTGACAGCTCAATCGAGGCAATTGCGTCTTCCGCTACCCAGCGCCGAAATCGGCCACGAAGCTCATCGGCCGGTGTGCAGCCTTTCTCTTCGCGGATGTGATCCTCGTAGTTATTGCAAGCCCCCAGTACCGTACAAGGTGTCGTAGATCCACCTTTGTTCAAGTGTTGGAACCATTCATCTGCCAGTGCCACGGCGCGAGAGTAGCGCTCATGTGCTGGAAATTCGTCCAGAGCGCCGAGACTGCGCGTTGATTGGTCGCCTGACTTTAGCCGGTATCTGGCATGCCAGTTTCCGGCCGCATCGTGGGTACGCCGAAAGCCTACAAATTGCCCTTCGGAACGTTTCGACCAGTAAGGTTCCTTACGTGGTTTCAGTGCTTCTCGCGCCGAAACTGTATCAATCTTGGATGCCATATCGCCCCCGTCCGGAAAAAGTCCGGAAAACTGGCGTGAATTTCGATGCACATAAAACAACTTCGGCGCACAGTTCTCCTATGAGAGATAGTGCGCCGAAGTGTTGTGATGTGCAACAAACTCGCATTCACACTGCAGGGGTCGCAAGTTCGAAACTTGCACTTCCCACCAGAAATACTCAAACAAATCAAAGGCTTGCGAATTCATGTCGCAGGCCTTTTTTGTTACTGATGCGAATAGTACGGAAAAAGTACGGAGTCTTGAGAATTAGTGCCGTTTGTCCGATTCGGTGCTTTAGCCATTACCCCGTAGATTATTCGGTGTTGCGTTCAAATCGCCATTGGCAATTGAATTTACTGAAGCACACTTTCTATTTTCTTTATTGGCGTCTGCTTTACATTGCCATCCGCAAACCTAAGTGCCCGCGTGAATTAATTCCTTGAGGCGTGCTATCGAGTCGGTACTTGCTAGCCATACTTTGCCAAAGCCTTGGCGCTCGACTGGGAAGTGCACAACTTTGAATGGTGGATTCGCGCCCGTAAAGAACTTTTCAGCTGGCGGCTTCCGCCCCTCGTTTTTTCCATGGCGGTAGTTGGAATTCGGGAAGTATAGGCTCACGATAAGGTTGCCGATCCAGAAATCCGCGCGGAAGAGCACGTCGGCGATGATGTGGTAGCGTACGTCCAGCCCCATTGCGCGGAGTTGTACCAGCAGATCGAGCTCACGCAAGGTTGAAAGGTAAAATTTGCCTAACCGCCAACGAGCTGCACGTGACCAGCTTCGGCGCTTTTCCTCGCTCGGATTTGGTCCGATCTTGCCTCTAAGGAGGTGATACCAATGCGGTGCGGCATCCCAAGAACTATCCAGTCCCGGAATTCAGTCCAGGTCGGAAGGGACTCATTCGCTTCAACATACCAGTGAAAAAGATGCTGTAGCGCAAACGGAGTATGAAAGTCTTCAATGACCGCTAATTGTTCCACCGATTCGACATCGCCTAATGCATGGCGAGAGCGCATAATTACGTCGCGTACCGATTCTGGGCCAAGTTCGTAGAGAAAACGGTGGCTGAAATTTTCGACAAAAGGAACAACCTCGCGATACAAGGCATTGCGCCTCCACGCCTGCAATGCTCGTGTCGCGCCAGTGGCTCCAGGGCGCAGTAGATCTTGGCAACAGTTGTCAAAGGTTATCTGGGTTCTCATGCTCGTGAATGCTCATATAGCGTTTCAGCATTTCCTCAGTTAACAATGGCGCCGCCTTGCTTAGTGAGGCAAGCTCCCCTTTTGCAAGATCAAAGCCTAACGTCGCCTGTGAAATGGCCCGATCCCAATTGGACGTTCCAGATAGTACGAGAATGCCTTTGGTCCAAAGGTTCTCGCGTGCCCCACCATTTCTGCGCAAGCGTTTCAAAGGATCCTGTTGGTTAGCCACGCTGCAGATTGCGTGGCGAGGGATAATGGTTCCCTGAACAAGGGTAAGCAGCGCCTCTACGCGGTCGTTGGCAGAAGCCGGCGAAACAATCTGACTGAGAATCTGGTCCGGCAGCGCAGCGAGGAAATTTGGAGGGTATGGAGCGTTCGCCACGATCCAGGAGATGTTCTCGTAATATTCCTTCTTGATTGTCCGCTTGCTATCCCGGTTTTGCGCCCCGAGAACTGCTTCGACGACGTAGGCGAGACCGGCTCTGAATTGCGCTTTGCGCTCATCGTAAGCGATGAGCAGGTTAACATGGTTCCAGCTGGACTTTGAGAACATCCACTTATTGCTCATAGTCGTTTTGATGTCGACATCTTCGCCCCCGAGTACAACGTCTAGGCGCAAGAGCGGCAATTTGACCAATACTGAGCGTAGCCACGGCCTTTAACTGCAGTCTTGCGTCGAGACCGATCACGATTAGGCGCCAGTTTGGATCGGAGATGCCAACTTCATATTCATTACGGCTTAGGTGAACGGTAACTCGCCCGCGTCGTGTCGTACTTTTGACTTCCAGGTGCCATTCTCGGCGGTTATGCTTGAACGCAATGTCGTAGCCATATCCGTCGCCCAAACTTGCGACATGGACGGTAGTGCCTGGCCACAGTTGCTCAAGGATATTCAGAAGAGCCAATTCGCCAGCATCGCCGATTAGCTTTCTTTTCGCTAGATCAACCCGCTGGTGCACATTCCTGATCGCAGCAAAACTTTGTGGCTCTTGTAGCCCGAGAGCAAGGCCCAATTTGGCCGCGTCTTCTGGAATGTCACTTGCATCTGGAATCAATATGTCGGAATCCGCTAGCCATGCAGGCGAAGCATGCTCGATGATCTTCTCAAAGAGGATTTGACTAGTCTGGGGTGCAGAAAGCCCGCGATACTGATTTCCCAGGCAGCAAGTAGATGCGCCTTCATTGAGTAGGCCCAGACTTTTCAGCAAATCAAGGGCGGCGCTATATTGGCCTAGTGTCAGATACTGTCTTGATTTTCAAGCTAAAGTCTGTGGTAGAGCGAATCGATCAGCGGGCATTTAATTTTTCCGGACACATCGCCGCAGCTGGCCACCAATTGACCCAGTGCCATCTCAATTCTTTGTAAGTCAGCGATGCGCTCACGCACACCTTGTAACTTCTGTTCGGCGAGCAGACGGGCCTCTACGCAGTGAGTTCCATCATCCAGTCGCAACAGTTCCGCTATCTCGTCGAGCGAGAATCCGATTCGCTGCGCAGCCTTGATGAACTGCAGGCGAGCCAAGTCTGAGTCGCTATACCGCCGAATGGCACTGTGTATTCGCTCAGGTTCCAGCATTAGACCTTTGCGCTGGTAGAAGCGAATGCTTTCCACATTCACGCCTGCGGATTTGGCCAAGGAACCTATTGTAAATTCGGTATTTTCTTTGTTCATATTCTCTTGCATCCGTACTTATGTACGGGAGTAAGCTTACGCCATGAACTCGAAATTACCAATCAATTCAAGCCGACCAACAGGGCGCATTGGCCTTGTCGCAGCGGGAGTCGCGGCGATTCTGGCCTCGACTTGCTGCCTCGGTCCTTTGCTGTTGCTCATGTTGGGAATTTCGGGCGCATGGATCAGCTCATTAACGCTCCTCGAACCCTATCGGCCATTCTTCATAGGCATCTCTCTCATCGCGCTTGTCGCCTCCTGGCAGCGCGTTTGGCGTCCGGCAGCGGATTGTTCGCCAGGAGAGTTTTGCGACCGGCCACAAGTCAAATGGTCATATCGTGTGCTGTACATCACCGTGGTCGTACTTCTGCTCATCGCTGTGAGCTTTCCTTGGATAGCTCCCTGGTTTTACTAATTTAAGGATCAAATCATGCAAAAGATCATTGCCGCCATTGCCTTGTTCGCCCTGAGTACCGCATCGTGGGCAGCGTCCAAAGCTGTCACGCTGTCGGTGCCAGGCATGGACTGTGCAACTTGTCCAATTACGGTAAAGAAGGCGCTTGGAAAAGTACCTGGTGTAACTGCAATCGAAGTGAGTTTTGAAAAGCGCGAAGCAGTCGTTACCTTCGATGATGCGAAGACCAATGTCGCTGCGTTGACGCGTGCCACCGAAGAGGCTGGTTATCCATCGAAGCCTGCTGGAAATCCCAAATGAGCAATGTCATCTTCGATTCAGTTCTGACGTGTCCAGTTTGTGGCCACACGAAACAGGAGACCATGCCTGTTGATGCTTGCCAGTGGCATTATGAATGCGAGAGCTGCCACAGCATCCTACGCCCGAAGCAGGGAGATTGCTGCGTCTACTGCTCCTACGGAACAGTAGTCTGTCCTCCAATGCAAAGCCCTTCCGGCGGATGCTGCTCCCGGACATAGCGATTGAAGTCTGGTGCCAGGCTGATATGGGTCACAACCTTATCGTCCGGCTGGACGCATTTTCTTGATTGCTGTTCTATGTAGTCAGGTCTGAATGCGATGCCAGATCGAACAATGGCGTACATCAGATGAACCAGCTTTCGCATGACCGCGCCGATCACTGCTTTCTTGGACAAGCCGTTTGCATGCAGACGCTCGGCAAAGGCTCGAAGAATGGGGTTGCGGCGACTGGCTACAACCGCTGGCATGTAAAGCGCACTTCGAGTGGCACGATTTCCTGTTCGGCTCATCGTTGTACGCCCGCGCACGGATGTTCCAGAAAGGCGCTGACGTGGACTCACCCCGAGATGAGCGGCTAAAGCCTTGGCGCTGCTGAAGCGCCGCATGTCACCGATATGCCCAAGCATCACCGCGACTGTCGCCTTACCGACGCCAGGAATGCTGGCCATTAGGTCAGCGTCGCGTTTAAGGCTGGGATGACAGGCGATGTGATCTTCGATGTCTCGCCCTATTTGTTTGATCTGTAATCCCAGCCAGACCACTTGCTCCTCGATGTGGTCCATCAACTCAGCATTCGCAGCGACGGTGCATGCCTCCAAACGATTTTCCTCTTGCAGGCGCATGGCCTTCAACGCTTTCAAGCGATCACACCAGGCCCTTAACCGACGTTGCTCGGAAGGCGGGGCTTGCCAAGGTTCGGGATGCATCCTTGCCCCATACCGAGCAATCAAGGCAGCATCAATTCCATCGTTCTTGTTGCGGACAAGTTCGCTCTGCCCAAATCCTTTAATGCGCGCTGGATTGACAATGCTGACCGTCAAACCAAGGGCACCAATCTGACACGCAAGGTCAGGCCCTAAGGTCAAGTTATGTGTCACCTTGCCCAGCCGCGCCACCTGGGGAACACGTTACCATTGGAATACACGACCTTGTCGTTGTCGTCGGAGACGACCACAAGGCAATTGTTGGAGTGAAGATCAATGCCACAAAATAACATGACGTCCTCCTTGATAAAGTTCGGATTCGCACCGTGACTTTATTCCTCGGCTTGGCCGAAGGGAGGACGGCTAGATGATTATCAGTTTTCGGTGCAAATCAACACTTTCTTCTCGAAACCAATAAGCAAATGCTCACCAAGGTCTACGGTGTCCTCTGAATTTTCCTCGGCACCTTTTCCGCCGTGGCGTTTTATCGAGTGTCCAACTTTCTCTTCAGAATAATTCGGTTCAACCCTGACAGGCTCTGAACATCCCTTGCATCTAAACCGGACCACACTGGCCGGAAATCGCCCCTAATTTCGCATGGGATTTCGGGATAGTTCTGCGGTGCAGGCGGGGTAGAGTAATATGAACTATCCCATCTCCGCGAAATCATGGAAGAGGTTGTTGCCTATTCTGTAGAGGGAAAACGCTTCACGGCAGACGATCCGGCGTTGGAGCCAGTATTGGCGCAGGCCTATGGCGCAGGGATTCGCCCACGATGCATGTGCGTCGCCCCCGGAATAGAGATGTACATAGCGAAGCACCGCCACTATGTGGTCAAGCGGATGCCAGGCACGGGGCCGCAGCATCATCCTTCATGTGATTCGTTCGAAAATCAGGCGTCGCACTCCGGTCGGGGTGCGCTGATAGGCAGCGCGATTGTTCCGGCTAGTGATGACTTCACCGACTTACGTGTCGATTTCCCGCTGACGCGAGCGGCGGGGCGCGTCGCGTCGGCTATTCCTGACAAGATCAAGGCAGACGTAAAGTCCTCGCCTCGTCCCATGTCATTGCAGGCACTATTGCAATTTCTTTTCGAAGAAGCTGGTCTTAACCGTTGGTCTCCAGCCATGGACGGCCGACGCCATCAAGGGGTGATACAAAAGTACGTATATGAAGCCGCCGCAGAATTGCGCTTGAAGGGGAAAGTGCTAGCCGATCGGCTCTACATTCCCGAGCGTTTCGACGAGGCCATGAAGGAACAAATTAGCGCGCGCAGGCGGGAACGATTGTCGGTCCTAAGGCCAAGTGATGGTGGCGGGTATGAGATGGCGCTGGTGGTCGGTGAGTTCAAGGATGTGATCGAATCAGCGGGAGCTATACGTATCCGCTTACGACACATGTCTGATGCGCCGTTGACGATGGCTGCCAAGGACTGGCTGCGCTTGCAGCGCAGGTTCAATTGGATGTTTGACCTGAAAGCATCTGAAGCAGGAGATCAGGTCAGAGTCATTATGTGCCTCCTGGTCTATGCAAAACAGGAGCACGTGCTGCATGTCGATACGGCGACCTGCATGCTTACGTCGAGGAATTGGATTCCCCTTGACGCCGCGTTCGAAGTCGACCTGGAACGCAAGCTCACTGAGGAGAAACGCCGCTTCCTCAAGCCTCTCCGTTATGACGCAGGCCCTACCGAAGCGTTTCCGAATTTCCTGCTGCTTGATACTGGAAGCGTCCCGACGCCATTGCATGTGCTGTCAGGTTTCATGAGCAAGGCGGCGTTTGCAGCGAAAGAGAAAGCGATTGCGCGTATTGATCCAGTGCCTTGGATATGGCACGCGAATGAACCCATGAAGCCGCTTCCTCCGGTTGTGGCGAGGCCTGCTGTAGTACCAGAAGCGGCAAGGAAGTAAGTTGCGTAAGGCAGCCGCCTCGCGGTTCGTTTCTGACTTCGCCTTCGCCGTTGCATCTTCGATACGAGCGCATTCGTTGGACGGGTAAAGCCAAGACTTCGCACAGGTGGATCGCTGGCCGTCGCGTTCGATGTCGGCCAGCACGAAGCGAGATCCGGTCATCGAACCAGCCGTGAACCAACCAACGACATGAATAGCTGGAGGATGTCCACTTTTGTGCGGCCGCTACTGATAACCGACAGGAAGCTGTCGAAATTGTAGGTGACTTGAAAGCCGAGCCTCGGATTCAAGAGCGTAAACGACGAGAGCCCGCCCGGGACGACCGCAACTGGGTCGCCTTCCAAGCCTAGCCCTTTATATGTCAGTGCGAGGATGATCTGAATCAAATTGTCCGTAACTAGGCTTAAGGAACAACAGTCCCTCCACCGCTGCCTCAACTATTCTCCAGATGTAATTTTTTCGGTCGTATGATGGCGCATGGACGTGACTGCTATCCATTTACTTTCAATATGAATGTAGCCTCTTCTTCGATCGATGCGGTGAATCTATTGGCATCGCTGGCCACGGGGCTTGTCATTGGTATCGAACGGGGCTGGAGCCAGCGCGAGAGGGGAGAGGGTGGCCGTGTGGCCGGGTTGCGTACTTTTTCGCTGGTCGGATTGCTGGGCGGTCTTCTGGTCTTGATGGCCAACGCATTCAACGCCTGGATTCTGCCGGCCGCGATATTGGGCTTCTCGCTCTTATTGGCCGTCTCTTTTCGGGAAGCGGCGCGGGCGACCGGAGATCTCAGCATCACCACCGCTGTGGCACTGCTCCTGACGCTCTTGTTGGGAGCGGCAGCGATGCATGGGCATGTCGCCGTGGCGCTGGCGTCATCGGTGGTCGCGGCGATACTTTTGGACCTGAAGTCCACTTTACATCGTTGGCTCCGGCTGATTAGACAACAAGAGCTGGTAGCTGCATTGCAGATGCTGGTGTTGTCGGTGGTCATACTGCCCAATCTGCCGGATGCGGGATATGGACCATATGGCGCGCTTAACCCCTATCAGTTATGGTGGGCGGTGGTATTGATTGCGGGACTATCCCTGGCCGGACACTTTTTGATGCGCATAACGGGTTTTGAGCGCGGTCTGTTTTTCACTGGTGTCCTGGGAGGATTAGCGTCGTCGACGGCGGCAACGCTATCCCTCGCGCGCTTGGCGGCCAAACAGCCGGCCTTGTCCCGCGTGGCAGGGGCAGGCGCGTTAGCAGCCTGCGGGGTTATGTTCTTTCGCATGCTCGTGCTGCTTGCAACGATCGCGCCAGGCCTACTGAAGTCTTTCGGCCTGGCTTTAGGCACCACTGGCGTTGTATTGCTGCTTATTGGCCTTTGGCATTGGCGGAACGCGTTGAAGCAACCACCTCTGGTTGAAGACGGGGCGCCAATCGAAGCTTTTGACTTGTCGACTGCACTGGTATTTGGTGCATTCCTTGCCGTGATGGCGGTGACGGTGCCAGCAGCAAAAGAGTGGCTCGGTGCAAGCGGTGTATTTGTGGTGTCCGCCCTGTCCGGAGTCTTGGATGTGGATGCGATCGTCATATCGATTGCTCGCATCTTCCGAACGGGGGCCATCGCCTTTGATGTCGCGCTGATCGCGCTGTGCATTGCGGTGTTGGCAAATATGCTGACCAAGATCGGGATCGCGCTCTTCGCTGGCGGGAATGCGCTCGGTCAGTTGGTGATGCGGGGCTACGCTATGGCTTTGATGGCGGGCGCGTTGCCGGTCTTTGCGACTTTGTTGTAACTCTGTGCAGCCTTCGGGCGTGGGAGGGAAGCATGAAACTGCAATTTCTAGGTGCTACGAAGACGGTCACGGGATCAAAATACCTGGTATCGGGCGGTGGAGCAAAAATTCTTGTCGACTGCGGCCTTTTTCAGGGCTACAAGCAGCTCCGGCTGCGCAATTGGCAGCATTTGCCTATCGCACCTTCCAGCCTGGATGCCGTATTGTTGACGCACGCGCACCTTGACCACAGCGGGTATTTGCCGTTGTTGATCAAGCAGGGATTTTCCGGGAAAGTCTACTGCACCGAAGCGACCTATGACCTGTGTAAGATTCTCTTGCCCGATAGCGGACACTTGCAGGAAGAAGATGCTGCCTACGCAAATCGCCATGGCTTCTCCAAGCATGCACCTGCCTTGCCCCTGTATACCCAGCAGGACGCTGAACACGCGCTCAAATCCTTTTCCCCGGTGGCTTTCGACACGCGCGTGAGCGTGGCAGGTGGGCTTGGCGCGGTCTGGCGCCATGCAGGTCACATACTCGGCGCTGCAACTGTCGCCATCGATGACGGCGCGACCATATTGACGTTTTCGGGCGACCTGGGCCGATCAAACGACATCCTGATGATGCCTCCGGTGCCGATCGAACATACCGACTACCTTGTCGTGGAGTCGACGTACGGGAATCGCGTGCACTCCGATCGCGATCCGATGGTTCCCCTTGGCTATGCGATTCGCGATACGGCAAACCGCGGCGGTGTGGTAGTTATTCCGTCTTTCGCGGTTGGACGGGCCCAGTCCTTGTTGTACTACCTTCACCTGCTCAAGGAGTCGAGAGCCATTCCCGCTGTCCTGCCTGTCTACCTCGATAGTCCAATGGCCAAGGACGCCACGGCTATTTATCACAAGCATCGCAAGGACCATCGTCTAACCGAACAGCAATGCCACGCCATGTGTCACGCCGCCCAGATCATTAACTCGGTAGAGGAATCGAAGGCCCTGCTGCAAAAGCGAGTCCCGATGGTGATTATCGCGGCAAGCGGTATGGCGACAGGTGGACGTGTACTACACCACCTGAAGGCCTTTGCATCCAACCCACGCAATACCGTGATCTTTGTTGGTCACCAAGCCGGCGGCACCCGTGGTGCCAGCATGGTGGCGGGGGCGGATACGGTCAAAATCCATGGCGAATTAGTCCCGGTACGGGCGCAGGTTCTGGAAATAGACAACCTTTCTGCGCACGCCGACAGCAACGAGATGCTGTCGTGGCTGGCACATTTCAAAATGCCGCCGAAGAAGCTGTTTATTACGCACGGTGAGCCCGAGGCAGCCGAAGCGCTGCGTGCGCGGATATCGCAAGACCTGGGCTGGCCATGCCAGGTTCCCGAGTATGGCGACGTCGCAGAGATGGGGGAGGAGGGAAAAGGTGTCGACGATGACTGAAGCTTGCGGTGCAGGCGCGGAGCCCAGCGAGACTGGCATGCCGACATTGCAAGTTAGGCGCATGCATATCGACACTTATCAGGAGCCGGTCATTTATATGCGGGACGATTGCCATATTTGCCAGTCGGAAGGCTTTGAGGCAAAGTCGCGCATTGAGGTGTGGTATCGGCAGCGCCGCATCATTGCCACGCTTAACGTGGTGGGAACGCCGATCATTGCGCCAGGTGAAGCAGGACTGTCCGAGGCTGCATGGCGCGCTTTGGGGGCTTGCGAAGGGGCTACGGTCGGCGTGGCTCACCTCCAGCCCCTGCATTCTTTTTCGCATGTACGGGGCAAGTTGTACGGCACGCCGCTGGATGATGCGATGGCAGGGGCCATCGTGCGCGACGTGGTGGCAGGTAACTACTCCGATATTGAAATGGCCACCTTCCTGGCAGCATGCGCCGGCGATCGCATGAACCTGCAGGAAATGATCGCGCTGACACGCGCCATGGTCGATGCCGGAAGCCGGCTTAGCTGGAAAGACGCGCCCATTGTCGACAAGCACTGCGTTGGCGGTCTGCCTGGCAACCGCACCACTTTGCTCGTAGTGCCGATCGTCGCCGCCTGCGGCCTGACAATTCCCAAAACGTCGTCCCGTGCGATCACTTCGCCGGCCGGGACGGCCGACACAATGGAAACCCTCGCACCAGTCAAGCTTGGGATCGAACAGATACAGAGGGTCGTTTGGGATGAAGGTGGCTGCATCGTTTGGGGCGGGGCGGTGAACTTGAGTCCGGCCGATGATATCTTGATCCGCGTGGAACGGCCGTTGGACCTCGATAGCGACGGCCAACTGGTGGCGTCCGTGCTATCCAAGAAGATCGCGGCCGGTTCTACCCACGTTCTGGTGGATATCCCTGTCGGCCCCACCGCCAAAGTACGTACGAGTGCGGCTGGCGAACGCCTGGTGTCCAGGCTACGCTCGGTGGGTGACGCTTTTGGATTAACCGTGTGCGGCTTGGTCACTGATGGCACGCAGCCGATTGGGCGCGGGATAGGACCAGCGCTGGAGGCCCGCGATGTGCTGGCGGTCTTGAATGGGGCGACTGAAGCTCCGCGCGACTTGCGAGAGAGGGCTCTGCTGCTCGCTGCGTCGATTGTAGCGATGGGCAAGCTGATCCCAGCGGCTGAGGCGCAAGAGCTCGTACAGCGGGTGCTGGATAGTGGCGCGGCGTGGCGCAAGTTCCAGGCAATCTGCGCGGCGCAAGGGGGAATGCGGGAACCGCCCGTGGCGGGATTCACTTACGCGATGCGGGCCACGCACAGGGGACGCGTCGACAGTATTGACAATCGCAAGTTAGCCCGCATCGCCAAACTGGCCGGCGCACCCAAGTCCGCGGCGGCAGGCATATATCTGCATTGTCCTGTTGGAAGGGCGGTTGAGGTTGGGGAGCCGCTGTTCACCATTCACGCGGAATCCCGTGGTGAACTTGAGTACGCGCGTCTTTACGGTGAATCGATTGCGGCCGTCGTTGCCGTGACGGAGGGATGATGGGCAATCCCCTGCTGTTGTCGATGCCTGGAAATGAGGATATGACTTCCCTGCTGGCGAAAGCGTTGGGATGGGAGATAGGTGTTCTGACAGCACGCCGTTTCCCGGATGGCGAGTCCTACATTCGTTACCAGACGCCAGTTGTCGGACGGGAAGTTGCGCTCGTTTGCACGCTGGTCCATCCTGACGAAAAACTCATTGCCTTGTATCTGGCTGCCAAAACCGCGCGCGAGATCGGCGCAACGCGTATTGGCCTGGTCTCGCCCTATCTTGCCTATATGCGACAGGACGCAGTTTTCAATGATGGCGAAGGCATTACATCGCATCATGTCGCCACGTTGATTGGTTCTGCGGTCGACTGGCTGGTGACGGTGGATCCCCACCTTCACCGAATTCGCGCACTTGATGAGATCTACCCCATCAACACTGGAGTTGCACATGCCGCGCCTGCCATCTTCCGTTGGATTGGCGCCAATCTGGACAAGCCACTAGTGATCGGGCCGGACGCCGAGAGTGAACAGTGGGCCGAAGAGGTGGCCAGCGCAGTTGGGTGCCCGTTCACGGTGCTGGAAAAGACCCGCCACGGTGACCGCGACGTAGAGGTCTCGGTGCCTGACATCGGGCGCTGGCATGGGCATACCCCTGTTCTGGTGGATGATATTGCCTCCACCGCGCGCACCATGATGGCGGCGGTAGCGCACCTCAAGACCACCGCGCTGCCACCGGCGGTGTGCGCCGTGGTGCATCCTATCTTTGCCGGGGATGCGTTCGCTGCGCTGAGCGCCTGCGGCGTGGCGAAGATTGTCGGCTGCAACACTATCGAGCATGCGTGTGCCGGCATTGACATTTCCGAAGCTTTGGCGCTGGCCATGCAATCGGTCACCAGGGGGCGCTGATTTGACCTAGATCATTCCCGTGGGACGTGGCGGCCGCCTAACATGGCCCATAAAACGCAAAAAAAGAACCGGAGCGAGCTATGCGCAAGAAACCCATCGGAGGCTCCAATCGCGGGTCCATAGCCTGGATCGTGGCGGTAGCATTGTTCTTTCCGGCATACTCGGGGCAGACCGCGAACGCCTCACCGCCTGGGCAAGCGTTCGAGCTGACGGATGCGCTCCGCGTTGCGCGCCAAGCCCGGGCCGAACTTAAGGCCTCGTCCTCGCGCATCGAAGCGGCGCGCTTGCGCCCGGTCGTGGTGTCGGCGCTGGATGATCCCGTGATCACGCCAGCCATCGACCATAAGCCGGTGGACAAGATGATGCGCTCTGACCGTAGCTTGAGCATCGAGCAATCCTTCCCACTGTCACATATTCGTTCCCATAAGCGCGCCGCGGCGGAAGCCGATGTTGGACGTGTAGAGGGAGAGTCGCGGCAGGTTCTGCTGAAAATCCAGTCTGAAGTGGCATCGGCATTCTTCATGCTGCACGAGCGAAGACGTATGGTCGGCATCCTCGATAAGCAGGTTGTGCTGGTAGGACAGCTGACACGTATGGCCGCTTCCCGCCATGCGTCCGGAAGCGGGGGCCAACTTGACGTACTGCGGTTGGAGGCGGAGTCGGCGCGTCTTCGCAATCGCCAGTCACTGTTGCAGGCCGAGACCCGGTCTGCAGAGGCGATGCTCAACGCAGCCATTGGACAGCCAACCGGCAGGGCAGTCCCGCCACTGGACACGGAGCGGTTGCTCAGGCAGATCCGCAATGTTCCCAGCACGGCCTCTGCGCTGGAGCAAGCCCTGCAGAACCACCCCGGCGTCCAGATCAGCCAGGCGGAGATCGCGCGCAGCCGTGCCGAAGTCGAGGTTATGAAATCCATGTACAAGCCGATGGCGATGGTCCGTGTCGGTAAGGCCGATACCATGGCTGGTGGGAAGGGCTACATGCTCATGGTTGGCATCAGCGTGCCGATCTGGTTCGACCGCCTTAAGGCTGGCGTAGGGGAGGCCCGCGCCATGCAGAGCATGGCTGAAGCCGACCGCGAGGGTATGTTGAGGATGATCGAGGGAGAGACCATCGCTGCGCTCGAATCTCTGCGCGGAGCTGTCACTAGCCTGGACACCGTTGGTGCCGATATTGTGCCGCGCACCGAAAGGCTGATTGCGCCAGCAGTGGCAGAGTACGCCAGCGGGCGGGCGCCTTTGGTAAATGCACTGGAAGCCATTAAGGCCAGTTGGCAGGTCGAGGAGGACGCTGCGATGGCAGAGAGTGCGCTCGGCGTGGCGTGGGCGCGCTATATGAACGCGGTCGGAAGTTTTGCTGGAGAATCCAATTGAACGCTAAGCTGAAATTGTTTGCAGCATTCGTTGGCGGGCTGGTCTTCGCACTAGTGCTGGCGCGCTGGTGGCCGGAAACGAGGCACGCCACGTCGGCGCCCGCACCACAGCCGGCCCATGGGACTGCGGCAAACAATGGCCGCGCGGAGGTGACTTTGCCTCAGGGGCAGGAACGCAGTATCGGGCTGAGGGCTGCGCCGGCGACCCTGGAGGAGAGCGTTGAAGACCAGCGTGCGGCCGCGACGATCGTTCCTGATGAATCGCGCATCTTCCATATTCATACCAGGGTCAGCGGCTGGGTTGAGAAGCTGCATGTGCCAAACACTGGTGAGCGCGTCAAAGCCGGGCAGCCGATTATCGACATCTTCTCGCAAGAGCTCTACGCATCGCAATTAGACCATCTGGCGGCGCGTGCATTCGTTGGCCCGCCCAGCGCGGTGGTCGAAAGCGGACGGACCCGGCTCAAATTCTTCGGCATGAGCGAGCGTGAGATCGAGGGCATTGAAGCCACTGGCAAGGCTCGCAAGGTAGTGACGCTTTACGCGACCGGAAGTGGCATCCTGGCGCATCGCGGCGTGGCGGCTGGAACCGCAGTGGATCCTTCGACTGAGATCGCTGTGATCCTGGACCTCTCGCGGGTCTGGGCCATTGCCGATGTGCCTGTGGCTGCCACGGACTGGGTGAGAATTGGACAGGTTGCACAACTCCAGTTCGGCCAGCTGTCCAGAACCGCAAAAATAGAGTTCATCGAACCGATGGTCAGCGAGAGCAGGACGTTGAAGGTGCGCTTCGCCCTAGAAAACACGGACGGGTTGCTGCGGCCAGGCATGTATGGGACAGCCGCCATCAAAGCGCCGGCGCGGAAGGCATTGACGGTGCCGCGCGAGGCGGTGGTCGACACGGGCGAGGCGCAGTATGTCTACCAACGGGCGCTTGATGGAAAATATGTTCCGCGCCGGGTAAGGGTAGGTCGCCGTAGCGGTGAGAAGATCGAAATTTTGGATGGGATCGAGCCGGGGGCCATGGTCGTCGTATCAGGTGTATTTTTGCTTGATTCGGAGAGTCGCCTGCGCGGTTCTGGTGGGCAGGCTACCCACGGTGGTCATGGAAGTAGTACGAATCGGCCAGCTCCTGAGAAAACGGTAAAGACAGAAAGCGAGCACCAGCATGATTGAGCGGATCATTGGCTGGTGCGCGACCCATCGTTGGAGTGTGTTCGCGGCAGTCCTGCTGTTGGCAGGATGGGCGGTCAACTCTATACAGAAAACACCGCTCGATGCGCTGCCGGATCTGAGTGACCCACAGGTGATCGTGTTCGTTGAATGGATGGGACGAGGACCGGATCTGGTGGAAGAGCAGGTGACCTATCCATTGGTAAAAGCGTTGCAAAGCACCCCGGGAGTGCGCACCGTTCGCGGCTATTCCATGTTTGGCATGAGCTTCATCTATGTCATTTTCAAGGATAAGACGGACATCTACTGGGCCCGAACGCGTGTCGGGGAGCAAATCGACCGCGCACGGGCCGCGCTGCCACCCGATGTGGCGCCCCAGTTGGGACCCGATGCGACCGGGATCGGTTGGGTATTTCAGTATGTCATTAAGGACGATTCGGGGCAGCTCGATCTGGCCCGCTTGCGCGAACTGCAGGATTTTACGATCCGGCCCGCGCTGCAAGCCGTCGCGGGTGTTGCGGAGGTGGCCTCCCTGGGCGGGTACGAGCGGCAGTTTCAGGTCCTGATGGACGCCGAGAAGCTGCTGCAATACGGGGCGACGCCGAGCGATGTTTCACGGGCTGTGCAAGGGGCGAATTCCGAGGTGGGTGCGCGCGTTCTGGAAATGGCGGGCCGAGAGTACGTTCTGAGGGGACGGGGCTATGTCAAGTCCCTGCAGGATCTTGAGGAAAGCGTGGTCAAACTGGGGCCAGGGGCGATTCCGGTTCGACTTCGTGATGTCGCGACGCTGCAGTACGGCCCGGAGATCCGGCGCGGCGCTGCTGACTGGAATGGCGAAGGCGAGGCGGTGGGCGGCATCGTTGTTATGCGGATCGGCTCTAACGCGCTCCAGGTAAACAGGGCGATCAAGGCGCAGATTGCGGCATTGGCGTTGCCTTCCGGAGTGCGAATCATTCCGACGTATGACCGTTCAGAGCTCATTGAGGGCGCAATCGACAGCCTGGTACAGACCTTGTTGCAGCAGGGTCTGATCATTTCGGCGGTTTGCCTGGTATTCCTGTTCCATGCGCGCTCAGCATTGATCGCCATGATTATCCTGCCGACTTCCGTATTGCTGTCGTTCATAGCATTCCGTTATCTGGGGCTGACTGCCAACATCATGTCGCTGGGTGGCATTGCCATTGCCGTAGGCGAGTTGGCCGATGCGGCGATCGTGCTCATCGAGAACGCACACGTGCGGCTGGCCGCTGCCGGTCCGGACGCCGACCGCAAGCGCATCATTATCGAAGCGTGTCAGGAGGTGGGACGTCCCATCTTCTATTCATTACTGCTCATCACGGTGAGCTTCCTCCCGATCTTTGCCTTGACCGGTCAGGCCGGGCGCCTGTTCGATCCGCTTGCCTATACCAAGACCGTGGCAATGTTCGCTGCGGCGGTGCTCTCGATCACGTTGGCGCCGCCACTGATGGTGCTGCTCTTGCGCGGTCGCTTTCGCACCGAGGAAGAGCATCCCGTTAACCGATTGCTGTCGCGCGCCTTTCGGCCCATTGCACGCAAGGTCATCCAGTGGCGTATCGCCGTAGTGTCGGCTGCGGCGATTGTGGTGATTGCGACAATTCCGATGTTTATGAAGCTGGGTACGGAGTTCCTTCCTCCCCTGAATGAGGGTTCGCTGTTGGTCATGCCGACCACGTTCCCAGGAATCTCGATCGAGGAAGCCAGGCGCGCATTGATTGAACAGGATCGTGCGATCAAGGCTTTTCCGGAAGTCCTCTCTGTCCATGGAAAAACAGGCCGCGCCGAGACGGCGACCGATCCCGCCCAGTTGGATATGAACGAAATCACAGTGGTGCTAAAGCCGCGTGAGCAATGGCCAATGCGGCCCGCCAAGCGTTGGCATGCGGATCGTCGTCTCGGTGTCTTTACACCCATGGTCGAAGCGATTTGGCCCAAGCAGCGGCGCTTTACCCTGGACGAATTGTCTTCGGAAATCGCGAGCGCTCTCCAAATGCCCGGATACCAGATCGCGGTGGCGCCGCCAATCAGGACCCGCATCGACATGCTCTCTACCGGCGTACGTACCCCAGTCGGTGTCAAAGTGCTTGGCGACGACCTTGTGCAGATCGAACGTTTGAGCTTGCAGCTCGAAGGGCTCCTGCGGACTGTACCGGGGACCCGCAGTACGTTCGCTGAACGCCAGACCGGGCGCGAATACATTGACATCATTCCTCGGCGAGACGCAATCGCCCGTTACGGATTAACGGTGGCCGACGTGCACTCGATCGTCGAAGCGGCAGTAGGCGGCATGCCGGTATCGACGATGATCGCGGGGCGTTCGCGGTTCTCTGCGAATGCGAGGTATGCCGCCGACTTCCGCTCCGACCCGGCTGCGCTCAAGGCGTTACTGGTCCCAGTTGCGGTCAGTGGCGCTGCATTTAGCGTACTTCCAGAGCAAGGTGGACGCGGCGTCTCGTCTGCCGCGCCAGCGCTGGCCGCCGCCGGCGGTACGGCAGGGGGAATGTATGGGATGTCCGGCGCCGCAGGCGCGGGTACAGTGGCGGCGGCCAACATGCGGCAGGGCGGCATGCCCCAGGGTGTTGGAAACAATGACCCGGTCGATGCGGGGCGTGTACTGGGTCCAACCGTGCCCCTAGGGGAGTTGGCCGAAATTCGTGTTGTGAGCGGCCCACCCATGATTAAGGATGAGGGGGGCGTACTGGTTGGATTTGTATTCGCCGACTTCGATAGTAGCAAGCGCGATATTGGCGGCTGGGTAAGCGACGCCAAGCGCATCGTGGCGGAAAATTTGACGCTGCCCCCGGGCTATCGTCTGCAATGGACGGGACAGTACGAGTTCATGCAAGAGATGGAGGAGCGGCTGCTGGTGATGTTGCCGATTACCTTCGTGCTGATTGTTGGACTCCTGTATGTCTCGCTACGTGGTTGGCAACAGACTTTGCTCGTTCTGTTGTCGATCCCGTTCGCGTTAGCCGGCAGCGTGTGGCTGCTGTCGATCATGGACTACAACCTTTCGACCTCTGTCTGGGTAGGTATGATCGCTGTTGGCGGCGTAGCGGGCCAGACTGGAATCGTGATGATCGTCTATTTGGACCAGGCCTATCAGCGCTACAGCCAGGAAGGGCGGCTTCGCCAGGCAAGTGATATCGACGAAGCGGTTCTGGATGGCGCTTCGAGCCGCGTTAGACCACTGGTGATGACCGTCGCTACCACGGTGCTCGGCCTGTTGCCTTTGCTTTGGGAAGGTGGCGTGGGCGCCGACCTTACGGCACGCACGGCAGCGCCGGTAGTTGGCGGTCTGCTGTCTTGCATGATTCTGACCCTGCTGGTGCTGCCAGCAGCTTATACGTTATGGCGTCGTCATCAATGGCGCCCGGAAAACGTGAGAATTGGAGAAGGTCAATGAACACCGCAAGGGTGCCTGAGGAAACGGGATTGAGCCAAATGGAGGCAGCACGGCGTCTCGTTGAATGTGGCCGCAATGAGCTGGAAAAAGAACAGCCAAAGTCGCCTTGGCGACTACTGCTTGACCAGTTCCTGAGCCCGCTGATTGGTTTGCTGGTGCTGGCTAGTGCCATCTCTTGGGCGATGGACGAGTGGCTCGATGCGATAGCGATCGCGTGCATCCTCGTTATTAACGGTCTAGTAGGCTTCTTTCAGGAGTATCGGGCGGAACGGGCGATGGCTGCGTTGCGGTCGCTTACTGCGCCTCGCGCGCGAGTGTTGCGTGATGGCGCGAGTTCACTGATCCCTGCAGCAGACGTCGTACCTGGCGACATTCTGTTGTTGGAAGCAGGCGACATTGTGGCGGCAGATGCCCGGGTTACCGCTTCATATGCGTTGGAAGCGAACGAGGCGTCGCTCACAGGCGAGAGTATGTCTGTGGAAAAAGCAATGACTCCGGACAGCCCTTCCACGCCCTTGGCCGAGCGGCATAACACAGTGCACATGGGCACTTCAATCGTCGGCGGAACCGGCGCGGCAGTGGTCATTGCAACAGGTTCGCGCACGGAACTGGGAAAGATTGCACGGCTGCTGCAGTCCGTGTCGGAGGGGCCAACACCATTGCAGGCCAGACTCGAGAAACTGAGCCATTTGCTAATTGGGCTCTGCTTGGCTGTAGTCGCTGTCGTCGCGCTAGTGGGTTTGGTGCAGGGGCAGTCGTGGCAGAACGTGCTCATATCGGCTGTTTCCCTGGCGGTTGCCGCTGTCCCTGAGGGCCTGCCGGCGGTCGTAACCATCGCCTTGGCGCTAGGGATGCAGCGCATGTCGGTGCAGCGGGTATTGGTCCGCAGGCTGCATGCGATCGAAACAATTGGTTGTACAACCGTCATTTGCACGGATAAGACAGGGACGTTGACTGCTGGCGCTATGAGCGTAAGAGAGGTCGTGGCCGAAGACAAGCGTGCGTTGCTGTTTGCGGCGGCAGCTTGTTGCGACGCGGAACTGGCGCCAAGTGGCGGCGGGGTGGGTGATCCAACGGAAGTCGCGCTGCTGATCGCGGCCCGGGAACAGGGAATCGAGCGGGCAGCGCTCGAAGCGGATGTCCCTAGAGTGGCGGTGCTGCCGTTTGATTCGTCCAGGAAACGCATGGCCATTCAACGATCCGATGGCATCCTTTACGTGAAGGGCGCACCGGAATCTGTTTTCCAGCAGGCGACCTATTTGCCTCCAGGAGTCGTGGAGGCGGCGACGGCAATGGCGGCGCGCGGCTTACGCGTTCTGACAATTGCCACGGGACGTATGGCGCGGGAGGAAGAACTGACCGTGTTGGGTCTGGTTGGCATTTCTGATCCCCCACGGCCTGAAGCAATCGCAGCCGTTTCCCAAGCTCAGCAAGCAGGTGTGCGGACCGTCATGATCACTGGAGATCACCCAGTAACGGCCAAAGCAATTGCGCTGGAAATGGGAATCATCCGGCCCGATGAAAGCGCGCGCGACTGGGTGCACGCGCGTGCGACCCCAGAGGACAAACTGCGTATTGTCAGGGAGTGGAAGGCGCGAGGAGCCATGGTGGCGATGACCGGTGATGGGGTGAATGATGCGCCCGCCTTGCGAGAAGCGCATGTCGGGATCGCGATGGGAATCACTGGAACGGAGGTGACACGGGAGGCTGCTGATCTGATCTTAACGGACGACAATTTTGCCAGCATCGTCGCCGCGCTCCGGGAGGGCAGAGGGATCTTTGACAATATCAGGAAGACCGTGGCGTATTTGCTGGCGGGCAATGTGGGGGAATTGGCAGTAATGCTTGGCGCGGCACTACTGGCCTTACCGTTCCCATTGTTACCACTACATATCCTCTGGATCAATTTGGCGACAGATGGCTTGCCGGCCCTGGCGCTGGCAGCCGAACCAACCGATCCTGCGGTGTTATCACGTCCGCCACGTCGGCCCACCGATCCGCTTCTCGGGAGACAGGAGTGGGTGGGAGTCGTGCTGGTAGGGTTCATGCAGGCTGGATTGACTCTTGCCGTGTTTGCCTGGGCGCTGGAGGCGCGGGGGCTGGAACAGGCGCGCAATCTCGCTTTCACCAGCCTTGTGTTTGGAGAACTGTTCCGTTCATTTGGTGCCCGTAGCGCGGACAAGACCATCTTTGAGCTTGGCTTCCTTACGAATGGGCGCCTATTTGCGGTCGTGGTGGCCTCGGTCATAGCGCAATTGCTAATTCATCATGTGCCTGCTTTTGAGGCGGCGCTACAGATTGCGCCTTTGTCGATTGAGGATTGCCTGTTGTCCTTCGCCATAGGGAGTGTACCGTTGTTGGTGCTGGAAGCATGGAAGGTGGGACGGCGCAAGCTCAGGTCCTCTCAGAAGAAAGTGACTTGAATGTAAAAAATGATCTATATCATGGTTAGTCGCGCTCGCGGGGGGTAAGGTGATTCCAGATCTTTCCCGCGTAACCGTAAAGGAGTGATGATGAAAACCAACCTCAGCCTAATCCTTAGCCAGATCGTCGCCTCTCTGGCATTTGTCACAGTACTTCCAGCCTCGAGCGCGGACGCTCCGAAGGAAAAGTCAGCCCAGTCCGATGTGAAGTCCTCCGCCCCTGCACAAGCTGACAAAGAAAAGAAGTCCACCGTTACGCCGCACAACCACATGCGCGATGGTAAAGGCTTGTGGGTGCCGGAGAGGAAGTCTCGCAAGGAGAAGAAGCCGGAAGCCAGTGGGGCTGGCAAATCGGCATCGGCAGGCGACACGAAGAACTAGGCTCGAACCGAAGACCCGTTCAAAGCAGCCGCACTAAACCTTAGGAGATCCATCATGAGTACACGAACTGCCGGGATGTTAATGATTAGCCTTGCCCTCGCTTCTGGCAGCGTGTTTGCCGGCCCGGATGAGTCCATGCGCGTTGCACAGCGAATGGCTGCGGCAGCCAAGCAAAAGCTCGCCGCTGCGGAAGCAGCAAAAGGCGCCGAACAGCGTGACCTCATGGCCCAGCACATGAAGATGATGGAGGATGCCATCAATCAAATGCGCTCAATGAAGCCTCCAAAAGAAATGTCCATGCAGGAGCACGAGCAATGGATTGCCGAGCACCAGGCGCTCATGCAGCAAATGATGGAGCAGATGCTAAGCGAGCATCGAATGATGAAGGACGCCTGCAGGACAGAGCGACATTAGGAGGTCATGATGAACAATGCACCGCGCAGGCGTGCCCGGTGGGTGCTGTATGGCTTCCTGGCAGTCGCTGCATTCTTCCTCTGGTCGGAACATCGTGCGCATTTGATGGGAGTGTTACCCTATTTGCTGCTGCTCGCGTGCCCGCTCATGCACCTATTTCACCATCACGGCCACCACGTTGGCCATGTGGGTCATGGCGTAGAAATGGAATCCGAGTCGCACAATCGCAAGGAACACTTGCCATGAAACATGACGACGCCTATGGCTTGTGGACGCTGGTCGCTCTGAACGCCGCCATCTTTATCATCTTCGCTTTCAGCTTTTCCCGGCCGCGTAGCAGCCGCGACTGGCGCTCGCTGGGCGCTTTTTCAGCGTTCATCGTAGCGTTGTTCACGGAGATGTACGGCTTCCCACTGACGATCTACCTGCTGATGCCGTGGCTGTCCAGCCACTTCCCGGGCATTGACTTTTTGTCTCATGATGCCGGGCACTTGCTGGAAATCGCGTTCGGCTGGCGTCTCAATCCGCATTTCGGCCCATTCCACCTGATCAGCAATCTGTTGATTCTTGGCGGATTCATCATGCTGGCATCCGCATGGAACGTTTTGTTCAAATCGCAACAAGAACGCCGACTCGCGACAACAGGATTGTATGCACGGATCAGGCATCCGCAGTACGTCGCGTTTGTCGTGATAATGTTCGGGTTCCTGCTGCAATGGCCGACATTGTTAACCCTTCTGATGTTCCCGGTTCTGGTCGTTGTGTACATGCGTCTTGCGCATGCCGAAGAGCGCGATGCGGAGGCGGTCTTCGGTGACATCTACCGCGAGTACGCACGGGTCACGCCCGCGTTCGTTCCTTCCATCGGGCGACAATGGAGTGGATCATGAAACCCGTTGCGAGTGGATGCGCTCTAGCCCTGACAGTTCTGCTGTTCTATAGCTTATGCACAGTGGCGGCCCTTTGGTGGCCCGATGCCTTCGTCGCATTTGTGAGCGATCTGTTCCACGGCATGGACTTTGCGCGGCTGATGCCTGGACAAGGCTACAATTGGCGTTCCTACTTCAGTGCGGCTTGGGTGATGGGATTGTGGGCCTTTGCGATGGGATTCACATTCACCTGGCTGGCACGCAAGTTCGGGGGAGGCGGACACTAGTGGAAGCTAGCGCAACGATCTATACATGCCCGATGCACCCCGAGGTGCGCCAAAGCGCGCCCGGAAATTGCCCCAAGTGCGGAATGACGTTGGAGCCTGTGCTGCCACTGCTCGATGAAGAAGGCGATTCCGAGCTTAAGTACTTTGTGCGGCGCTTCTGGTGGACGCTGCCCTTGACGGTGGTCGTCACGGTGCTGGCGATGCTCGGACCACGACTCTTCCCGCACGGCTTGGCTGGTCAAAGCTGGATCGAACTGGCGCTGGTGACGCCCGTCGTGCTATGGGCGGGCTGGCCGTTTTTGGTACGCTGCGTGGCATCGGTCCGTAATCTGGCCCCGAATATGTGGACGTTGATCGGCGTGGGCGTGTTGGCGGCATTTGGATATAGCGTCCTGGCGACCTGGATGCCTGGCATTTTTCCTCCGTCATTCATGGAGCACGGGCGAATTGGAGTCTATTTTGAAGCCGCCTCGGTGATCGTATCACTGACTTTGCTGGGTCAGATACTTGAACTCAAGGCGCGATCTCAGACGTCGGCGGCCATCAAGTCGCTGCTGGGTTTGGCGCCTAAGATGGCGCGGCGGATTCGGGATGATGGTGCGGAAGATGACATCCCGCTTGCACACGTCCATGTCGGCGACCTGTTGCGCATCCGTCCGGGGGAAAAAGTGCCCGTGGATGGAGCCGTCGTCAGCGGCGACAGCGCGATCGACGAATCGATGCTGACGGGCGAGCCGCTGCCAGTGACGAAGCACCCAGGAGACAAGGTGGTCGGCGCCACCCTGAATACCAGCGGCAGTTTGGTGATGAGGGCGGAACGCGTCGGTGGGGAAACGATGCTGGCGCAAATTGTGCACATGGTCGCTCAAGCGCAGCGCTCGCGTGCCCCAATGCAGCGCCTGGCCGACGTCGTGGCAGGTTACTTCGTCGTGGCGGTGGTAGTGATCGCGTTCGTGACGCTCGCGGTATGGGGCCTTTTCGGCCCGCAACCTAGCTGGGTATTCGGTTTCGTCAATGCTGTGGCGGTTCTGATCATCGCGTGTCCCTGCGCTTTGGGATTGGCGACACCAATGTCGATCATGGCCGCGACCGGGCGCGCGGCGACCCTGGGTATCTTGTTTCGCGATGCGGCTGCCATCGAGGGCATGCGCCAGGTAGACACGCTGATCGTGGACAAGACAGGCACGCTGACCGAGGGCAAGCCCGTCTTCGATACCGTCGTGGCTGCGCCAGGGTGGCAGGATTCGGAGGTTTTGCGTCTGGCCGCCAGCCTGGACCAGGGCAGCGAACATCCACTGGCGCATGCCATCGTGGCGTATGCGCGAGCCCAAGGTCTCGCGCTGGCGGCAGCGTCGCAGTTTGAATCGGCGAGTGGCATCGGTGTGCGCGGCGAGGTCGAGGGCAAGTATCTGTCGCTTGGGAACTCTGCCATGATGGACGCTGATGGCGTGCCGTGGGAAGAGCTTGGCGAAGCTTCCGAACTATTGCGCGGGCGTGGTGCCAGCGTCATGCTGTTGGCGGTCGACAAGCAACTCGCTGGGATTTTGGCGGTTGCCGATCCCATCAAGGAGAGCTCTTATGAAGCGTTGCGGGTTCTTCTCGGCTTGGGCGTCCGCGTTATCATGGCGACCGGAGATGGCCCGACCACAGCGCGCTGGGTCGCGCAGCAACTTGGCATCGGAGAGGTACATGGGGAAGTCAAGCCGCAAGATAAACTTCAGCTGGTCGAACAACTACAGCGTGAGGGATGCGTGGTGGCAATGGCAGGGGACGGTATCAATGATGCGCCGGCACTGGCTAAAGCAGATGTCGGCATAGCGATGGGTACTGGGACGGACGTGGCGATCAACAGCGCCCACATTGCCCTGGTCAAGGGCGACCTGCGCGGCATCGCGCGTGCCAGGGCAATTTCGTCGGATGCGGTGCGCAATATGCGGCAGAATTTGACCTTTGCTTTTGTCTACAACGCACTTGGGATTCCGCTCGCTGCCGGTTTGTTGTATCCAGTGAATGGCATGCTGTTGTCGCCCATGGTCGCAGCCTTGGCGATGAGCCTCAGTTCGGTCTCAGTGATTACCAATGCGCTGCGACTGAGGCACGCTGGCAAGCCGGTGGACTTGAAAGGCGCACCGAACAGGGATATGATCGCGCCATGAAGATGTGCCGTCGATCCAGATTTGTCGCCGCAGTGGTGACGCTCTTCAGTCTGCTGTTCATGCAGTTGGCTGTGGCGTCCTATAGCTGCCCGAAAGGTGGGGATCTGGCAGCGGCTGGTGTCAATTGCGCTGGCATGGACGCCAGCCAGCCGAGTCTTTGCAAGGCGAAAGCTGTCGACCAGGCGGCGAAACAATCGCTGGACAAACCTGATGCGCCGCTGGTATTGCCCTTCTTTGCGGCTGACTTCGCAGGCCATGTCACACCAGCAAGTTGGACACCGATACCTTTCTACGGTGCAGTCGCACCGCCTGACTGGGGACGGCAAGTCGCCCCACCTATTGCCATTGCGCATTGCTGTTTCCGAATTTGACTTCCTGATTGCCTGAATTGACATCGCGTCGGCCCGTGCGGGTTACGCGTAGATATTTTAATTGCAATCTGGAGGTTTCATGTTTTCCCTCATCAATTTGTCGCTGCGGCGACGAGTGGCGCTCGCATGCTTGCTCGCTTTTGGAGCCACCATGGCGACAGCGGCGCCGCGGTCGCTGACGTTGGCGCAAGCGCAGGCGCGCGCTCTTGAGCGCTCACGTCAGTTAGCAGCTCGCGGCCATGCGATTGCCGCTGCCGACGATATGACCGTGGCTGCCGCGCAGTTACCTGATCCCGTCCTGAAGGCTGGTATCGACAATCTTCCCGTAGGCGGCCCCGAGCGCTTCAAGCTGGGGGCAGACTTCATGACCATGCGAAGGATCGGCATCATGCAGGAGCTCACGAGCAGTGAGAAGCAGCGCTGGCGCGCGCTCCGTTTCGCGCGCGAAGCCGACCGAAGCCGGGCGGAAGCTGCCGTCGTGACGGCTGCCATTGAGCGCGATACGGCGATCGCGTGGCTGGACCGCTACTACCTCGACCGTATGCTCCGTGAGCTGACGGAGCAGACGAGGCAGGCCCGCGACGAGATTGCCGCAGCCCAGGCGGCGTTCCGAGGTGGCCGCAGCACTCCGGCATCGGTGTTGGAGGCGCGTGTCGCGCTACTTGCCTTGGAAAACCGCGCGTCCGAACTGGAAGGCCAGGCGCGTTCTGCAGCCATCATGTTGGCGCGCTGGACGGACCTGCCCGTAGACACGGTACTGACAGGCGAGCCGGATACGAGTGCGGTCAGCATCGACCCGGGATCGCTTGACGTGACGCTTGCGCACCATCCCAAGGTGGCCGTGCTGGCGCGGCAGGCCGACCTGGCCCAGGCCGAGGCGGAACTGGCGCGCGCTAACCGTCACGCCGACTGGAGCGTGGAGATCGCGCTGCAGCAACGCGGGTCCGGTTATCCGAATATGGTGTCGTTTGGCGTGTCGGTGCCCCTCCAGTGGGACCGGAAGCGGCGCCAGGATCGTGAAACATCGGCCAAGCTGGCGGAGGCGGATCAGGCGCAAGCCGAGCGCGACGAAGCCCTGCGCGAACACATCGCCGAAGTACGGGGCCAACTGGCTGAATGGCAGTCGGGGCGCACCCGGATCGCACGCTACCGGCAGGAGCTGGTGCCGTTGGCCAGCGAACGCACCGCTTCGGTACTAGCGGCGTACCGGGGCGGCAAGGCCAGCCTGGTCGACGTGCTTTCGGCGCAGCGCGCCGAAAGCGAACTGCGCCTGCAGGCACTACAGCTGGAACGTGAAAACGCGCGAGTGTGGGCGCAGCTGACCTTCATCGCTCCCATCTCGGCTTCGGCGCAGGACGGCGCTGTAACTCTTAAGCGAGTCAATCCATGACAAACAAAAACGTAGTTTTGGCGCTGGCGATCGCTGCCATCCTGGCAGTCGCTGGCGTCTTCGGTGCCTACCAGCTCGGCAAACGGTCGGCCGCGTCTGCTGCTGCGCCAGTGGCAGGCGAACGCAAACCACTGTATTGGCATGACCCAATGGTCCCTGGCCAGAAATTCGACAAACCCGGCAAGTCGCCGTTTATGGATATGCAGCTTGTGCCTGTGTATTCCGACGAC
Organism: Pseudoduganella sp. OTU4001; assembly: GCF_038440195.1. Lineage (NCBI taxonomy): Bacteria > Pseudomonadati > Pseudomonadota > Betaproteobacteria > Burkholderiales > Oxalobacteraceae > Pseudoduganella > Pseudoduganella sp. OTU4001. The sequence goes on along the minus strand of NZ_JASATG010000003.1, from coordinate 39,245 downwards.
GCGGGCGATAGCGGGGGTGTCAGCATCAGCCCGCGGGTACAGCAGAACCTGGGCGTGCGTACGGTCGCCGTGACGCGCGCAGCGCTGCCGCAGGCGCTGTCGGCCGTCGGTAATGTCGCCTTCAATGAACAGGACGTGACGGTCGTGCAGGCACGTGCCAATGGATTCGTGGAGCGGGTACTCGTGCGCAGTCCTCTCGAGTTGGTGCGCAAGGGGCAGGCGTTGGCGGAAGTGACGATGCCTGAATGGATCGCCGCGCAGGAAGAGTTCCTCGCCGTGCGGCAAATGCAGTCCGCCAGCGCCGCCATGATTGACGGGGCGCGGCAGCGCATGCGCCTGGCCGGGATGCAAGAGCAGCAGATCCGACAGGTCGAATCAGGAGGGCGCGTGCAGACGCGCCAGACGCTGACAGCGCCGAGTAGCGGCGTAGTCACCGAGTTGTTGGTGCGCGAAGGCATGGCTGTCGCCATGGGGGCGCCGCTCTACCGCATCAACGGCCTGGAATCGGTTTGGGTTAACGCGGAACTGCCGGAAAGTGTGCTGGCCCGGGTGGCGCCTGGAAGCAAGGTGACGGCACGTACAACGGCAGAGCCAGGGCAGGAGTTGAGCGGTAAAGTTGCGGCCATCCTGCCCGAGGTTAACCCGGCTACGCGTACGGTGCGCGCCCGGATCGTCCTGTCCAACCCGGGTGGACGCCTGATGCCGGGAATGTTCGTGACGATGGACTTTGCCGCGCGCAATGCGGCGCCGGTCCTGCTGGTCCCAACGGAGGCGGTGATCCGTACCGGCACGCGTAGCGTGGTGATGCTGGAGCAGGGCGCGGGCAAGTTCGCGCCGGTGCAGGTGGAACTGGGTGCTGAAGCCAACGGTCAGTCGGAAATCCGTGCGGGGCTGCAGGAGGGGCAGAAGGTTGCGGTCTCGGGTCAGTTCCTGATTGACTCGGAAGCGAGCCTGAAAGGCAGCACCCAGCGCATGGAAGGCGCCGTGACTGCCATGACGCACCAGGGGGAAGGGCTGGTGGAATCGATCGACAAGGAAGAGATCACGCTATCGCATGGCCCCATCGCCACGATGAAGTGGCCTGCCATGACCATGGGGTTCAAGCTGCCGCGCGGCGGTGTACCTGTTGGTGTGGCAGCTGGAACGCGGGTCACCTTCCGCTTTGTCCAGCGTGCCGACGGCAGCTTTGAGGTAACACAGATGGCGCCCGTCGCGGCTGGCGACGCGCACCAGCATGGAGAACGCAAATGATCGCCCAACTGATCCTGTGGTCGATCCGCAACCGTTTCCTGGTGCTATTGGCGTCGGCAATGCTGGCGGGGTGGGGTGTCTGGGCGTTGCAACGCACGCCACTTGATGCGATACCTGACTTGTCCGACGTGCAGGTGATCATCCGCACGAGCTATCCGGGCCAGGCGCCGCAAATCGTGGAGAACCAGGTGACCTACCCGCTAACGACCATGATGCTGTCGGTGCCAGGGGCACGCACCGTGCGCGGCTACTCCTTCTTCGGTGATTCGTTCGTCTATGTGCTTTTCGAAGACGGTACCGATCCATACTGGGCGCGCTCGCGCGTGCTGGAATACCTGAACCAGGTACAGGCGCGGCTGCCCGCGCAGGCGCGTGCATCTCTGGGACCCGATGCGACCGGCGTTGGGTGGGTCTTCGAGTATGCGCTAGTGGACCGCAGCGGTAAGCATGACCTGTCCCAACTGCGCGCCTTGCAGGACTGGTTCCTCAAGTACGAGTTGAAGGCGGTACCCAATGTAGCCGAAGTGGCGAGCCTGGGCGGCATGGTGCGGCAGTACCAGGTTGTCCTTGATCCTGCGCGGCTGCGGGCCTACAACCTTACGCACGGCAAGGTGATCGAGGCAATCCGGCGCGCCAACCAGGAGACTGGTGGATCGGTGCTGGAGATGGCGGAAGCCGAGTACATGGTGCGTGCGTCGGGCTACCTGCGCACGCTGGACGACTTCCGTCAGATTCCCCTGAGTGCCAGCGAATCTGGTGTGGCAGTGCGGCTGGGCGACGTAGCGACGATTCAGCTCGGCCCCGAAATGCGGCGCGGGATCGCCGACCTCAATGGCGAGGGCGAAGTGGCGGGCGGCGTGGTGGTCATGCGGTCGGGGAAGAATGCCCTGGAGACCATCGACGCCGTCAAGGGGAAGCTGGCCGCGTTGAAGGCCAGCCTGCCATCCGGGGTCGAGGTCGTGCCGGTGTATGACCGCTCTAACCTGATCCGGCGCGCGGTGACCAATCTGGAGCACAAGCTGCTGGAAGAATTCGTTGTGGTCGCCGTGGTGTGCGCGCTGTTCCTGTTCCACTTGCGCTCCGCACTGGTAGCGATTGTGTCGCTGCCACTTGGCATCCTGGCGGCATACCTCATCATGCACTACCAGGGTGTGAATGCCAACATCATGTCGCTGGGCGGGATTGCTATTGCCATTGGCGCCATGGTCGATGCGGCGGTGGTCATGATCGAGAACGCGCACAAGCATATCGAAGCGTGGCGCCATGCACACCCAGACGGTGTTCTCGAAGGTGAAGAGCATTGGCGGGTGATCGGCGTGGCGGCGGCGGAGGTGGGGCCGGCCCTGTTCTTCTCTTTGCTGATCATTGTGCTGTCCTTCGTGCCGGTGTTCACACTGGAAGCCCAGGAAGGGCGGTTATTCGCACCGCTGGCCTTCACCAAAACCTACGCGATGGCGGCGGCGGCAGGCTTGGCGGTAACCTTGATTCCGGTCTTGATGGGATACTTGATTCGAGGCCGCATACCGGATGAGCATGCCAATCCGCTGAACCGCTGGCTGATTGCCGCCTATCGACCACTGCTCGTGCGGGTGCTGGCCTGGCCTAAAGCGACGTTGGCGCTGGCCGCCGCGCTGGCGGTGTTGTCGTTGTGGCCCCTGCTGCATCTTGGTGGCGAGTTCATGCCGCCGCTGGACGAAGGGGATTTGTTGTACATGCCGTCGGCATTGCCCGGCCTGGGGGCAGGCAAAGTGCAGCAGCTGCTGCAGCAAACCGACCGCTTGATCAAGACGGTGCCGGAGGTGCACAGTGTGTTCGGCAAAGCGGGCCGCGCCGAATCGGCGACCGACCCGGCGCCACTTGAGATGTTCGAGACCACCATCCAGTTCAAGCCGCGCGACCAGTGGCGGGCCGGAATGACACCGGACAAGCTGGTGGCGGAGCTGGACCGCGTGGTCAAAGTCCCGGGACTGGCCAATATCTGGGTGCCGCCGATCCGGAACCGCATCGACATGCTGGCGACCGGGATCAAGAGTCCGGTCGGGATCAAAGTCGCGGGTACCAGCCTGCAAGAGATCGACCGCATTGCCAGCGCGATTGAGCAGGCGGTAAAGCCAGTCTCCGGCGTCTCCTCCGCTCTGGCGGAACGGCTCAATGGCGGGCGCTATGTGGATATCAGCATCGACAGGGGGGCGGCAGGACGTTATGGCCTGAATATCGACGAGGTGCAAAGCATCATTTCCAGTGCTGTTGGCGGCGACAATATCGGCGAGACGGTTGAGGGGTTGCAGCGCTTCCCGATCAATGTGCGCTATCCACGCGAGTTGCGCGATTCGTTGCAAAGCCTGCGCGACTTGCCCCTGTTGACGGAACGCGGCGCGCAGTTGCGTCTATCGGATGTGGCCTCTGTGCGTATCAGTGACGGTCCGCCCATGCTGCGTAGCGAGAATGCGCGTCTGTCTGGGTGGGTGTACGTTGACATTCACGGACGAGACTTGAGCTCGGCGGTACGTGAGATGCAACGGGTGGTCGCCAGTCAAGTCACTTTACCACCTGGGTATTCCATATCCTGGTCTGGCCAGTTCGAATACCTGGAGCGCGCCACGGCGCGGCTCAAGGTGGTGGTGCCCGCAACGTTGCTAATCATCTTTGTGCTGTTGTACCTGACCTTCCGGCGCGTCGATGAGGCGCTGCTGATCATGGCGACGTTGCCCTTCGCCTTGGCTGGAGGCATCTGGCTGTTATGGGCGTTGGGGCATAACCTGTCGGTTGCCTCGGGCGTTGGCTTTATTGCGCTGGCAGGTGTTGCGGCCGAGTTTGGCGTAATCATGATCCTGTACCTCAAGCATGCCTGGGAGCCGCGCCCGCAACATAATGAACCTGGGCTGCTTTCGGCGATCATGGAAGGGGCCGTGATGCGGGTCCGGCCCAAGGCCATGACGGTTGCCGTCATCATTGCGGGTCTTGTGCCGATCATGATCGGAGGCGGCACCGGATCGGAAGTGATGCAACGGATAGCGGCGCCCATGGTCGGCGGCATGATCACGGCACCGTTGCTGTCGATGTTCGTGGTGCCGGCGGCCTATCTTCTATTGCGGCGACGACGCTTGCAGAAAGCATAGGAATTGTGAAGGAACCGGCGCGCGAAATGGGGACTCATTTCCGCGCGGAACCGTGTCGCGCGAAACCTGTGTGCGCTGTAATCTATGGCGATGAACCGTCGGCTTCGAACATGGCTACTGTGTTTGTTGATGGTGTGCGTGCCGCTGCAAGGGCTTGCGGCCGCCACCGGGGGATGTTGTGACCGAACGCAACAGCGCACTGGCTTGTTGATCCGCATTTCCTCCGTCGCTGAGACGCAGAAGGAGCCATGTCACAAAGCTCGCGCGGAGGGTGCGGGGAGTTCTGCCGTGCAGGATATGCAGTTGAAACCTTGCCATCCTTGTATGTCATGTGGACTAGGACCGGCGGCGCCACCACCACTTATTGAGCTGCCGCTCGCCCAGGGGGCGCAACCAGATGTCACCGTCGCTGCGCCTGTCTCATTTGAAAGCCATATCACTCCTTGCCCGAAACCCCCGCCTAAGCGTGGCTGCTAGCAAGCCAACTCCAAGACAACACTGGCGCATGCCTGCCTCCACTCGCGGCAGGGCAAGCCATTTCGGCCGCGCCCTCTGGTCACAACGCCAGAAATCTCGAAGAACACGATCTAAAGGAGTAAAACCATGAACCAGCTCGACGTCCAATCATGTATTGATGCCTGCAATCGCTGCGCAGATGCTTGCGACCACTGCGCTGCATCCTGTCTGCGTGAAGAGGATATGCAAATGATGGCTAAATGTATCGCCAATGATATCGATTGCGCCCAGGTTTGCCGCCTGGCAGCGGCAGTCATGGCCCGTGCCAGCATCCACGCCTCAGCATTCTGCCGGCTATGCGCCCAAGTCTGCACCGCTTGTGCGGAAGAGTGCGGCAAGCACCGGATGGATCATTGCCAGCGTTGTGCGCAGGCGTGCCGCGATTGCGCAGCCGCTTGCCAGAAGATGGGCACTGCGGCGTAGCGACGACGCGGACTGGCCGGCTACGTTTCGGTCCGGTCCGCGGCGCGATCGGTGGTTGGGCTGGAGCGGTCGGCACGCCCGGGAAAGAACTTGTCGAAAAGGCACTGGAAGGTGCAGGGTGGCTGCGCGCATGTCGCGCATTCACCTTGACCTTCCTGTCATGGGAAGGTGTAGAGTGATCTTGTTGCTGCGGTTCCTTGATTTAGGTTAAGATTTCCCTCCATGCGTATCTTGCTCCATTACTTGCTGGTATTCGTCATCGCAGTCCTGCCTTTGCAGGGTGGCGCGATTGCGGCCATGCCAGCCGGCGCCGCCATGGCGACGGAGCATCATGCTCATATGGCAATGCAATCTGAGGCCGGACCAGCCGACATGGCTGGTATGGCGGAGTGTTGCCATGAGGGTGACCAGATCGCCAAGGTGGGAAGTCCCCACGCCAAGTGCAACAGCAGCGCCAACTGCTGTGTCGGTGCCGTCGCGCCGCCAAGTGCATTGGCTGGCCTTTCCGGCCACTTTACTTCTCTCAGTGCCTGGTCTTCGCGCGAACCCGCGATGACCGCATTCGTCCCGCCTACACTCGAACGCCCCCCTCGGCTCGCCTGCTGACCGCAGTCGTTGCGGACGCTGTTCCGCCTCCCGCTGGCTCGCGCCAGCCGCTTTGACCTATTGAGATCGTCATGAAGACTATTCGATTACTGCCGCTGGCAGTAGCCGCAGTGTCGCTTGCCGCATCCGCGCAGTCCGCAAGGCCCTTGCCTGCGGTGGCGGATCCGGCTGCGCCTGTAGCGCCCCTGATATACCAATCCGTATTTTCCGATAGTGGGAAGCGGATGGAAGACCAGTCGACCCCGGACCAACTGTGGGTCGACGCCAACCGACAGGTCGCCGGAAGCGCAGCAGCTGGGCACGCCGGCCACAGCGATCATGTGATGGCACCGCCGGCTACGCCCGTCGCCGCAACGCCTGTGGTACCGAAAGAAGCCAAGCCTGCGACCAACAAGCATGACGGGCACCATGCACCGGCGAAGGAGAAGTGACATGGCAACTGTACTGATTCCCATCCTGCGTCGGACAGCGATCGGCGTGTCTGTGCTCGTATTGGCGGGCTGCGCGAACTTCTCAGCCGACGGCGGCTATGGCGAAGTATCGCGCTTGACCCAGGAACGCGTTGGTCAGCCTGTAGTGCTGGCGAAAACCACTGCCGACGGAGACCAGCGCACCTCCGACGAAGTACGCGTACTGCTGGCGCAACCGTTGACGGCGGACGCAGCAGTGAAGATTGCGCTGATGAACAATCCCGCTTTGCGGACCAGCCTTGCGGAGCTTGGTGTCTCCGAAGCGCAGTTCGTCCAGGCCGGCCGGATGCGCAATCCTGGCTTTAGCTTCGGCAAGATGCGTGGCGGCGACGAGGTGGAGATCGAGCGCAGCGTCTCGTTCGATGTGATCGGACTGTTGACGCTGCCAACCCGGTCCGGTATTGAGAAGCGACGATTCGAACAAGCCAAGCTGATGGCCGCGGGGCAGGCGGTTCAGTTGGCCAACGCCACCCGCAAAGCGTACTTTACTGCGGTGGCCGCCGCCCAGTCGGCCGCCTTTGCCGAGCAAGTCCGGGGTGCTGCGGAAGCGTCGGTGGAGCTGGCCGACCGGATGACCAAGGTTGGCAACTGGAGCAAACTGGACCAGGCGCGCGAGCGGGCTTTTTATCAGGATACGCAGACGCAATTGGCACGCGCACGCCACGAGGCAACGGCCACGCGTGAGCAGTTGGTCCGCCTCTTGGGCCTGTGGGATGCGCAGCAGTCGTTGCAATTGCCAGATCGCCTGCCGGACTTGCCGACCGATCTGCGCGATGGGCGGGATGCGGAAGCCCAGGCCATGGCGCAACGTCTCGACGTGCTGATCGCGCGGCGGGACGTGGAAGCGACGGCGTCCGCGCTGGGACTGACGCGAGCCACACGCTTCATCAATGTGCTCGATGCTGGCTATGCAAACAAGAGCACCAACGGCGCCCCGCGCGAGAATGGCTACGAGATTTCCCTCGAACTGCCGATCTTCGACTGGGGTGGCGCACGGGTGGCCGAGGCGCAGGGCCTGTACATGCAAGCGGTGCACCGCACTGCGGACAAGGCGGTCCGGGCGCGCTCCGAAGTGCGCGAAGCCTATTCCGCCTACCGTACCACTTACGATATCGCGCGGCACTACCGAGACGACGTGGTGCCGCTGCGCAAGAAGATCTCGGACGAGGTCCTGTTGCGTTACAACGGGATGCTGGCCAGCGTCTTCGAGTTGCTGGCCGACGCGCGCGAACAACTCAGCAGTGTCAACACCGCCATTGAAACCCAGCGCGATTTTTGGATCGCCGACACCGCGCTGCAGGCCGCCATCAATGGCGCCGGCGCCAACGAATAAGGACCATGCAATGATTTCCCGACGAGATTTCTTTAAAGGTGCAGGCGCCGTGGCTGTCAGCGCCACCGCCATCAGCAAGGCGGGCGCCGCAACCTTGCCCGAAGCCGTCATCATGGACGGCGCGAAAACCATCGTGCCGCCTCCGCCACCCAACGGCCGTCCCTTCAGCCCGGTTGTTACACTCAACGGCTGGTCTTTGCCATGGCGCATGAATAATGGCGTCAAGGAGTTTCACTTGATTGCCGAACCGGTGGTGCGCGAGTTCGCACCGGGCATGAAGGCCAACTTGTGGGGCTATAACGGCCAATCGCCAGGCCCGACCATTGAGGTAGTGGAAGGCGATCGGGTGCGGATCTTCGTGACCAACAGGCTCCCGGAACATACCAGCGTGCACTGGCATGGCCAGCGCCTGCCGAATGGCATGGACGGTGTGACGGGGCTGAACCAGCCGGGCATCGCGCCGGGCAAGACCTTTGTCTACGAATTTGTGGCGCGCCGCCCTGGCACCTTTATGTATCACCCGCATGCCGACGAAATGACGCAGATGGCGATGGGCATGATGGGTTTTTGGATCACCCATCCGAAAGACCCTTCGTTCATGGCCGTCGACCGTGACTTCGTCTTCCTGCTCAGCGCCTACGATATCGAGCCGGGCAGCTATACGCCGAAGACCAACACGATGCTCGACTTCAATCTGTGGACGTTCAACAGCCGCGCGTTCCCTGGGATCGATCCGATGGTGGTGCGCCAGGGTGACAAGGTACGCATCCGCGCGGGCAATCTGACCATGACGAACCATCCTATCCATCTGCATGGCCACGAGTTTGTCGTGACCGGGACCGATGGCGGCTGGACGCCGCCGGCCTCGCGCTGGCCGGAGGTGACGACCGACGTGGCCGTGGGGCAGATGCGGGCCATTGAGTTCATTGCCAGCGAGCCGGGCGACTGGGCGTTCCACTGCCATAAGTCGCACCATACGATGAACGCCATGGGGCACGATGTGCCGAACCTGATCGGCGTCGATCATCGCGGTGTTGCCGAACGAATCAACAAGATCGTGCCGGACTACATGGTGATGGGCGATAAAGGTGGCTCTATGGACGGCATGGAAATGCCGCTGCCGGAAAACACCCTGCCGATGATGACAGGGGAGGGCCCGTTTGGCGGCGTTGAAATGGGCGGCATGTTCACCGTGCTCAAAGTGCGCAAGAACCAGAAGCGCGGCGACTATAGTGATCCGGGCTGGTACCAGCATCCTGCCGGTACGGTCGCCTACGAATGGACCGGCAGCTTGCCCGAACCGCAGCGTTCGCGCGACGCGGGCGGCAAGCTGATGCCGTTGAAGTACCCGAAAGACGTTGAAGTCAACGTCCGCAAACCCGCTGGCCACAGCCAGCATTGAATCAACCATATTAGGAGAATAGCGATGAAATCGATGACCAACACCCTGCGTGCAACTGCGCTCGTTTGCGCCACCCTGATGGGCGCTCCGGCCCTGGCACAGCATAGTGACCATGACCATGCTGCGCATTCCGCTCCTGCGGCTGCTGCCGATACCACGGACGGCGAAATCAAAAAGGTGGACAAAGAAGCCAAGAAACTCACCATCAAGCACGGCGAACTTAAGAACATGGGCATGGGTGCCATGACCATGGTGTTCCGCGTCAAGGATCCGGCCATGCTGGAGAAGGTGAAGGCCGGCGACAAGGTCAAGTTCACGGTGGAGAAGGTGAACGGCGCCCTGACCGTCACGGCCCTGGACGGCGCGAAGTAAGGCGTGCGAGATCACATCATGAAGACATTACGATCTTTGATCGCCGGGGGCGCACTACTGGCAACTGCCGTGGCCAGTCCCTTGGCAGCTGCGCACGCCGTGCTGAAAGCATCGGAGCCGCAGTCCGGCGCGGTGCTTGCAGCGCCGCCCCAGCACATCGTGCTTACCTTCAACGAGAAGATCGAGCCCGCCTTTACCAGTGTCACGGTCAGCAACGCCAAGGGAGATAAGGTAAGTGCCGGCAAGGCGGTGCCGGACGCTGGAAACCCAGCGGCGGTCAAACTGGCCGTGCCAGCGCTTGGCGCCGGCGCCTATACGGTGAAATGGGCGGTCGCCGGCCACGATGGGCATCGCCGTACCGGCGAGTTCAAGTTCACGGTGAAATGATGGATCCGGTCCTGATGTTGCAGGCGATGGCGGCTTTCATGCTGTCGGTCGGTTATTGCTGGCTGGTAGGCTCTCTGATTGCACGACGTTGGCTGGTGGGCCGCGCTGGCGGCGGAGACGCGGTCCGACAGTTGCGGACCTTTGACCTGTGGGCATCGGGACTGGCTATCGTAGGCGCACTGCTGGTGCTAATGGCTGGAGCTGCGGCGATGAGTGGTCTGCCGCTGGCCGATGCGTACCAGGCTTTGCTGCCGATGCTGGGTACGGATTTCGGGCGCACGGGTTGCGTCGTCCTGCTCGCACTTATCGCACTCTTTGGGCTCCGATGGTTTGCACCGTCGGGAGCCTGGTGGTCCGTTGAACTAGGTGGGCTGTTGTTGCTGACCTTCGCTCGTGCGTCGATGGGGCATGCTGGGGAGGCAGGGTTGTTGACGGCAACTCATGTGATGGAGGCGCTGCACCTGGCGTCTATCGGCGCCTGGCTCGGCATTGTCCTGGTGTCGGCAGGACCCGCGCTGGCGCCCAGCGCGCCAATGGTTGTCGATGGTGGGGATGCCAATCGCTACCTCGCGCGCATGTCCGACGCGGCGATGGTGGCCGTATTAGTCGTCGCGGTGACAGGAGCCTACAACGGTTGGCATCGTATCGGCAGCGTCGGCGCGCTGCTGCCTGCCAATGGTTATGTGATGGCCTTAACGGTTAAGCTGTCCATGGTTGCCGTGGCCCTGTGTCTGGGGGGCTTTAACAAGCTGTTCGGTCTGCCAATGGTTGTGCGGGATCCGCGCGCACAGACAACTGTGCGGGCATTGCTGCAGATCGAAGCGGTGGTCTTGCTGGCGGCATTGTTCGCGGCGTCGTGGTTGACTATCCTGGCGCCGCCTACGGCGGCCTGACGGCTTACTTCAAGCGGGACGCGCCACTCTGAGGTGCTTGTGCCGTCGCCAGGGTGCGGTATTTCTGTTCGATCGCCCGGCGCCTGGCCTGGAAGCCCGGCGTTTTCATTGCTGCCTCAAGTGTGGCGAGCAGCTGCTCGCCGCCGCTGTATGACCTGCGTACGCCAATGTGGAATGGCACCTGACTATTAGGGATGAAGTCGACTTTACGAATCGCGAGCTGCTTGCGGTAGCCGAGCATATTCGAATAGTAGATTGCCTGCTCGACCGGCATGATGAAGAAGTCGCCGGTCTTGCGCTGGTAGGCCATATGCATGATTGCCGCTGGGTTATGCACGCTATAGCGGGAAATGAATGGAGGAACGTTCTCCTTCTCCCATGCCACCATGTCCTGGCTGATAAACACTAAGCTGCGCAGATCTTCGAAACTGTTGGCAGCGAGGATCTTGTCGGCGTTGCTGTTGCCGGCGCGGTAGACGAGGTTGCCATAATCGAGCGTGAATACCGCTTGCCGCGTGAACTCCGCGTATTTCCGGCGATCCTGCGAAGGGAAGGTCAGGAACAGGTCCATCTGGTGATTCTGCAGCAGCCATTGTGCTCGTGCCCATGGATAGGCGTTGAATTCGGCGCGATAGCCAGGGGCCTGCTCGAACAAGGCTTCCAGCATTTCTCGGAACATGCCATTGGCCTGGCCATGCTCCATAAAGCTGATGGGAGGCATGGCATCGGACAGGGCAATGCGAACCGGGACGGTTCCGGCAGCAGTCGAGCGCATGGCGCTGCACAGGAACAAACCCAACACAAGGATGCTACGGCGGTGGAAATTGGTCATTGGGTCTGGGGCGGGAAATCATGGGCGCTTGCAGGCACGATGCTACACGATTTGCAAAGACGCCGGGAAGGACTGACTGCTGGATCCTGCCTATCCCGGCGGGAGAATGGGGCGGGTGCCGGGCTTGACCTTCCCACCGTGGCAAGCCAGATACTGGGTGCTCCAATCATTTAGGAGTGACATTATGATCACATTAGAAGTGCAGGACATGACGTGCGGCGGTTGTGCGGGCAAAGTAGGGCGCGCAATCAAGGCTGTCGATGACGAAGCGACTTTCGAGATCGACCTAGCGCAGCGTACCGTGCTGGTGTCATCGACAGTGTCAGTAGCGGATATTTGCACCACGCTGGCCGAGGCGGGCTTCCCGGCGAAGCATCGAGACTGACGAGGATTCCACCTGCAAGGTGAGGCAGCCGGGGCACCTGACTTCGCCCCGGCTGCCGTCCGGCCGTATCAAACACGCATAGTGTCTTATCCAGGAAACATAGAGGCAGCCAATTCAGAACGCGCGCTTTTGCTTCATTGAAAAACCATGTTAGACTGAAAATCATGAATCGTTTCGTCAAGACATGGTTGTTGTGGTTGCTGATGCTTGCGCTCCCGGCGCAGGCACAGATCAGCGTCGCGCAACTTTCTTGCGATATTGGCCACCAGCGTCAACCAAGTGGGCACACCATGAAGGTTGGGCATGCGGGCTACGCAAAAGTCTCGCAGCGGGTGAAACGCCAGAAGGCGACAATGGGCCGGCACGGCACCAAGCAAATCAAGAAGGTTGTCAAAGCACCGGCGCAGGAAGCGGATCAGAGTGTGTGCGGTCCCTGCGTGACGTGTTGCGGTGCTTATGCCGCGCTGCCTAACTTGAGCGGCAATCCCGCACCTTGGGAAATTTCGAGGCCGTATCTCGCAGTGCTGCCGGTATCTCACGTCGGCTATATCCCAGAGGGGTTAGAACGCCCCCCGCGTCAGCATTTCTCCTAAGCACAACTGACTAGACGGTTCCCCGCCGTCGTCCGGGTCAGCTATTCCAGAAAAAGACGTCGCGCACATTGCGCGGCAGTGGAGTCGCCCTAGCGCTACGCATCGATTGTTGTGGCCAGGGCTGAAATGATGCGAAAGGAAGTTCCGATGTTGAAGCAAAAGACCATGGCAACCGCCATTCAAGCTGTATTGGCCGCAGGCGTTGCACTCAATGCCACCGCACAAACCCAGAATGCAGGCAAGGATGTTGAACAGGTGGTGATCACCGGCAGCCACCTGAGCCTGAACCGCTCCATGATGACAGGCATCGGTGCCGTCACGGTGATCGACAAGGACGCCATCGAGCGCTCGGGAGCCACGTCGGTGGATACCCTGCTGCAGCGCATGTCGGCCTCGGCTGGTTTTGCCGGTAACCAGACCAACGCCTACTGGGGCGAAAACGGTTACGGCACCACGCAAGTGAATCTGCGCGGCCTTGGCTCGAACCGCACGCTGGTACTTATCAACGGCCGCCGCGTGGTCAGTGGCGGCACAGGCGCCAACAGCTCGGTGGATTTGAACATGATCCCCGTGGCGATGATCCAGCGCATGGAAGTGCTGAAGGATGGCGCCTCCGCAATCTACGGCGCCGACGCTGTGGCGGGCGTGGTCAACCTGATCACCAAGAAGGGCTTCGACGGCCTGGAAATGACGGCACGTTACGGCCAGACCACCCGCGATGATGCGCGCGACAAGGCAGCGAACCTGGCGTGGGGCATCAACGGTGAGCGTGGCAGCCTGATGGCCGCGCTCGACTACACCGACAGCGGTACAGTCAACATGGCCGACCGTGCCCCGTGTGGCCTGGGCGAAGCCGATGGCAAACTGGTATGCGTGGGTAGCTCGTCCACCATCGGTGGTCGTGGCGTGCTGGCCGATGGGACTCGTGTCAATTTCAACCAGACACCGGGCGGAAATGGCAACTTCTATGAGCGCTACAATGGCGACAAGCACAACTACAACAGCAATCCATCGCTGAATGCTGTCAACCCGATCAAACGCCTGAGCTTCAGCACATTCGGTACCCTGAATCTCGACGGTGACAAACACCTGTTCACGGAACTGATGTACACCAACCGCCGCTCCCAGCAGCTGGCGACGCCAGGTGCACTGGGCGTCTACCGTCCGATCAATATTGCAGCCAACCATCCGACCAATCCGACTGGCCAGAATGTGCTGCTGCAGCGCCGCCGCCTTGAGGAAGCCGGCGTGCGCCACTTCCTGCAGGAGGTCGATACTACGCGCGTGGTGGTCGGCATGGATGGCAAGATCGGCGAGCACTGGGACTGGAACGTCGCGGCTAACTATGGGCGCAACACTGGCGTCAGCACCACAACCAACGTCGCCAACCTGGACCGCGTTGACCAGACCCTGAATCGCGCAGTCTGCAGTACGGCGGCCAATGCAACGATCCCCTGCGCCGATTACCTGGGCTTTGGCGATGTGACGCCACAAGTGCTGCGTTACATCATGTCCGATCTGCGCGATAACGGTGGCAACGAACAGAAGAGCTTGACAGCCAATGTACGCGGCCGCTTGTTTACCTTGCCTGCTGGCGACGTGGGTTTCGCTTCGGGTGTGGAGCTGCGCCGTGATCGTGGCTGGCTTGATCCTGACCAGATGACGGTGTCGGGCATTGCCAATACCAACCAGCAAAGCGCTATTGCCGGCGACTACGACGCGAAGGAAGTGTTCGCCGAAGCTGCTATTCCGCTGCTCGACAAGCACTGGCTGGCGGACTCGCTGGCCTTGAATACGGCAGTGCGCTACTCGAAGTACAAGCTCTTTGGTTCCAACACGAGCTATAAAGCGGGTGTCGATTGGCAGGTGCGTCCCGCGCTGAAACTGCGCGCCAATTATTCGACGGCGTTCCGCATCCCAAGCATTCCTGAACTGTATGGCGGTACGGCGGAAGGCAATCTGACGACGACCGATCCTTGCAGCAACTGGAGCGCGCTGCCGGCGTCGTCGGTCATTGCTACGAACTGCAAGGCGGCGGGCGTGCCCGTTGGCTACAAGCAGCTGGGCAATACGGTGCTCACGACGTCGGGCGGAAACCTGAACCTGAAACCGGAGGATGCCCGCACCTTTACGGCTGGCGCCGTCTGGACCCCGGACTTTGCCCGCGATCTGGTCCTGACGGTCGACTACTTCCGCTTCAAGATCACCGATGCAATTGCGCGCGTCGACGGCTCTACCAAGCTGCGCGCTTGCTATGAATCCACGGGACGTAGCCACCTGTTCTGCAGCAGCGAGCACTTCACTCGTAACAGCCTCACCGGTGAGGTGGACTTCCTGTCCGCTCAGCCTGCCAATGCTGCGCATGAGAACATTTCGGGCCTCGACCTGGGTGGCCTGTACACCTTCCAGTTCGCCGGATACAAGGCTTCGCTGAATGCCGAAGCGTCGTATCTGAAGAATTATGATGTCACGCCATTCGAAGGCGGTGAAACGCTTGCGTATGCCGGCAAGATCACCGGCGGGCGCGGTAGTTTCACCAAGTGGCGCTCGTTCGACACGTTGACGGTGTCGCGTGGTGAATGGTCGGGTTCGTACAGCCTGCAATACATCGGCAAGGCAACCGACCTGAATGCAAGTGCGGGCGACATCGGTGACCATGCGCCGAGCGTGACCTACCATAACTTGCAGTTCAAGCGCACGTTTGGCAAGTCCATGACACTGGCTTTCGGTATCGACAACCTGTGGGACAAGAAGGCTCCGTTCATTCAGAGCTGGACCGACGCCAACACCGACACGATGACCTACGATTTGCTGGGTCGTCGTTGGCACGTCAAACTGAGCTATCGCATGTAAGCTAGCGGCCCTGTGGTGTACTTCACCACAGGGCCAGCTCGGCACGGATTACTGAGGATTTTATGAAACAAGCATTTTGGTCACGCCGCTTACACAAGTGGCTCGGCCTGCTGGTTGGCATCCAGGCGCTGTTCTGGATGGCGAGCGGGCTATACATGACGGCAATCTCGATCGACGTCATCCATGGCGACCACCTGGCCCATGCCGAGCGCCCACCGGTGGAGGCGAAGGCAGTGGGGATACAGCCAGCCCAGTTGGCCGCGCAGTTTCCGACGATGACAGGCTTTCGGCTGAAACGGTTGCTGGAAGCGGAAGTATATGAGGTCAAGCACGCTGATGGCATCAGTCTGGTCGACGCCTGGAACGGCAAGCGCCTCGAACCGCTTGACCAGCAGCGCGCGCAGCGCGTGGCGCTGGAAGCGTACCAAGGCGAGGGCGGGTTGAAGCAGATGAGCCTCCTGCAAGAGCTGCCGCAGGAAGTGGCCTCTCGCAAGGCGCCTTTATGGCGCGCCGACTTCGAGGATGACGACTTCACCACACTGTGGATCTCGCCCACTACAGGCGAAGTCATTGCGAAACGCCATACTTTGTGGCGAGTATTCGACTTCTTATGGATGTTGCACATCATGGATTACGACAAGCGCACCGATGTCAATAACACGCTGCTGCGCGTGGCCTCCGTGGCCGGAACCCTGTTTGCGTTAAGTGGCCTCTGGCTGCTTTGGTTCACCGTGCGCCGGAGGACTGCCCGATGACTCCGCTGCTGCGAAAACTACATAAATGGGTTGGCCTTCTGGTGGGATTGCAGTTCCTGCTCTGGTTGGCCAGCGGCCTGGTCATGAGCCTTTTCGACCACCATGTGGTCGCGGGGCAGGCACATCGTGCACCCGCCAAGCCGCTAGCCGTTTGGCCAGCGGCGGAACTGATGCCGCCGGCTACGATCCTGGCTGCTGCGAAGGCGCCGGTCGAATCGCTTGACAGCCACTGGCTGGCGCAGGTGCCGGCCTACCGCCTGAAAAATAGCGAAGGCACCTGGTTGGTCGATGCGCGCAGTGGGCAGCCGCTGCAAGTGACGGCTGGACACGCGCTCGAAGTGGCGCGTGCAGACTATAAGGGGGCCGGTAAGCCAGGCACGCCGCAACTTCAGAAACAGCCGACACTCGAAACGCGCAAACATTCAGGTCCGAGCTGGCGCGTGGACTTCGACGACGAAGATGCAACCACGATCTATGTGTCGGCCGAAGACGGACGTATCCTGGAACGCCGCAATGCGACCTGGCGCCTGTTCGATATTGCCTGGATGTTGCACATCATGGATTACAGCGGCCGCGAGGATTTCAATAACTCGCTGGTGGTGCTGGCTGCCGGGGCGGGATTGTGGATGGCGCTGACTGGTCTCTGGTTGCTGTGCACCAGCGTGCGGTTGCACGAGTTCGTGCCGGCGCGCTGGCTGCCGCCTAAACACATCACCGTGCTGGACGAGGCTGGCAAACGGCTGGGAATCGTCAAGAGCCATGTGGGCGACTCGGTGTTCGATGCCCTGGCGCGATCCGGCATCCAACTGCCATCCAACTGCGGCGGTGGCCAGAGCTGCGGTTTGTGCGAAGTCCGGGCCTGTCACCAAGCGCCAGCGGCGTCCTCGTCCGATATGGAGCACATCGCCGAGCAGCGTGTGCGGCGTGGCCATCGGTTAGCCTGCGGCATGGTGGTGGAAGGGGACATGGAGATTGCTGTCAGCCACGGTGCCGCGCTGATGGTCAGCCGGGAAGCCGTTGTGGAGCAGGTCACTGCCATTACGCCGTTCCTGCGCGAAATCGTATTGCGCCCTGACCAGAAGGCTGGGCCTGAGTTCCGGCCGGGCAGCTATGTGCAGTTGCAGATCCCGCGCTACAAATTGGCCGTGAGTGATATTCATTTGCCGGAACATCATCATGACGATTGGAAGGCAATCTCACTGCCTTCAGTATTGCGCTCCAAAGCGGGATTGCGCCGTTCATATTCGCTGTCCAAACCTCCCGCGCAAGCGGGTGGCTGCCTGTCCTTGCTGGTCCGATTCACGCCGGGCATGCTGGGTAGCGGCCACGCACCTGGCAAGGGCTCGTCGTATGTGTATTCGCTCAAGCCTGGCGATAGGGTAACGTTCAATGGACCGTTCGGCGAATTTGCTTTGCGCAAAGGACGCAATGAGAAGATCTTCATCGGCGGCGGGGCAGGCATGGCGCCGCTGCGGGCAATGATCCATTCGCTGCTGGCATCGGGCGCGTCGGAACCGATCCACTTCTGGTATGGCGCGCGCAGTGAGCGCGATGTGCCATACCGGGAAGAGTTCGATGAGCTGGCGCGGCGTCACGCCAACTTCTCGTGGCATGTGGTGTTGTCCGACGGCGACGGCGGCGGAGCCTATCCTTTGCAAGGCATGGTGCATCAGGTGGTTATGGACGAGTTCCTGCGCCATCACACGAATGCCCGCGAAAGTGATTTTTATGTCTGCGGCCCCCCGGCGATGCTCCACGCTACGCGTGAGATGTTGAAGGAGTTTGGAGCCCAGCGCGTCGCATTTGATGATTTTAAGATTTAGTGCGGTATTCCGAGTACTGCCATGACGTTAACCGGCTGGCATACTCGGCATTTCTCGCTTGGGATTGCGACGAGGGTGGCCCCACCGGGCTTGCCCTCACCATTGGCAGCCTGGTGCGCGGAGGGGCTTCAACGTTCAGAGATGCACCGGGACTTTCGTTTTTTCGCTCAGCGCTCGAACTGGAAAACGAAAGTTTTCCGCAAATCGAGTATGAAAAAAGTATGAAAAACCGGGGTGAATTTGGGGAGACAACGAAAGACACGAAAGACGGCCTCGCACTATGAAAACGGGTCTCTCGACGTCCACCAAAGTTTCGTTTTTCTCCATTCACACTGCAGGGGTCGCAAGTTCGAAACTTGCACTTCCCACCAAATTTATTTAGTAAAATCAAAGGCCTACATCAATGCGATGCGGGCCTTTTTTGTTGCTGAAGCGAATTGTACGGAAAGAGTACGGAGTTTCGAGAATCGGTGCCGTCTTTCTGATTCGGTAGTACGGCGCTTCCTTCGTAGATTATTCGGTATTGCGCTCAAATCGCCATCAGCAATTGGATTCTCGTCGAAGGGGTCTGAAAGGGGCGAGGGCGGTTAGTTTGCCAACCAGGTTGCCTCAATGTTCAACGGTCGCTCTACGAGCGCGCTGAACTCAGATAGCGCTGACGACGGCCTGCTCGTCGTTCAGCAGAAAACGGTAGGGGGCGGGCACCAGCAGGGCAGCCTGGCGGTAGTACCAGCGCGTTGGGCCAGTGTCGGCCCCCGTGATGGCACTCGCCGGCCACAGCCGCTCACCGCCTGGCGCTTCGCGCAGCGCAACCAGGTAGGCGGGATGCCGCTCGGCGGCGGCTTCGGCCAGGCGGCCACGCAGCTCCATGGAGAAGCTGTGCACCTCTGCCGGCAGCAGCAGCGGCGCCTGGGCGGTGGCGGCATGGCCCGTGGTGGCGCGCCGGCCCAGGCCATCCGCGGTGGCGGTGGCGCTATAGGTGGCTGCGCCCTCGGTGCGATGGAAGGCGGTGACAAAAAGCCGTTGCGACGGCGCGCTGCCGATACCGGCTACGCTGTCGCTGAAGCACAGGCGGAACTGCAAGTCGTGCAGCGGCCGTGCGCCAGTGTTGCGCAACTCGATGCTCATGCGCAGGATGTGGACGCCGTCCTCCACGCGGGCCGCGTAGTGCGAGCGGATCTGCAGTCCGAGTACCTGTTGCAACCCGGGCGCCACCAGCAGGCGCGAAGGCGGCCCGTAATAGTTGCTGAGGCCGGCGACCAGCCAGTGGCCGCCCGGGACAGGCGCGCGCCAGCGATAGGCGGGGGCGATGGCGTCCTGCCGCAGCGGTGCGCCCGCCGCCACCAGTGGCAAGTTGGCCAGTGGCGCCGGCACGCCTCCCGCAACGCAAGTGCGGGGGCGCTGCCAGTGTCGAAGCGCGGCCAATAGGGGCCCTGGCGGTCAAGCGCCGGGGGGACGGGGGCCAGGATGTCGAGCGCTGCGGGAAGGAGGGCCGGGTTGGCGATCGCCGTGGCATGGTGCAGCACCAGCGTCAGCGCGCGGTTTTGCAGCATGTCGCGCTCGACCACCTGCAGCCGCAAGGCGCATCCGGCGCTGCAGGCGCTCAGCAGGATCGCAGCAAGCGGCGCGCGTCGCCCGAAGGCCATGTTGTTGGGACGTGGCATGATGGCTTCTCCTCTTGCGATGAGGATGAGCCGGATGCGTGCCTGTGCCCGGCGCCGCAGAAGCCGCAGGTGCTCTTACGGCCAGGGCGGATCGCCCGGCAGCAGCTGTAAGCTGGGCCGACGTCGGAAGGCGCAGCGGCCTTCCGCCTGGAAGTTCAGGCGGCGAAGGGAATGTTCCTGTTGAACACTGGCGTGGCGGCCGGCAGGACTATGGCCGCTGGCTGCCATGCGGCGCCGCCAGCGGCTTGGCTTGCCGGTGCAGTTTGAAGGTAAGCGCCACAGGGGCATTCTGCGGGAAGATATCGTAATGCCCCAGGCGCCCCCCGAGGAGAAACTTCAAATCCGACCCATCCAGCATGCCGCGCTGCTGGAGTTGGTTCATATGTTGCTGTTCCAGTGCGGTGCGCACATTGGGTTGGCTCAGCTCCTGCCCCGGATGCAAACGGGCGAAATCGCAGGCATCGTTCAGGCAATCATAGCGGTAAGGGCCGTAAAAGTAGCGGCCCGCGGCATACGCAACGCCCAACTGCCGCATGGTCAGCCGATCTGCGGCGGCCGGGGCGTGGACCTGGATTGGTAGGGCGATTGGCGCTGCCGGCAATGCCAGGGTTGGATGGAGCAACATCAACTGCGCGTAGTGATAAGCGTCGATGAATTTGTCATAGGCGTAGCCGCGGTACATGTACTGGCGCCCATTGAAGCTGATGGAGCTCGGCCCTGAACCAAATACGCCCGCCGCGCGCCGATAGTATCGGTATGTTGTCATCGCTATTCTCCACTGTTGCTGTGTCACGGTCTGTGCAGCGCCGTGCCGGCACGCGTGATTCAGGCTAGTTGGCGGGGGCGGAAGCGTCTACCATGCAAGAGGGGGATAATTACGGATTGTGTGCCTTTTTTGACTTGAGTCAAGGCCATCCTTGTCGGGAACACGGCTAAATGGAGTCGGCGCTGCGGCGGCGCCTGCAAGCGGAGGTATGAGATGAAACTGATCGAGCCCGATGAAATGGCGCAGTTCTGGCGGACGCTGGCCGAAAGGCAACTGCGGCGCGATGATTTCCAGCTGTCCGAGTCCGAAACGACCGACCCCCAAAGCGATGAGTTGCTCCCCATCCAGGGGCGCCTGCTGGTACGCTGTCTGCCTACCGGCCAGGTGCGGGAGTATGAAATTGGCGATGGCTCGATCTGGCCGGAGCAGTTCCGCCGGGACGTACAGCGTGGATTGTTTGCGGCGCCGGCGGCGCCGAAGCGATGAAATCGGGTGGCTGCCCTGCGGGGTGACACGATGAGCCAAGCGATCAGGAATCACCGCGCCAATCTCGCCACCATCGCGGCGCTGGCCATGTTCAGCAGGGGATTGGAACCGGAGTTCCCGCTTGCCGTCCATCAACAGCTTAACCGGCTGACCGGGCCGGCGCGCGACGATGGCGCGCAGGTACGGCAGCTTACCGGCCTGCTGTGGTGTTCGATCGACAATGACGACTCGCGCGATCTTGATCAGCTCACGGTGTGCGAGGTGGATGCCACGGGACGCCTGCGCTTGCTGGTGGCCATTGCCGACGTCGATGCGCTGGTCAAGAAGGATTCGCCGGTCGACGCCCATGCCCATCACAATACGACGTCGGTCTACACGTCGGCCCGCAGCTTCCCCATGTTGCCCGAGCTCCTATGTACTGACCTGACCTCGCTGGCGCCGCATGCCGACCGGCTGGCAGTGGTGGTGCAGATGGACTTCTCGGCGGCCGGCGTGCTGGCCGACGCCACGATCTATCGCGCGCTGGTACGCAATCAAGCCCAGCTCGCATACGACGCCGTCTCGGCGTGGCTGCAGGGCGAGGCCCCGATGCCGCCGGCCGTGCAGGCGGTGGCCGGGTTGGATGCCCAGTTGCGCTTGCAGGATCAGCTGGCGCAGTTGCTCAGGTCGCTGCGCCTGGCGTCGGGCGCGCTGCAGTTCGAAACGTTCCAGCCGCGGGCCGTGTTTGAAGGCAACCGTATCGCGGATATCCGCCTGCAAGAGCATAACCGGGCGCGCCAGTTGATCGAGGAGTTCATGATCGCCACCAATGGCTGTACCGCCCGTTTCCTGATGGCGCATGGCGCCACCTCGCTGCGGCGTGTGGTGCGCTCGCCGGAACGCTGGCAGCGCATTGTGGAACTGGCGCATGGCTATGGCGCCAAACTGCCGGCCCAGCCCGATGCCGCAAAGCTAGAGCACTTCCTGGCGCGGCAACACCGCCTGGCGCCGGCCAGCTTTCCCGACCTGTCGCTGGAGATCATCAAGCTGATGGGCTCAGGGGAGTATGTGGTGGAGCGCCAGGGCGAGCCCGCCATTGGCCATTTCGGCCTGGCGGTCCAGGACTATATGCACTCGACCGCGCCCAACCGGCGCTACCCCGACCTGGTGACGCAGCGTTTGCTCAAGGCCGTTCTGGCGGGCAGCCCGCCGCCCTACACGCTGAGCGAGCTGGGCGAGCTGGCCTTGCATTGCACGGGACAGGAAGACGCCGCGCGGAAAGTGGAGCGGCAAATGCGCAAGTCGGAGGCCGCCTTGCTGCTGCACGATTCGGTGGGGAAGGTATTCCGCGCCATCGTCTCGGGCGTGAATACGCAAGGGATCTGGGTCAGGATCTTTGCGCCGCCAGCCGAAGGGCGCCTGGTGGGCGAATTGCCCGATGCTCGGCTCGGACAGCTGCTGCAGGTGCGGCTGCTGTCGACCTCGGTGGAGCGCGGGTTTATCGACTTCGCGCGCGACCGCGCGCATTGAGCACTGGCTAGGCCGGCCCGCGCACCGCGTACAGCTCGGTATGCCCGAAGCCCTTGCTGTAATCGAGCAAGGAGACCACGCTCGGAACAATACGCAGCAATAGCATGCCTTGCCATGGCAGCGTGCCCTCGGCCGTCATGAACTCTGCCGCCTGCGGGAATTTGTGCAGCAGGGCCTGCGACGCGTGCGCGATCTGTTGGTCGCCCCGCACAAACTCGGCGGTTCCGGCGAGCGATAGACCGAGAATGTGGTGCCAGTCGGGATAGTCGAGATCGATGGTGGCCGATACCTTGTTGTTGTGCTGGATGTTGTGGGCTTTCTGGCTGCCCAGGCCGATGCCGGCGTAGATGACCAGACCGTCGTTGGCGTAACTGATCGTGGTTGCCTGGGGATAGCCATCCGGACGGACGGTGGCCAGCGTCATGTCGCGGCCACGGTTCAGGATGTCAAGAACGCGTTCGCGCGCTTTCGCGGTGAGAGTTTCCATGTTTCGCGTGCTCCTTGCCAGGCCAGGTGCTACATCAGAATCGGGCACGCCCCGGCCCACATCGGTGGAGCGGGGCCATTGCTGGAAGCGTCAATTCTATGGTACGCCAGATAGCGCGGCTGGACACGGCCACGGTAACCTTGCGTGCGCGGCGCAACAACGGCATTGCTGCGGTCAGGTCCATGCGTGAAGGCGCGCTGCGGGGTATGGAGTGCCAAGCCCAGCCTCGGCGGCAGCAAGCCCTCCTGGCCTCCGGCGTTCGCTCCTACCGTGATTGAGCCGGCGCGCCTACACGTCGTCGCCAGCTTTCCTGTAGCCTGAGCGGAACGGCGGCAAATCTATTCGTGCCTCATAGGAGCAATCCATGGAACTCTATCGTAGCCACGAGATTTGCTGCGTGGTGGATCAGGCGAAACGGGGTAAAACCAGTGCGCGACGGCATTGCTTCTTGACGATTCAGCACATCGACGAACGGCTGCCCCGGTATTACCGTGTGGACGTGATTGCCTGGACAGCGCAGGCGGCCCGGACGCTTGGCCTGCAGTACGCGAAGGAACACCTCGACGCAGCTCTCGCGCAGCGCCCGCCTGGTGGTCAGCCGGAGCCCGGGGGGAACCCGTATGGTATGCCTATCAATGGCGCAGAGAATGATATATGATTTGAAATTGCAGCCGTTCTCGAATGACGTCACGCCACTTGCACAGGATCGATGCGGCGCTGTCCTGCCTGAATGCATGCAACGTCCGATTGGATCAAATTCGCAGTGTATTCAGATTGATATGGAAAACCCTGGGGCTCGGCGCCAACAGATCAAGGAATTGCTATTGTCATTGCCGGCCGGTGAGCCGGGCAGTGCGCTCATCGCTTTGTTGCGCCCCCTGCGTCTGCAGGTGGCGTCACTGGTGAGCGAAGATGGCTTCAATTTCCTGCTTGAGCGAACGCTCTTCCTGACCGCGCAAGCATATCCATGGATAAACGCGGAACCAGCCTCCAGCGCAGAGACGGAACTGGACAACCTTCGGTTGACGCTGGCAACCCGTACCCACGAGGACGCACTGGCGGCGAGCGCGGCCCTGCTGTCGAGTTTCGTTGACCTCGTGGCTTCTTTAATTGGCGATTCCCTGACCGACGGCATTTTGCGTGCGGCGTGGGGAGACGATGCCCTGGGTGCCCTGGGCGAGGATAATTAGACATGAGCAATAAGGTAATCATCAAACGCCTGGCAACGGGTATTCCCGGGCTGGACGAATTGCTCGGAGGTGGTATCCCGGAGTTTTCATTCAA
This sequence comes from Pseudoduganella sp. OTU4001, assembly GCF_038440195.1. NCBI lineage: Bacteria > Pseudomonadati > Pseudomonadota > Betaproteobacteria > Burkholderiales > Oxalobacteraceae > Pseudoduganella > Pseudoduganella sp. OTU4001. The sequence goes on along the minus strand of NZ_JASATG010000003.1, from coordinate 15,036 downwards.
CCTCATCGCAGGGGCGCCTGGATGCGGCAAGACGACGCTGGCGCATCAGATGATGTTCTCATTGGCGGGGCCCGACTGCCGCGCCATCTTCTTCACGGTGTTGGGGGAGCCTTCGCTGAAGATGCTGCGCTACCAGCAGCAGTTTTCCTTTTTTGACTTGAAAAAGGCCGGGAGCTTCGTCAAGTTCGTCAATCTCGCAGACGAGATTATGAGTGGCGACTATGACCTGGTGCTGGCGCGCATTGCGGAGGAAACCAAGGCATTCATGCCGAGCCTGATCTTCGTGGATTCCTTCCGTTCCATCGTCCAGGCCAGTGACTACAACGACAAAGGGCCGGCTGATTTGCAGCACTTCGTCCAGCGCTTGTCGATGCAGATGACCAGTTGGCATGCGACGACCTTCCTGATTGGCGAGTATGTCGAGAACGAGTCCCAGACCGGCCCTGTCTACACAATTGCCGACGGGATTTTCTGGTTGTCGCAAAGCGCGCAGCGCAACTCCGTTGTGCGCAAGATTCAGATCGTCAAGATGCGGGGCCAGGCCAATAGTCCAGGATCCCACACGTTCCGGATCAGCAAGGACGGCTTGCACATCTTCCCGCGCGCCGTGGTCTCGCGCGGCATGACGTCAAGAAGCGATCGCCCTGCATCTGCCGCACAGCGGCGTTTGTCAACTGGTGTCGCTGAATTGGACCAGATGCTGGGCGGCGGCATTCCCGCCGGCTACTCGGCTCTGCTGGTGGGGCCATCTGGCTCTGGAAAATCCGTGCTGGCGACCGAGTTCCTGGCCGAAGGCGTGCGCAACGGTGAGACTGGCGTTATCGCAGCCTTTGAGAAGAGCCCCAGTCAGCTGCTTAGCCCTAAACTCGATGACCTTGTCCGGGCCGGGAAAATCGGCGTGATCGATACGCACTCGCTCGATCTCTCGATTGACGAAACACTGTACGAGATGGTGACCATGATCCGCGCGTTGGATGCCAAGCGCGTGGTGATCGATTCGCTGTCGGGCTTCGAGCTCGCGCTGGCGCCTGCATTCCAGGATGATTTCCGGGAATCGCTGTACCGACTGGTAACGGTCCTGACCAGCATGGGCGTGACGGTGCTGATGACCACGGAACTGGAGGACCGCTATACGGATCTGCGTTTCAGCCCCTACGGCAACGCGTTCCTGGCGGACGCGATCATCATGCAGCGCTATATTGAAATGGCGGGCGAGTTCCGGCGCGTGATCTCGGTTGTGAAAGTGCGTGGCAGCGGACATAGCAAGGCCATCCGGCTGTTCGACATTTCCGACGACAAGATTGTGATTGGTCCCGGATTTGATGACTACGAAGGCATCCTGTCGGGCCGTCCGATCAAGGTGCGACGAGGTGAGACTTCCGAATCATAGGGGGGAGGTATGACAAGCTGGGAGGAACGGCGCAAGACCAGGCGCGACCGGCGTTCAGATCCCGCCAGGCCGTCTGCAGTCGCGGAACCTCCATCGCTGCCGGGACGCCGTCCACGGCGGACCAAAGTTTCTCCCATGCCCGACCTGATCGCAGTTGAGAACGCGCGCCTGCAAGGCGAACTGCGCGATCACATTGCCCGGCTTCAGGAAGCCAATCGGCAATTACTCATCTCCGGCATCAATGCGCAACAACTAGCGCAACAATTGCGTGCCGCCCAGGCGGAGATGACCCATCTCGCGCATCATGATCACCTTACCACACTGCCTAATCGCCGACAGTTCAAGAAACAGCTGGCCGACCACATTGCGCACGCGGCGGCGCAAGGAGCCAAGCTGGCCTTGCTCTTCATTGATCTTGACCGGTTCAAGGTAGTCAATGACTCGCTCGGGCATGGCATTGGTGACCTCTTGCTGCAAGCTGTAGCGCAACGCCTGGCTGCCAGCGTGCGTGGTTCGGACGCCGTATGCCGGGAGGGCGGCGACGAGTTTGTGGCCATGTTGGCGGATGTGGCGCATGCGGAAGATGTTTCTGCCCGTGTCGCCCATATCCATCATCTGCTGACCGCACCGTATAACATCGCACATCACGTACTCCATATTGGCGCCAGTATCGGCATTAGCATCTATCCGGATGACGTCGCCGATATTGACGCACTGATGCGCAATGCGGACATTGCGATGTACAGCGTCAAAGAGCACGGACGCAACAGTTTCGCATTCTTCGAGCCTCCCATGGATGTGCGTGCCGTGGCACGGCATCACATGGAGGTGGATCTGCGCAAGGCACTGGAGCAGAACGAGTTTGAGTTGTACTACCAGGCCCAGGTCAACCTGGCCAGCAGCCGCACCGCCGGTGCGGAAGCCTTGATCCGCTGGCACCATCCAACCAAAGGGCTGCTGTTGCCGAAGGCATTCATCGGTTTTGCCGAGGAGTGCGGGATTATCAAGTTGATCGACCGCTGGGTCTTGCGCGAAGCGTGCCGGCAAGCCAAGGCGTGGCAAGATACTGGCTATGCGCTGCAGACCATCAGTGTCAATATCTCGGCGCAGGAATTCGAATGCTCCGACTTCCTGCAGGCCGTATTCGCGACGTTGGCCCAGACCGGTCTGCCTCCCCAGTCGCTCGAACTGGAACTAACCGAAGGGACCCTCATGCGCGATAGCGCGGCGACGATCCAGAAACTCGAGGCCTTGCGTGCTGCCGGGATCCGCATAGCCATCGACGATTTCGGCACCGGCTACTCCAGTTTGGGCTATTTGCGGCGATTTCCGATCGACACATTGAAGATTGACCAGACGTTTGTTGCGGGCATCCATCCGGGATCCGAGGAAGTGCTGGTCGATTCGGTGATCAGTATTGGCAACAGGTTGCACCATCATGTTGTGGCCGAGGGCATTGAAACAGCGGAACAACTGGACTTCTTAAGGGCGCATGCGTGCGACACTGGCCAGGGATTCCACCTGTTCCCGCCGTTGCCGGCCACGGAGTTTGCGCTGACCATGGCGGGTAAGGGGTAGGGAAAAGCCTTGACTTCGACCGGGATAGGAATATCGTGGCAGGATGCTAGTGCGTTAGCGCCAATCGGAGGCTGGGATGGAACTGCTGGATAATGAAGCCGGGATGGGGCCGCCTAGCGACAACGCAATTATATTGAGACTGCGCGAGGCTAACCTGCATCTTTTGTGTGCTGCGTTGAGCGCGCGGGATTCGCAAGCCGAGGCAGAGATCGCGCTAACGAATCAGGATCGATTCTTTGCCGTACTTGCCCATGAATTGCGCGCCCCACTGGCGCCGATCAAGCTGGTCGCCACATCGTTGGATACCTTAACGGCCACCGACGAACGCTTGCCTCGTTTGCGCCAGACGCTTACCCGGCAGCTTGACTACCTGGTACACATGGTCAACGGGCTGGACGATGTTACGCGCATCCGAAATGGCAAGTTCGCGCTTGATCTGCAACAAGTCAGGACGGCCGACGTGATGGCGGCAGCCCTTGAAATGGTACGGCCGCTGACCGAGGCGCGCCAGCAAAAGCTCACCACCCAATTTTGCCGGGATCCCCTCCTGGTACTGGGCGATTTCGATCGACTGGTCCAGGTGTTCTTTAATCTATTGTCCAACGCGGTCAAATTCACTCCCGCGAAGGGATCAATTTCAGTGCTTGTCGCGCGCAGTGGCGCCAGCGCCAGCATCACGGTCCAGGATAACGGGCCCGGGATCGCCCCCGCGTTTCTACCCTTCGTCTTCGACATGTATGCGCAGAATGGGGCCCCGCAGAACCATTCGCGGGCAGGCTCGGGCATTGGTCTTTCCCTGGTCCGTTCGCTGGTGGAAATGCATGGCGGCACCGTGACGATGGGTCGCGCAACACCAGGCGGGGGATGTGCCGCCACTGTGTTGCTGCCGCTGACTTCGGCCCGACCGGAAAGCGTGACGCAATGAACATCGAGCGTCGGACGAATGTCCCTCTTGCTGCGGTCGTAAGCAAGAGCTTTGAGTTGAATTTCCGCCAGGGCTTTCGGGTCAGCGGGGAGTTTTTACGATTGTCTGGTGTTCCAGCTAAGGTAGTCGTACGTGTAATCAATTACGGGCCGCGTCGCACTTTGGATGGGGAACCATAGCGACCTGTCGCGCGCCCAACTATGCATTTCTGCCTGCCAGCGGAATAATTCCTTTCTGGGTGACCGTTTAATCAGGAATCAACGCGTTGGAGGATGCGATGACGATCTTTGTCGATGCATGGCAAGCCGGGTGGTCGTAATGGTGGGACAGCGTACACCGTGATATGCAAGATCGGCCAGCGCGGTACGGAGTACAGCGATCCTGGCCAGGCCGCGCAGGCGTTCTTTGGCGCATCGGAGCGGGACCGCCCATTCGTGTTGCGTCATCGAGGTAATGCCTCGTTTGTGATCGCTTCGGCGAATGCGGGCGCCAAACAAATTGCAGCGAAATGGGCTGGCGACGATCAGTTCCGAACCGCCTACGAATCGTTGCTTCGCCGAAATTGAGCGCCGTTCCGGCAGGCTTGCGTGCGACACCATCCTTCCATGCGTCCTACTATGGGTAATGACCAGAAGAACCGACTTGCAGACGGCCGACAGATTATCGCTTGCGCTTCTGACGCGGGATAAGTTCGGCCAGGAGGCCGCATTTCAAGCTGCGATGGATGCAGGCGTGGAAGTTTCGCTTGCTGCATCGGTGCTCATGCGAGCCGCCGCCCGCGTTGAGTTCAGCGGCACTGGGAAATGTTCGGACCGACGGCGCAGTGATCGTCCGCTTACCTAATTAGTAGTTCAGCGCTTACACTTTCCCGCGATCACCGCAAAGGACCCAGTTCCGGGCGCGACCTATAACTCAGCTGTCGGACAGATGAATTGCCGGAGTCCCGCGACTCCGATGCATATGGCGATTGGGCATGTGGCCTGGAAAATTGATGCTTGCGATGTTGGTCCTGCGGTCCGGACAGGACTCGCGTAATCGTCTCGCTGCTTAGATTCTGGTTACGCAGATAGGCCGAGGAAAAAGACAAGCCATGCGTGCAGGCCAGATCAATCGCATGATCAATGGCCGCTGCCTTCACGCATTGCTGCCGGCGCTCTGGAAAGCATGACATGGCACTGTACCAGGTGGATTCGACAGAATAGACGATAGCATAACCAGCGTCCTGACATGATTGATCGATCGAATCGGACAGGGTGGTGGCGCCGTTTTCGGATGACGCGAACGGCGAATACATCGCACTGAGCTGGCAGGTCCCGCCGCAGCAGGCTGTGCAGCAGCAAGCACTCCAGTTCCTGCCACGCGTTGCAGAACTGGCCGGTGGCCGCCTCAACAACCTCCTGGGCCAGTTACACCGGGACGAGGTAGTGCAGGAGCAATACCATGCCTTTGCTGCGACCCAAATGCGCCACATGGAGGAACTGCGCGTGAGCATGAAAAGGTCGAAGCGCCTCGCAAATCGGAGCAATGCCTGCTGATCGCCCGCCGCCAGGAGTTGGCGTGCGCGGTGATTTTCGCTGATGTGGACGGGTTGAAGCTGATTAATGACCAGCAGGGCCTTGCGGCCGGCGATGGGCTGATTCGCGATGCGGCGCACATCTTCCACAGCGTTCCGTCACGCGGACGTGGTGGGGCGGGTCGGCGGCGACGAATTTGCGGCATTCACGTTTGACAATGCGACACCGCCGACCATCGTCGACCGCATTCGCGCCAAGATCGCCCAATATAATGCCGATAAAAATCGTGGGCTCGCGTTGTCGATGAGCATTGGCGTGATCAATTGCGATCTCCATAGCGAGGAAACGCTCTCGGAATACCTGGCTCGGGCGGATGAAGAAATGTATCGCCACAAGCGGCAACGTGGACGGGCGCCACACTAGCGCGTGGGACCGGCTTGGCACTCTACTCGGTTTGCATTTTGGCGCGCGTCGGCGTGCGGCGGGAGTCGATGGGGGCGCACAGAACCCTCTCGACGACGCGCAAGGGAATGCAGCGGGACAGCAAATAGCGCTGAGCGCCGGCAACTCCTACGATCGAGCTTAGGACGATGCCATATTGCACAACGGCGGCGGTCCAAACGTCTTCACGCCGTGTGGTCCCGGTATTTTCGTTCATCGCGCACTCCTTCGGCATGAATCAAGTATTGCACAATGACCGGGTATTACTATGCCACTATGCGTGCCGACAAGTTCGCGCTGTCCTTAGTTCGGCATGGAATGACGCGGAAGGCTGACCGTAAACACACAGCCAATGTCCGGAATGTCACGGACGCTGAGGGATCCTCCATTTTCCGTAACGAACTGCTTTGCGATAGCCAGGCCAAGCCCGAGGCCAGAGCGGTCTGCGCTGCCTTGTTCAAACGGCTGAAACATGCGCTTCGCCAAATCGTGGCCGATGCCGCCACAATGATCAGCGACGTCGATCAGGATACGGTCAGGACTGGCGTGACAGGATAATGTCACTTCGGTGTGCGGGTGCGTATATTTGAACGCGTTCTGCAGCAGATTGATGATGGCGGCGAGCAACATCGGACGCTGCCCGCGAATGGCCAATTGGCGGTCAACCGGAAGGATCCGCAGCCTGCGTTCCTTCGCAATCGCTGCCAGTGACGCAGTCGCTCCCACTTCCGCAATGAAGTCGGCCAGGGAAAACACATCGTGTTCGTGATGGAGTTGCTTGTCGCGGACGATATCTATGGTGCTGTTGATCAGACCTTCCATTCCGCCGAGACTGCGGTTCAGAATACCGCCAGTTGCGCCGGAGAGCGGGAGGTTGCCCATTTTGCAGGCTGCAAACGCTAGCTCGGCGGTGCCGAGGAGATTGCGCAGTTCATGTACAAAGAAGCCCATGCGCTGGTTTTCCGCGGCGTCATGACGGTCCGCAGCGAGCGCCTCGTGTTGTTGGCTAAAAGCGGTGACGGCGTGTGCGATGGCGACGTCAAGGCAGCTATTCAATGTGCGGAACTCATCCACTTCGAACGGGGCGTCGCGTTCGACCGCCAGGTCGGTAATGGCCTGGCACAGATCGCCGTAGTTATGGACCACTTCGTCGACGCGGAATCCGAGGCTAAGCATATCTTGGCCATTTAGCGTGGCCGCCGCCCCTATGGCTGCGTGGGAGGAACCGCTTGACACGAAGGCGCAAAGATCCTCTCCGTTGCCAGTGCATTCGGCTTGTACCATGCGTAACGCATTCACCAACTGGTCCAGGAATAACGGGATACCATGCAGTAGCTGTTCCGGTGTAGCGGAATGTTCGCGCAGAGCCACTTTGTCGCGGCAGCGCGCAATTAGCTCGCTGCGATTATATTGAAGGAAATCATGCAGCAAAGTTGCCTCCGTGTTCCGGGATGGGGTGTTGGCGTGTCACGCGTCGGATGTCGCTGACCGGTATCCCAACGAAGGAACGCATCCATCAGTGCAACGCCGACAGGCTCTGCGCTTGGATCGAGGTACACGCGACCAAGACTGCCATCTGCGCGGCAGTAGCAAGCTGCCCACTGAAACATGCATCCCATGCCAGCCTCCGTCGGAGCAGAAGGCGCGTGGCGGCGTCCTGCTTTCATTATATGCGCTACCATAAAGAGGAGCGCGCGCGATGGGCTGAGTGCGATATAAATGCACGGGCGGCTTGCGGGAAACGCGCATAACGGGGAATCAATGTCGAATCCAGGCTGGGCGCTGTTGGCAGGACTGATCCTGATCGCCATGATGCTGACCGGGACGCTGCTGTCTCGCCTACCGCTCAGTGGCGCGATGGTCTACTTGGTGGGGGGCATGGTGCTGGGGCCGTTGGGAATTTCCATTATCGACCTGCATCCGATCAAGGATGCCGCCACGCTTGAGCTGATGACGGAAATTGCGTTGTTGATTTCGCTTTTCTCCGTTGGCCTGAAGCTGGAGGTGCCTATCCTGGACCGGCGCTGGATCGCTCCGTATCGTCTCGCATTCATATCGATGACCATTACCGTCGCCCTCATCGCTGCCATTGGCGTTTATGGTTTGGCCATGCCGCTCGGGGTGGCTGTTTTGCTGGGCGGGATACTGGCCCCTACCGACCCCGTGCTCGCGACGGCTATCCAGGCGGAACCTGGCGCCATCCATGACACCGCTCGGTTCAGCTTGGCCGGGGAGGGGGCTTTGAATGATGGCACCGCGTTTCCTCTGGTGCTGTTGGGATTGGGGCTGATGCAGTTGCACGACCTTGGCGAGTCCGGCAGGCAGTGGTGGGCGCTGGACTTGTTATGGTCGATGGTCGGCGGTATCGCAGCCGGCGTGTTGGTTGGCGCGCTGCTTGGCAAGCTGGTGGTTTACTTGCGGACGCGCCACCAAAGTGCCACAGGTCTGGACGAGTTCCTGGCGCTCGGTGTGATCGCTATTTCGTTCGGTGCCGCCCAGCTGTGCCACGCGTCCGGCTTCCTGGCGGTGTTCTTTGCCGGGATGGCACTGCGCAGCGCGCGTAACTTTCCGCTGCTGGGGACGAAGCCGATGGCGCCAGGCATGAACGAGCCAGCAACCCACTCGCATCACGCCAGCGGGGTGATGACGCGTGCGGTGCTTGGCTTCAATGAACAGCTGGAGCGAATTGCTGAACTCGGCATTGTGCTGGTGGTTGGCGCCATGTTGCCGTACATTGCCAACCCCGCCAGTCTATGGTGGTTTGTTCCCGCCTTGTTCCTGGTGGTGCGGCCGCTGTCGGTCCTGTTGGGGATGGCTGGTGCTGCGGTTCCCCTGCAGCAGAGCATGCTGGTCGGATGGTTGGGCATCCGTGGTATAGGTTCGGTGTATTACCTGGAGTTCGCGCTCAACCATGGCGTCTCGGGCGCGTCTGCGCAGCAACTGGTGACATTGACCCTAGGTGTGGTGGCGGCGTCCATACTTGTCCATGGCGTCACAGGGCGGCCACTTATGCGCTGCTACGATCGGCGCCTGGGCGGCGGTTAGCTCACCGGTCCGCCTGGCTGCAGGCGTTGGCAGATGACGAGCTTGTTGGCCGATACCCGACGGCGCTGCCAATCACCAAAGAGTACGCGTTGAATGATCGCATCCGGAATGTGTTGGTTGCGCAGGTACACGACTGCATAATGCCAGCCATGCGTGCGCACCAGGTCGACGGCATGATCAAGGTGACGGTTTTGTTCCCCGTCCAGCCTTCGATCGGAATAGATAGTCCTCATGATTTCCTCGCTTCGCACGTGATCGAATTCGGTTAGGTACGCTAGCACTTTGCAAATGCTCGGGACATAGCGAATTCGTATCGCGCGCTCCGCAGCATAGGAATTGCCTCGCCTTGACCGGCTTGCGCTGCTGGTATGACGTGAATTGGATGCAGCAAACCAGTAGAAGCTATTGCTTGAAGCATTCAATGGTCTTATAGGCCGCCAACATTTTTTCATGTGCGACTGCAACCCGATCAAACAGATCACTTGCGACGAGGTTGTAGACGTCTATCTTGGCGCATTGAGCCAGTTCATGTACCACCGCATGTTCTTCAGCAAGCGCTGCTTCGAACTCGGTATATGCACGCAAGCCTTCGGAACGATAAATCGGCATGTTCCCTCCATCAGAAATCCTGTATCACTATAAGCGGCGCGGGCCCCTAACGTAAGAGAGAAGCCGATCAACGACGTGCTGCGGAACGCATCGGGACAGCAGGTAGCGGTGAGCCTCGGCGAGACCAATAACTCCCCTCAGGGAACCGCCGTATTGCACGAGCTCGGTCATCCACACGTTTTGGCGACGCGTTCGCTCAGGAGCGTGAATCATTGACCTTTTCCTTCCTATTTGGAGTATTGCACATTGAAAGGCCATTACTATCTTTATCGGTGAACTGACGTTCTGCGACAGCGGACTGGCATTGCCGTTCACAGCTTGAGTTATAGTGAACGAATCAATTCCGGGCAATGTGTGGAGCTTGTATGAACTCATCTCAGAGAGAAAATTTGTCGTCGGCCAGCGAGTTGCATATCGATCATTTGCGGTTTCATCGCCCGCACGAGCACTTATCCAAGACGTTTGGGAGTGATCTGTTCGGACTGAAGGCGGAAGCCTTTGCGCGCTTCTTCGGTACACCGGTTTTTCTCGGGGTGCAAACCATCATTGTCGCCATCTGGATTACAGCCAACGTGTTGGGTCTGACGAATTTTGACGTCTACCCCTTTATTCTCTTGAACCTGGCGTTTAGCTTGCAGGCTGCCTACGCGGCACCGCTGATCTTGCTGGCACAAACGCGACAGGCGGCACGGGACAAGGCCCACTCTGAAGCCGATGCCAAGCACCGCGAAGCGATCGCCATTGCTTCGGCCAAGCAATCAGCGCGCATGTTGGAGCTGCTCCGTCAGAACACTGAGCTGACAGAACTCACCAAGATGATGGCGGAGCGAATCGAAATGTTGACGGCCGAAATCCACCGCCATCTTGTGCAGGATACGAAGCCAAGAAACTGAGATCTGCAAGCGGCGTCTCAGCACCACAACTTCCGCTGGCGGGACGGTGGCTTCAGGCCGTGTGCAACAATCGTAAGCGGTGGGCCGGCGGTGGAGGAACCAACAGTGAGGCGATGCGCCTTCGGCGCTTCGCATCGAAAAGGACCCGCATGATAGCTGGTGTTTTGACGGCATGGATGCGCAGCAGCGCTTCGGCGTAGAAGCGATTGTGCATCCCCATCATCTCGATCGCCTGGTCGATCGTGTCGGAGAGTTTGGTGTTTATCCTGGGGACTTGGAACTTGATGACCGTCGCCAATCCTGCGCGCTTTGCCGCATGTTCTGTAACATGCACTTGCTCAATTGAGCGCCGGCCATTCGAAGTCGAGGCGCGCCGTGGGCCAAGCAGGGAGAGTACCCTCATCGCTACACATTGTGGAACGGCATGCATTTGCATATGTTGCCATGCGAACACGCAGCCGAAGGATGCGTCCATTTCAATTGCTGCATAGACCACCAAGGCCATGCCTTCGTTGGGTCGGGTGACGTCTTTCATATTGCCTCCGCTTCAGTGGTTGCGCTGCGGTGGACTGGATTGGATATCGTCAGGGCAGCCACTGACCATAGCAGGTTCACTATTCCGATCATGCCAGGCCAAACTCCCGGCGGAAGGGGAGGCGAACCGGTACCGAACAGCCCCGGCAGTGCGCAGGTTCGGCAAAGGGTTCCCGTCGCTTGCCGGGCACTCAAGTGGGACAGACGTTCGTCGCCTTCTCGCCCTTAGGGCCTGTGCCGCGTTCGTAGGAGACCTTTTGGTTTTCCGTCAGGGATTTGAAACCCGGGGCATGGATGTCCTGGAAGTGGACGAACAGGTCCGGGCCGCCTGAGTCAGGCGTGATGAAGCCAAAGCCTTTGGCGTCGTTGAACCATTTTACGGTACCGGTTTGCGTAGACATGATGAAAGCTCCTGAAAGATATGGATGGTCGGGACTGGCCCGGCGAAGCGCGCCAACAAGCAGGTTCAACAATCGTGGGAATCGGGCAGGAGTTGCCACCAACGGCAAGACAGGACGGAGACCGGCAATAATTTGCGGTGCTGTGAAGCGGTACAATCAATATACATGGCTTTGTCGGTGGAACCTAGTGCTATCTACCGAACTTGGTGGATCATCGAAAATGCCTATTGAGACGAAATTTTGCGCACGAAATAGCAATCGCCGTTAGAAGCGCCAGCGTAATTGCCGGTGCGGAGGCAGTTCCGTCCTGCAGGTCCAAGGTGCGACGATGCTGCGGGCAATCTTGCCAGGTCAAACGGGAGGGGCAGTGCAGACCGTGTTACGGCATAAGCCAACAAAGAGCGAGCTCACATTGCTGTTCGGGATGGCGAAAGCGCTAATGTGCGCCGTCGATATCGAGTCAGCCTTGCGCGCAATCGCGGAGTACCTGGCCGCTTTGCGGCTTGATGCAATCTTACTCATCAGTAACGCCGATAGCGGCGACAGCTGCTATTACCTGGACACGCCGCTGGACAGTGCATGCCTGGAGCTGAACCATCGGATGTGCCGCAGTGTACGCCAGTTGGTCATTGGCGGCGGACAGGGCGAGGCTGCAGAGGCCTTAGCATTGGAAGATGGCATGCAAGTCGTGAGTCCCTTGTCGAGCGGAGCCGGTGGTGGCTATATTGCCTTGAGCTGGAAGGCGCCCCCTGCGGCGGCAATGCAAGAGCATGCACTTAAGCTGCTGCCACTGGTCGCGGATTTGGCCGGGGTTCGTCTTAACAGCCTTCTGGTCCAGTTGCATAGGGAGGAAGCGGTGCATGAACAGTATCAGGTCTTTGCGGCGACCCAGTCGCGCCACATCGAAGAACTCCGCGTGAGTGAGCACGAAAAGGTGGCGGCACGCGAACTGGCGGCACAGGACGAACTGACCGGGTTGCAGAACCGGCGTGGCTTCCTGTCCAAATCCGAGCAGTGTTTGCTGATCGCGCGCCGAAAAGGGATGGCGTGCGCTGTGATCTTCGCTGATGTTGATGGGTTGAAGCGTATCAACGATCAGTTCGGCCATGCGGCGGGCGACCGGTTGATCCGCGATGCAGCGACCATGTTCAAGAGTGTATTCCGGGAGGCCGATGTGGTCGGGCGAGTTGGGGGCGACGAGTTCGCTGCGTTTACCTTCGATAACGCCACGCCGCCCGCTATCGTGAAACGGTTGGAAGAGCGTATGTCACTGTTCAACGTGGGTAAGGAGGCAGGCTGCGCGTTGTCGTTGAGTATTGGGGTCATAAGTTGCGACCTTTTTGGCGACGTGCCTCTGTCCGAGTACCTTGTCCGCGCCGATGAAGAGATGTATCGGCATAAACGCCTTAGCAGGGACACGCCGAACTGATTGTGGCGCTACTGCACTGTTCTGCATAAATGGCAAACCCGCTCGGTGAAGCGCAGCCTTCGCCATAGTGCTTGCACAAGCCCTGCCTTCAATACCGGCCCTTGAGTGCCCTGTATTTGGATCGGATTGAGTACGGGAACAGCGGGCGCCGAGTGCGGCAGTCGGCACCACTTCCGGCGGTCTGAAACGAAGTGGCCTCATCGCCATCTCCGCGCGGTATACTTGCGGCCGGGTACGACGGCGAAACGAAAGTTTTTGGCGCGACAGAGAATGAAAAAAGTATGAAAAACCTGGGTGAATCTGAATTGTAGACACCGTAAGACGCGAAAGTTGGGCGCGCACTAGGAAAACAGTCCCATTCACACTGCTGGGGGCGCAAGTTCGAAACTTGCACTTCCCACCAGAATTCAAAAGGCCTGCGTTTATCGCAGGCCTTTTCGTTTGGTATAAACGTTGTTTGGCGGAAGTATCCTGCAAATTGCACTCAGTGCTAGGTAAACTTGCTACTTTCCTATAGACTGCGACTCCCAAATCGGTTCTTTGTCACCGTCCTGTTTCCTTCCTGTTCGGCCCTTGCGCCATTCCCGTCCGATCCTCGACCGCTGGCTCTACTTGAGAACTGGATTCGTTCGTCCACAAAAAAGGAGACTCACATGAGTATGCATACAGGAACTGTCCATTGGTTTAGCCGGTTGAAGGGTATCGGGCAGATCAGGCCTGACGCCGGGGGCTATGATGTCAGTGCAGATATTGGAGACTTTGTCGGTCAGCAGCAAGCCGGAAGCCTCGAAGAGAAGCTGGTTTCATATGACCTGGATGAGTCCGCGTACGGGATGCGGGCGATCAATATCCACGTGGTGCAGCGGCTGTAGGCGTTTCTGCGGACCGCGTTCCCACCGTTTCGCACATTTGCTCAAGCGCTGCGCGAACAGCTAGTTGATGTAGCTTGTGCTGAGATAATGTAATAGGTTGCGCAGCGCTGCCCGATAATCCTGGAGCGCCAGCGGTTTCATGTCCGGCGCGCACTGCTTTAACTGCAATCCGGCCTCGTCCAGCGCAATGCGCCGTTGACGCAGTTCCGGATCGCTTTCTTCGGCGCGCGTAACGACATTGTCCAGCGAAGTCGATGTTGTTGAAGCTCTGGTCATCTGAATCCCTGGTGGTGTTGCTTTCGCTAATAGGCAGCAACCAGCATGGCCAACAAGCGAGGGAATCAAACGGGAGTCGCCGGACTGCGCGAGACGGGAGAGAGACCGGCAGCTATTTGCGGTGCTTCATACACAGCTGTTTCAATATACATGGCTTTGAACTGAGTACCTAACGATATCTTGATCGAGGGCGCGGCAAACCCCGCCGTTTAGGGCGGGGTCAAGAGCGCGGACGGCGTAGCCGTCCTTTACTGCCTAATGTGGCGCTTGCTGCTGTTCAATGTACTGCCGGATCACGGCAATCGGAGCGCCGCCGCAACTGCCTGCGAAATAGGAGGGCGACCACAATGCTCCACCCCACAGTTTCTGCCTGATGCTTGGGTAGTTCTTCTTCCGGATTACTCTGCTGGATGCGCCTTTCAAGCTATTCACCAGACGCGAAATGGCCACCTTGGGCGGATAATTCACCAGCAGGTGAACGTGGTCATCTTCCCCATTAAATTCAATCAGCTCCGCCTCGAAGTCGATGCAGACGCGCGCGAATACCTTGCGCAAGTCTTCCAGAAGTTCGCTGTTGAAGACATTGCGGCGGTATTTGGTGACAAAGACCAAATGGACATGCATCATAAAGACGCAATGTCTTCCATGGCGGAGCTCGCTTGAACTGGTCATAGACCAAACTATACTGAAGGTATGGTACGCCTTCAAGCCTTCCGATTCGAGCTGGTTCCAGATGGCCGGCAACAGCGCGCAATGTGTCGCTTTTCTGGTGCTTGCCGTCACGTTTTCAATCGCGCTTTGACATTGCTCAAGGAGAATCATGCCGCTGGAAAGCCTTATATCCGCTATGAGGCGATGGCGAAAAACTTGACCCTATGGCGTCATAGCCAGGAGACCCCCTGGCTGCGGGAGGCGCCATGCCACGCGTTGCAGCATGCGTTAAGGCATCTGGACCAGGCATTCAAGAATTTCTTCGCGGGACGTGCCGCATATCCCCGATATAAGCGCAAAGGATGCAGCGATGCATTCCGTTTCCCGGATGCGAAGCAGATCAAGCTCGATCAGGGCAATTGCAGAATCTTCTTGCCAAAACTTGGTTGGATGCGTTACCGGAAAAGCCGTACTGTGT